>JAFAZV010000048.1 GCA_019239445.1 Solirubrobacterales bacterium
GCGCTCTCGCGCAGGACGAGCAGGTCGCCGACGATCCGGCCGAGCGGTGCGTTCGCGTCGCGCGACACGGTGGCGCAGACGAAGTAGTGGTTCGCGCAGTCGAGGAACGGGATCACCGAACCGGCCTGCTGCATGAACGCGTCGGGGTCCTGGTCGAGCCAATCCTCGTCGACGAGGTAGCCGTGACCCAGGTCCTTGATCCCGGAGCTGCGTGCCTTGAGGACGCGCGCGAAACCCCGTGTCTCCGGAAGCCGGGCCAGCGCGCCCGTGGCCGCGGTAGCGGCCTTCTCGAGCGGCGCGCCCCAGTGAGGCGAGCCGAGCGTGAACACGTGGCGCACCTTCGCCGGCCAAGCCGGCGGGGGGATCCGAGCGCCGGCGGTGTCCGTCTGCTCGTCGCCGCGGTCCGTCCGCTGGCCGGCAGGGTCCGTTCGCTCGCCGGCGGTGCTTGCGTAGTGGCACGCGCTGCGCGACACCAGCCCGCCCATCGAGTGCCCGATCAAGGCGATCTCCGCCACCTCGACCGGCCAACTCTGCGTCGCGTCGTCGAGCAGCCGCGCGAGCAGGCGGCCGTTCTCGGAGATGTGGCGGCCCGAGTTGTAGCGAACGTAGAGTGGGGTGAAACCGAGCTCGGATTGGAGGCGGGTTCCGTACGGGATATGGCGCTCGGCGCCGAGCTTCCAGGCGTCGTCGATTTGGCACAACCCGTGGACGAAGACGGCGAGCTTGGGCGTCGCGTCGGGATACGCCCGCGCCAGCTCCCCGGGGCCGAGCCCGACGTCCCGGCCGCCTCGGCGCAGCGTCATCGTCAGTGCCAAGGCATTTCGCTGGCGCTGCAGGCGGTCTCCCCAAACGCCGTTTAATGCCCCGAGGGCGAGGCGACCGAACGTCGAGCTTTCCAGGGGCGCTGCGCCGGTGGAGCGCGTCGCAGCGATCGCATGCGAACTCATCCGGACCAGGCCCCCGCTGAGACCGCGAGCGCCGTCATAAGCGAGCGACGCGATCCGGTCGTGGACGAGCTCAACGGGTGCTCCCGTGCGTCCGAGCGAGGCGAACACGCGACGCGCGATCGCCTCGTGCATGTCCCGAGCCTGAAGCGCCACCCCGGCGGTGGCGTCGCCGGCGAGCGTCCCGAGCCCGGTTACCTCCTCAGGCCGCATCGGCCTTCTCCGAGGCCGTCACCTCGCGGTAGGCGTCAGCGAGGCGGGCCACCCCTTCCTCGATCTCGGCCGGCGTGACGCCGGAGTAGGCGATCCGCAGGGACGACTCAGCCCCCTCGAGCACGAAATCCGAGCCCTTGACGAACTGCAGGTCGCGCTCGGCGGCGGCGGTGAACAAGGCGTTCACGTCGGTGCCCCGTGGCAGCGCGACCCACATGAAGTAGCCGCCCTGGGGCGAGACGAAGCGCGCGTCGGGCAGTTCGCGGCGGAGGGCCTCGGCCAGGGTCTGCGCGCGCTCGCGCAGGGCCTGCTTGGCCGTCTCGATCGAGCGGTCGAGCGCGCCCGAGCGGCAGAACTCGTTGACGATCCCTTGAGCAACCATGTTGGGCGAGATGTACGTGCCGGTCGCCCGTTTGACGATCCGGGCGATCAGCTCGGCCGGACCGACTAGATAGCCGACCCGGATGCCCGGGCAGACGGTCTTGGAGAAGGACGACGCGTACACCACGGAGTCGCCGCCCATCGAAAGCATCGTCGCAGCCGGCGAGCCTTCGAAGCGAAGCTCGATGTAGGGGTCGTCTTCGAAGATCGTGAACTCGTGTGCCTGGGCGAGCTCGATCAGGCGCTCGCGCTTCTCAGCCGAGAGCGTGTAGCCGGCAGGATTCTGGAAGTTCGGGATGATGTGGGCGAGCTTTGGCTTGGCGCCCGCCAGGAGCACCCGCTCGACCGCGGCGACGTCGATCCCGTCGGCTTCGAGCTCGACCATCCGGATGTCGGCACCGCGCTGGCGCAGCGACAGCAGCGTGCGGTCGTAAGTCGGCCGCTCGACGATCACCACGTCGCCCGGCTCGACCAGCGCGTCGAACAGGAAGGCATCGGCCTGCATCGAACCGTTGGTGACGATCACCTGTTCTGGCTCGACCTGATGGCGCTCGGCGATCCACGCCCGCAGGGGCGGGTAGCCGATCGCAGTTCCGTAGCCGCACAGTCCGCCCGGATCGCTGGCGAACGCGCGCTCGGCAGCAGCCCGGAGGGAGTCCACGTCGACGATGTCCAGCGAGGGCGCGCCGCGTGCGAACGAGATCGGCTTGGCCATCGGCGGAAGACTACGCGCTTGTGCGGCCGGCGCGTAACCTGCGCCGGGCAGCCGCTGACGCGAGCGGCAGCCGCCGGGCTCAGGCGGTGGCGCCGAGCAGCGAGACCGCCAGCTCAGCCACCTGCGTGGGCGTGCGCCCGACCCTTACACCCTGGGCCTCGAGCGCCTCGGCCTTGGCGGCGGCGGTGCCACGCGAGCCCGAGACGATGGCGCCCGCATGCCCCATCGTCTTGCCCGGCGGAGCGGTGAAGCCGGCGATGTAGGCGACCACTGGCTTGGCCACGTTGGCCTCGATGTACTCCGCCGCGCGCTCCTCGGCATCGCCGCCGATCTCGCCACACATCACGATCAGCTCGGTCTCCGGATCCTCCTCGAACATCGCGATCACGTCGATGAAGTCGGTGCCGGGAACAGGGTCGCCGCCGATGCCGACGATCGTCGAGTTGCCGAAGCCGCTCTGCGCGACGACGTTGCCGATCTGGTAGGTCAGCGTGCCCGAGCGCGAGACGAGGCCGACGTTGCCCTGCTTGAAGAAGCTCGCGGGGATGATCCCGACGTTTGCCTTGCCGGGAGAGAGGACGCCCGGGCAGTTGGGGCCGATCAGGCGCGAGCGGCGATTCTTCTTGATCGCGTTGAACACGCGCAGCTCGTCGTGCGCCGGGATTCCCTCGGTGATGGCCACGATCAGGGGGATCTCCGCGTCCTCGGCCTCGAGAATCGAGTCGGCGGCGAAGCGCGGTGGGACGAAGATCATCGCCGTGTTGGCGCCTGTTTGCGCGACTGCCTCGTGGAAGGTGTCGAATACCGGAATGCCTTCGACGTCCTGGCCGCCCTTGCCGGGCGTCACGCCGGCGACGACTTGAGTGCCGTACTCGCGGTCGCGCAGCGCGTGGAAAGTGCCCTCGCGGCCCGTGATCCCCGACACGCAGAGGCGCGTGGCCGTGTCGACGAGGATGCTCATGCTCCGCCCGCCAGCTCGACCACCTTACGAGCGGCGCCGTCCATCGTCGTCTCGCTGTGTACGTTCGGGAGGTTGGCCTCGGCGAGCAACCGGCGCCCTTCGACGTCGTTGGTGCCGTCGAGGCGAACGACGAAAGGCACCTGCGGCTCGATCTGCGCGAAGGCCTCGATCAGCCCGCGCGCGACCTCGTCACAGCGGGTGATCCCGCCGAAGATGTTGAACAGCACCGCCTTAACCTTTGGATCGGACAGGATCACCTCGACTGCGCTGGTGATCGCCTCGGCTTTGGAGCCGCCGCCGGCGTCGAGGAAGTTGGCCGGCTTTCCTCCGGCCTGATCGACGACGTCGAGCGTCGACATGACCAAGCCGGCGCCGTTGCCGAGGATGCCGATGTCGCCGTCGAGCTTGACGTAGGTGAGCCCGCGCTCCTTAGCCATTCGCTCCTGCGCGTCCTCCCCGGAGACGTCGCGCAGGGCGGCATTGTCCGGATGACGGAAGAGCGCGTTGTCGTCGAGCGTGACCTTCGCGTCGAGCGCCGTGACGTCGCGTCCACCGGCTTCGCCGGCGGAGCCCGGGGTGACGATCAGCGGGTTGACCTCCACCAGGGTCGCCTCTTCCTCGGTGAACACGTCGTAGAGCTTGCCCAGCATCGTCCCCACAGGCCGCACGACGTCCTCGTCGACGCGAGCCTCGAACGCGAGGCGACGGCCGTGGAAGTCCTGAAAACCGAGCAGCGGGTCGACGTGCAGCCGCGCGATCGCCTCCGGGTCGGACTCCGCGACCTCCTCGATGTCCATGCCGCCCTTTGTCGAGAGCATGATCAGCGGCGCCTTCGCCGAGCGGTCGAAGATCACCGAGGCGTAGTACTCCGAGGCGATCTCGGATGCGCGCTCGATCCAGACCTCGTGCACGGTCAGCCCGCGGATGTCCATGCCGAGGATCGCCTCGGCATGCGCGCGCGCCTCATCGCGATCCTGGGCCAGCTTGATTCCGCCGGCCTTGCCGCGCCCGCCGATCTGCACCTGCGCCTTGATCGCGCAGGGGTAGCCGACGTCGTCGGCCGCGGTCACGGCCTCTTCGACTGTGCTCGCCGGACGCCCGGTGGGGACCGGGACACCGTGCCGAGCGAACAGCTGCTTTCCCTGGTATTCCAGTAGGTCCATGGCCGATCTGCACTCTATTGAAGCCGCCTGCGTGGCATCATGCCCGCGCCATGGCCATCCCAAAGCAGATCTCGTTCGTGACCTTCGATGTCTATGGCACGCTGATCGATTGGGAGACCGGCGCCTACGACGCCTTCCACCGTGAAGCCGAGCGCGATGGCTTCACGATCGAGCGCGATGAGCTGATCCCGCTGTTCCACGAGGTCCAGCAGAAGATCCAAGCGGGGTCCTACGAGCTCTACGCCGAGGTCCTGCGGCGGACGGCGGTCGAGATCGCCAAGCGCGTGGGCTGGCCGCTGGAGCCCTCCCGCTCAGGCTTCCTCCCGGACTCCGTGCAGCGCTGGCCGGCGTTCAAGGAGACCAACCCGGTGCTGCAGAAGATCGCCAAGAAGTACAAGGTCGGGCTGATCTCGAACATCGACGACAAGCTGCTCGGTCAGACGCGCCGCCACATTCCGCTCGACTTTGACCTCGTCGTGACGGCGCAGCAGGTGCGCTCCTACAAACCCGACCCGGCGCACTTCACCGAGTGCGAGCGGCGCATCGGAGGCAAGAAGGGCTGGGTTCACGTCGCCGCCAGCTACTACCACGACGTCGAGCCCTGTCTGAAGAAGAAGATCCCGATCATCTGGGTCAATCGAAACAAGCAGCCGCTCGAGCCGGGACAGAAGAAACCCGATGCCGAGGTCAGCACGCTGCGCGAGGCGGCCAAGCTGATCGGGGCGGCGTAGCGCGTGCTATGCAGGTCACAGCGCTCGATGCCGACTTGATCGTCTGCATCAGCGCCTTCTGGCAAACGACCTGCACCGCCGTACGCGCGGGCGAGGAGGGCTTCGTGATCGACTCGCCGGTCCTCCCGCACGAGCTCGACGCGCTGCCGCACGTGCTCGGTCAGGCCGGCTTTCCGGTCTCCGGGCTGCTGGCCACGCACGGGGACTGGGACCACCTGCTCGGACGCTTCGCATTTCCCGACGCATCGCTCGGCTGCGGCGAGAGCACGGCCGTGCGGCTGCGAGCCGAACCCGGCGAGGCCCAGCGCGAGCTGCGCGATTTCGACGACGAGCACTACGTCAAGCGCCCCGTTCCACTGTCCCTGGGCGCGGTGCAGTCGCTTCCCGTGCCGGGGCGGCTCGCCCTCGGCGATGGCCAACGGGAGCTCGAACTGCATCCCGCGGTCGGGCATACGCCCGACGGCGCGGCATATCTGATCCCGTGGCTCGGAGTGCTCGTGTGCGGCGACTATCTGTCTCCAGTCGAGATTCCGTGGCTTTCGCCCGGCGGCTCGGTCGAGGCATACCTTCTCACGCTGGAGCGGCTGCGGGCGCTGGTGGAGCGCGTCGACACGGTGGTCCCGGGGCACGGTGGGCCGATCCCACGGGACGAGGCGCTGCGCATCCTCGAGGAAGACGTGAGCTACCTGCGCGCGCTGGCGCACCGGGGCGCGGAGGCACCGCTTCCGGATGGCCGCCGGAGCCGGTCCCAGCGCCAGATCCACGATCAGAACGTCGCCGCGGTTACGAGCTGATCACGGCGAGCGTGTCGCCGCTGGCCACCGGCGCGCCTGCTGCGATCGGCAGCTCGGCCACGGTGCCGGCCTTGTGCGCGATGATCTCGTTCTCCATCTTCATCGCTTCGATCACGCACACCAGGGCGCCCGCCTCGACGTTCGCCCCCTTCTCGACTGCGACCCTGAGCACCGTCCCCTGAAGCGGTGAGGCAAGCGTGTCCCCGCCTCCGCCGGCTCCGCCGGAGCCCGTGCGATCGGCGCGCCGAGGTGGCTTTCGCGCGGCCGGCGCCGCGGCAGCCGCCGGGGTAGCGCCGTTGAGCGCCGCGTCCGCGCCGCCCGGTGCGGGCGGGCCGATCACCTTTACCTCGAAGCGCTTGCCGGAGACCTCGACCGTGTACTGCTGCTCGAGCGTGGGGGGCTCCTCCGCCGGCTGATCGCCGGGCTTCTCGGCCGCGACGAAGGCAAGCGTCTTCAGCCACTTGCGGTCCGAGATCAGGTCGCGGCAGGTCTCCGCCGCCGCCCACTGCCGGGTCTGGAGGATCGCCTCGTGAAACGGCAGCAGCGTCTTCAGCTCCTCGATCTCGTACTCACGCAGCGCTCGCACCATGCGCGCCGTCGCCTGCTCGCGATCGACGTCCCAGACGATCAGCTTGGCGACCATCGGGTCGTACATGGGGGAGATCTCCGATCCCGGCCCGACGCCCGAGTCGACCCGGACTCCCGGTCCGGCCGGCTCGCGGTAGTGGCCGATCCGCCCCGGCGCAGGGGCGAAGTTCTTCGACGCGTCCTCAGCGTTGATCCGGCACTCGATCGCATGCCCGCGCAGCTCTACCTCCTCCTGGCGGATCGACAGCGGCTCACCCGCGGCCACGCGGATGCCCTCCTTGACGATGTCGACGCCGGTGACCATCTCGGTGACGCAATGCTCGACCTGCACGCGGGTGTTCATCTCCAGGAAGAAGTAATCGCCGTCCTGGAGCAGGCCCTCGATCGTGCCGGCGCCGGTGTAGGCCACCGCGGCGGCGGCATCGGTGGCGATCTTGCCGATCCGCGCCCGCAGCTCCTGATCCACGGCCGGCGCCGGCGCCTCCTCGATCAGCTTCTGGTGGCGACGCTGGAGCGAGCAGTCGCGCTCGCCGAGGTGGATGACGTTGCCGTGCTGGTCGGCCAGCACCTGGACTTCGACATGGCGCGGGTCCGGCAGATAGCGCTCGAGGTAGACCGTCGAGTCGGCGAAGAACTTCTCTCCTTCACGGGCCGCGCCCTCGAAAGCGTCGCCCAAAGCGTCCTCCGAGAGGGCAACCCGAAAGCCCTTGCCACCTCCACCACCGGCGGCTTTGACCGCTACCGGGTAGCCGATCGTCTCTGCGATCAGCGCCCGGGCTTGCTCGACGCTCGCCACAGGCTCGGTGGTGCCGGGCACGATCGGCACGCCGGCTTTGGCCATCAGCTCCCGGGCCCGCGTCTTCGAGCCCATCGCCTCGATGGCCGACGCCGGCGGTCCGATGAACGTGATCCCAGCATCCGCCAGGGCCTGAGCGAAGGCGGCGTTCTCGGCCAGGAACCCGTAGCCGGGATGGACGGCCTCGGCCCCTGAACGGCGCACCGCGTCGAGCAGTTTTTCGATGTTCAGGTAGCTCTCGCTCGCGGGGCCGGGGCCGAGCAGGAAGGCCTCCCCCGCCCGCTTGACGTGGATCGCGTTGCGGTCGAGCTCGGAGTAAACCGCGACGGTGGCGATCCCGAGCTCTTCGCACGCACGAGCGATCCGAACCGCGATCTCGCCCCGGTTGGCAATCAACACCTTCTTGAACATCGGCGCGCCACTTTACATTCTGAGGTGACGATTAGTGTCTCGTTAGCGGCTGGGGCCGCGGCCTCAACCGAACCTAAAATCCACCCCGTGTATTCGCTCCCGGAGGCGCTCGGGACGCGCCCGGGGCTCGAAACACAACCGGGCCCGGCCGAGCTGACACCGCCGACTCGGCGCTCGCCCGCTCGCCGCCGCGCAACGCGTGAGGGCGCCACAGGCTGGCTCGCGCAGCTGCGTTGGCCGCTGACGGTTTACCTCGCCTCGCGCGTGCTTTACCTGCTGATCGCCCTCGGCGACGTCGTCTACCGGCACTGGTCGCTGAAGGCGCAGGTGTCTAACTGGGACGGAGTCTGGTACCTGGCCTTGGCGAGCCACGGTTATCCAACCCACGTCTCGCACCTTCAGAGCACGCTGGGTTTTCTGCCGCTTTACCCGATGCTCGTGTGGCTGGTCGCTCACGTGCTGTTCTGTGGCTACGTCGTCGCGGGTGTGCTGATCTCGCTCGTGGGCGGCTTCATCACCACCGTGCTCGTCCAGCGGCTCGCGGCGGGCTGGTGGGACGAACGCGCGGGGCGGCGGGCGGCGCTGTTCTTCTGCCTGTTCCCGGGCTCGATCGTGTTCTCGATGGTCTACAGCGAGGGCTTGATGCTGCCGCTCGCCGCCGGGTGCCTGTACGCGCTCGACCGCCGTCGCTGGGTCCTGGCGGGACTGCTGGCCACCAGTGCGACAGCGGTGGCGCCGGTGGCGCTGGCGATCGTTCCCGCCTGTGCGGTCGCGGCTTTCCTCGAGCTGCGTCGCGGTGGCTGGAACGAGCGAGGGGCACGCCGAGCGCTCCTCGCCCCCGCGCTGGCTCCGCTCGGACTGGTCGCGGTGGGCACGTTTCTCTGGCTTTGGAGCGGGAGCCCGCTGGCCAGCTTCACGGCCCAGCGCTACGGCTGGGATGAACGCACGACACCGCTGGCGCTGTGGCACGCGGCCAAGCAGCTGGCTCATCAAGTCGCGGGCTTCCACGGCCTGCACCACCCGGGGATCAACCTCAACTACGTGAGCGGCCTGGTCGGCGCGGCGTTCCTGGCCTGGGCCCTCGCGCTGCTCGTGCGCCACCGGCGCGAGGTCGGCGCTCCCGCGCTGTGGTGGACGCTCGGGATCGCCTTCCTGACCGTGACCTCGGCCCACGTGCCGCCTAATCCGCGCCTGCTGCTGTGCGCGTTCCCGGCGCTGATGGTCGTGGCCTACGAGCTGCGCGGCCGCGCGTTCTCGCGCCTGATCGCGATCAGCACCGTGCTCTTGGTGGCGATGAGCGTGGTGTCATTCGTCGGCACGGGACTGCGGCCTTAAGGGCCGCTCCCGCGATCAGCAGCAAATGTTGGCCGTCACGGCCCTAGATCCAGCTCGCCGCTCTCGAAGGTCACATCCACCGGTTCGAGGATGACCCGCCGAGGTCCCGCCTCGACCGCCCCCGCCACCTGCGCGCTCAAACCCAGATCCCGGGCCGCGCGCACGACTTCAGGGCCGGAGCCGGAGGCGCAATACACGGCGAAGCCGCAGCCCATGTTGAGGGTTGAGTAGGCGGCACGGGGCGGGAGCTTCGCGCGCGAGACGAGAAATTCGAGGACCTCGGGAATCGGCGGCAACGCGTGCAGCCGGTAGCTCAACTCGCGGCGCGGGCGCATCAACTTGAGCAGCCCATGACCGGTTATGTGGCTCAGGTAGTGGATCGGCAGAGCGCGCTCGAGGAGCGCCTCGACCAACGGGACGTAGATCACGCTGCGATCGAGCAGTGCCTCGCCGAACTCGCGCCCGCTGGGCAGCTTGGTGGCGTAGCCGGCGGGCAGCTGATCGGCGATCATCCGGGCGAGCGAGGAGCCATTGGCGTGAAGGCCGCTGCTGGCGACGATCACGATCTCATCGCCGTGTTCGAGCCGCTCCCCGAGGATCGCGCCCCCCGCGTCGGGCACGACTCCGACCGCGCAGCCGGCAAGCTCGATCTCCGCCTCGGCGACGAGCCCCGGAAGCGACGGCGACTCGCCGCCGCCCCAGGTCGCGCCGGCGGCCTCGCATCCCTCCCGCCAGCCGGCCAGCAGCGCCGCCTGGCGCGGCTCGTCGCGGTACCACTGCGAGCTGCCGGTGGCAAAGTACGCGTTGACCACGAGCGGCAGCGCGCCCACGCAGCTCAGGTCGTTGACGATCGCCGCCACGGTGTCGTAGGCGACGGCAGCGAACGCATTCACGCCCAGCTGCTCCTGGGTCGCGCGCGCGATCATCGATTTCGTGCCCAGGCCTTCGAGCACGAAGGCGAAAGTCCGCCCGGCGAGCTCGAACACGAACGCCGGCTCGCCCCGCGAGGCGTCAATGGCATCGCCACCGCGGCGGGCCAGCAACGTCGACGTAGCCAGCGCCTCGCTCAGCGCGCTGCGCTTGCCGGCGTCGAGGGTCCCGTAGTCGACGCCGGCCGCCCGGTAGGCGGTGCTCTCACCGCGGTCCACGAGGCCCCTTACTGAAGCAGCTCGACGCGCACCGGGCTGGCCCAGCCGAACTTCGCCGCCGTGCGCCTGGGATACACGCGAGCGAGCTCAGCCTGCAGGGCTCGATAGCGGGCCAGGTTGGCACGTGCTGGCGGCGGCCCGTCAGGCTGACCCTCGTGGCTGGCGATCAGCCACAAGCGCGAGCAGCGCGCCGCCACCGGCGCCGTCTGCGGGGTCGAGAGCGTCGCGTAGCGCTCGACGTACGGACGCAGCACACCCCACCGAACCGCGGGCAGGACCGGCGCCGGCAGCGGCGCGCGAAACCCGCGCCCGGACGCGTAGAAGTCGAATGCCATCCGGCCATCGAGCGGATAGAAGGCGATGCAGTCGCCGGCTTGCGTGCGCTGGCCCACGTATCGTGCCGCCGCCTTCCAGTTCTCCGGCGAAGCGCCATAGCTCGGCGCCAGCTGGAGCGCGCGCAACGCGATCAAGACGGCGACGACGCTCCAGCCGAGCCAGATGGGCAGGGCCCGGGAGCGGGGGTCGTCGCTTAGGAGGCCCCAGGCGAGCAGCAGACTGACCGCCGGCAGCGCCACCAGGCTCGTGCGCGCCAGCGCGACGGGCTGGCCGATCAGCGACTCGATCAGCGCCAGGGCGAGCGGCACGAGCAGCCAGCTCAGCAGCAGCGCCGGCTGCCACGCCGGCCGGCGCAGCAGGCGCACAACCGGCACCACGAGCGCCAAAAGCGTGATCGCGAGCAGCGGCGTACCGCTCGAACTGCGATGCACGTTCGGCGGCAGGCCGGCCGAGACGAGCCAGCGGAGCATCTCGTCGATCCGCTTGACGTCGACGACCGGGACCCAGAACAGCTGCCCGGAGCCGCGTGCGGCCGCCAGCACCACTATCGGGACGCACAGCGCCGCGACGGCGGCGAGAGCCGAGGCGACGGCCTGGAGGCGCCGGCGGCGCCCGACGAGCACCACCAGCAGCTGCGCCGGCACGACCAGCGCGGCGACGAAGCTCATGTAGATCGCCAGCACGAGCGCGGCGGCGTAGGCCGCCCAGGCATACCGAGACACTCGCGGCGCGTCCAGCATGCGCGCCAGGGCGAGGAACGAAGCGACGATGAACATCACCATCAGGGCGTAGCCGCGCGCGTCCTGACCCCAGAAGACCAACGGCAGGCTCATGGCGACGAGCACGCCGGAGGCGAAGGCAACGCGGCGGTCGAACAGTCGGCGCGCGAGCAGTACCGATAGCGCCACCGTGCCCACTGTGGCGAGCGCCGAGGGCAGCCGGATCAGTTCCGGAGCGTGTCCAAACCAGCCGGTCAGCACGTGCTCCAGCAGGTAGTAGCCGAGCAGGTTGCCGCCGTCGTGGGCGATCGCGTGCCATAGCGCCGCGCCGTGCTGAGAGGCGATCGAGACCGTGGCCGCTTCGTCCAGCCAGAGGCTTCGCGCCGCCAGCTCGTAGAACACAAGTCCGGCAGCGAGTAGGCAGGGTAAGGCGACGGTTGCTACGTCGAGGATCCGGGCCCGGCGAGACGGCCGGGCGGGGTGCGGGGCCTCCGAAGGCCGCTGGACGCTCGCGCGCGAGGACGCCGACCCGCGCGGTCGCTCGAGCGTCGCGCTCACCGCGCGAACTCCGCCGCTCGGGAGAACGGCGGCATCCAGCGACGGCGCGCCGACGTCAGCGCCAGCACCGCTATGACGACGTAGGCGCCCAGCACGAGCGGCGCCACCTGTCGATGCAGCAGCACCTGTCCGTCGGCACGTATGGCAAAAGTGCTGGCGGCGATCGTCAACGGCAGCCAGCGCCACTCGAGCGTCCGCGGGCAGCTGGCAATCAGCGCGAGACCCCAGATGCCATACCAAGGCCAGGGAGCCGGTCCGCTCAACACGGAGACGAGCAACAGCAGACCGAGGTACCAGGCCAGGGTCTCGTAGCGCACGCGGGAACACAGCCAGACCGCCCATGCCGCCGTCGCCGCGAGCAGCGCCGTCCCGATCGCCGATTCGATCGCGCGCGCGGGAGTGCTGACACCGAAGTCGTGCAGGACTGAAGCCACGGAGTAGCCGATCGCGGTCGACGGCGTCAGCGCGATCCGCACCTTGGCCGGTGCCGCCAGCGTGCCGCCGATCCAGTCGAGGCCGACGCCGGTCGCCGCGCTGACCACGAGCAGCAGCGCTCCGGCTGTGAGCGCGCTCCAGAGTGCGATACGACCGGCGCGCTCGGGCTCGGCTCGAGCCCAGGCGGCGGCGATGAACACGACTCCGGCGGCAGCGGGCAGCTTGATCGTCGCTGCGAGCGCGCACAAGGCAATGCCCAGCAGCGGGCGGCGCTCGAGCGCCAGCGTCACTCCCGCCACGAGCAGCCCCGCCATCAGCGCATCGTTGTGGCCTCCCGCGATCAGCGAGACCAGCACGAGGGGGCTGATCACCGCGAGCCAGGTTGCTCGCGCCGGATCGGCACCGAGCGCACGGGCCAGCCGGGGCACGAACACCGCCAGCAGCAGCACGCCGCCGAGCTCGAGCACGCGCAGGAGCAAGATGCCGAGTACCAGGTTCGACCCGGCGCCCGCGACGACCAGGGCGGCCAGGCCAACGAAGGCGGGGCCGTAGGGTGCGATCGTGTGCCGCCAGAATGGCGACACCGCATTCAGCAGGTGCGACTCGCCGAGGTTGCTCAGGGCCGCCGGAGCATGGACGTACGGATCGAGTCCGTGGTGGAGGATGGCGCCGTCGGCGAGGTAGCTGTACATGTCGCGGCTGAACAGGGCCGGCGCGAACAGCAGCGGCGCGCACCAGACAGCACCGAGCGCGACGACGCAGCCGGCACGTACCGGCTGGCTGCGCAAGCGCCGGCCGACCGCGAGCCACGCCGCACAAAGCGCGAGGATGCCGGCGTAGAGGAGCGGCGTCGCACCCGGCACGTGCGGATCGAACCACCAGGTGACCGGCCGCGCGCGCAGCAGATCAGCGCTCGCGACGCAGATCGCAAGCGAACCGGCAAGACCGAGGGCGACCCAGCGCAGGCCAAGCGTGCGCACGGCCATGAAGCTAGCCGAACCGGAAGTCGACGAAGCTCTCGCGCCGCGCGCCTAACGCGCGCTTAGCACCAGGCCGGCGCCCGCCGTTTCGTTGGTCGCCTCGTCGATGAGGATGAAGCTCCCGGTGGTCCGGTTGCGCGAGTACGGGTCGACGATCAGGGGCGCCGAGCTTCGTAGACGCACGCGGCCGATCTCGTTCAGGGCCAGCTCCGAGCTCGGCGCGTGCGCCAGCGTGTTGACGTCGACACGGTGCTCGAGCTGGTCGACCACGACCCGGGAGCTGCGCGTCGTGTGCTTGAGCGCGTAGCGGCCACGTACACGCAGCGGCTGCTCGTGCATCCAGCACACGATCGCGTCGATCTCCCGCGCGGCGGGCGGGGGATCCTCGAGTCCGACGACCATGTCCCCGCGCGAGATGTCGAGCGCGTCGCTGAGGCGCAATGCGACCGACATCGGTGGTAGCGCAACCTCGAGCTCGCCGTCGAGCGTGTCGATCGCGGTCACCTCGGTGCGCCGGCCGCTCGGCAGCACGAGAACCTCGCTGCCCGGCCGCAGTAGCCCGCTGGCGAGTTGGCCGGCGTAACCGCGGTAGTCGTGGTGCTCACTGCTCATCGGGCGAATCACCCACTGGACCGGAAAGCGCACGTCGGTGAGGTTGCGGTCGGGCGCGATCACCACGTGCTCGAGGTGATAGAGGAGCGGCGCGCCCCCGTACCACGGCATCGCCCAAGACCGCTCGACGACGTTGTCCCCGTGCAGAGCGGAGATCGGAATGAACGTGATGTCGGGAATCTGCAGGCGCGCGCCCCAGTCGGTCAGCTCCTCGAGGATCGCGTAGAAGACGTTCTCCTCGTAGTCGACGAGGTCCATCTTGTTGACGCACACCACGAGGTGACGGATTCCGAGCAACGACGTGATGTAGGCGTGACGGCGAGTCTGCTCGCTCACCCCTTTGCGCGCGTCGACGAGCACGATCGAAACGTCGGCGGTCGAGGCACCGGTGACCATGTTGCGCGTGTACTGCTCGTGCCCGGGCGTGTCGGCGAGGATGAACTTCCGCCGTCGCGTCTGGAAGTAGCGATAGGCGACGTCGATCGTGATTCCCTGCTCGCGCTCGGCGCGAAGCCCGTCGGTCAGCAGTGCCAGGTTGACGTAGCCATCGCCGCGGCGCTCGGAGGTCTCGACAACGTGCTCGAGCTGGTCGTCCAACACCGCGCTCGAGTCGTGCAGCAGGCGCCCGATGAGCGTCGACTTGCCGTCGTCGACCGAGCCCGCGGTGGCGATCCGCAGCAACTCGGTCGTCTGCGCGCGGACACCGTGGCCGTTGCTGGCAACGTCGGGGGCCAGCATCAGAAGTAGCCCTCTCGCTTACGATCCTCCATGGCCGCCTCCGTCACCCGGTCATCGGCGCGCGTCTCCCCGCGCTCGGTGATCCGCGTCGCGGCGATCTCCGCGACAACCTCTTCGAGCGTCGTTGCGATCGAGCGCACGGCGCCGGTGCAGGTCATGTCGCCGACCGTCCGGTAGCGGACCGAAGCCTCGAACGGCTGCTCACCGTCGACCAGCTCGACGTACGGGCTGAATGCGTAGAGCATGCCGTCGCGCGCGAACACTTGACGACGGTGCGCGTAGTAGATCGACGGTACCTCGAGGCGCTCCTGGGCGATGTACTGCCACACGTCGAGCTCGGTCCAGTTGGAGATCGGGAACACCCGGACGTGCTCGCCTGCGCGGATGCGCCCGTTGTACAGCGACCACAGCTCAGGACGCTGGCGCTTCGGGTCCCATTGACCGAAGTCGTCTCGGAACGAGAAGACTCGCTCCTTCGCGCGCGCGCGCTCCTCGTCACGCCGGGCGCCGCCG
>JAFAZV010000058.1 GCA_019239445.1 Solirubrobacterales bacterium
CACGTGCGCCGGGCTCGCTCGCGTAGAGTCCGCGCGTGCTTCTCTACGACTCGCCGGTGTCGGGCAACTGCTACAAGGTCCGGCTGCTGTTCGCCCAGCTCGGGATCGAGTACGAGCGGCGCGAGGTCTCGGTGATCGACCGCTCGAACCGCGCCGAGCTCCTGGGCGCGCTGAACCCGGCGCTGCGCGTCCCGACGCTGGTGCTCGACGACGGGCGCAGCCTCGCCGAGTCCAACGCGATCATCTTCCACTTCGCGGAAGGCACGGAGTACCTCCCCGAGGATCGCTTCGAACGCGCCCAGGTGCTCCAATGGCTGTTCTTCGAGCAGTACAGCCACGAGCCCTTCATCGCCGTCGCCCGGTTCTGGCGGATCGCCGGCATCGATCCCCCGCCGGCGGAGCTCGAGGCCAAGCAGCGCGGCGGTCAGGCCGCCCTGCGGGCACTGGACCGCCACCTCGAGCATCACGATTTCCTGGTCGCCGAGCGCTACACGATCGCCGACATCGGGCTCTACGCCTACACGCACGTGGCGCCCGAGGGCGGCTTCGACCTCGAGGCGTATCCCGCGATCGGCACCTGGCTGACTCGCGTGATGGCGCAGCCGAATCACGTCGGCATCACGGACTGACTAGGTGCTTCCCACCGCAAATACCGTCGCATTCGAGCCGCGCCGGGCGGCTCTCGGTGCGACTATATTTACGGCGAGAAGCACTACCGTTCGCGCCGCGATGGATGTCGAGGAGGCGATCCGCAGCCGGCGCACGCATAAGGCGTTCGCCCCCGAGCGCGTGCCCCGCGAGCTGCTCGACGAGCTCCTCGAGCTCGCCCGGTGGGCGCCCAACCACCACCTGACCAACCCCTGGCGCTTTCGCGTCCTCGGCCCGGATGCGCTCGCCGCGCTCAAGCACGCCGCCGGTCCCGAGGCGGCGGCCAAGCTCGACCGCGCCCCGACGCTGATCGCCGCCTCCCAGGTGCGCGCCGAGGATCCCGAGCAGGACGAAGAGGATCTCTGCGCCACCGCTTGCGCGACCTATGCGGTGCTGCTCGCCGCGCACGGACGCGGGCTCGCCGGCTACTGGCGCACGCCCGATGTCCTGCGCACGCCCGTCGGCCGCGCCGCGCTCGGCATCCCGGACGACGAGCGCTTCGTCGCGCTCATCCACCTGGGACGCCCGCGGCAGGAGAAGGAGCCGCCCGAGCGGGCTCCGCAGAGCGCAGTCGTGAGCTACTTGAGCTGATGGCCGAGGCGCGGAGCTGCCGATGCTGAGCTTCCAGGAGCGCCCGGCTGCCGGCGAGCCCGGCGGCCTGCTCATCCTCCACCACGGTCGCGGGACGAGCGAGCTCGACCTGCTCCCACTAGCCGACGTGCTCGACCCCGAGCGCGGGCTCTACGTCGTCGCCCCGCGTGGCCCGCTCGAGCTCCCCGGGGCGCCCGGCTTTCACTGGTACGCGGTGCCGCGCGTCGGCCATCCCGACCCCGCCACGTTCTCCTCCTCCTACGCCCAGCTGGCCGAGCTCCACGACGAGCTCTGGCAGCGGACCGGGATCGGACCGGAGCGCACGGTGCTCGGCGGCTTCTCGATGGGCGCGGTGATGAGCTACGCGCTCGGACTCGGGCCTGACCGCCCGGCCCCCGGCGGGATCCTCGCCTTTTCCGGCTTCGTCCCCGCAGTCGACAACTGGGCGCCCGAGCTCGAGGACCGTCCGCAGACCCGCGTCTTCATCGCGCACGGACGCAACGACCCCGTGATCGGGGTCGAGTTCGCGCGCCGGGCGCGCGAACTGCTCGCGCCCTCGCCGCTCGAGCTCGACTACCGCGAGTCGGGCGCTGCCCACAACATCGACCCGGACGACATACCTCGCGCTGTCCATTGGCTTACGTCGGTCCTCGCGACCGGGAGATAGAAGAGGGCCGGCGCGCGAAGCGCCGGCCCTCGTGAGCGCCAGAACTACCCGGTCGGCTGTCCCGTCACCGGGTCGAGGAACAACCGCTGCTCCCCGTAGCCGAAGCGATGCAGCCGGAACAACCCGGCGAGGTCGAACGGGACCCCCTCCCGGCGATCTCGCCGTGCCAGCCGCGCGTCGGCGGAGCCGGGTATCGACCCCAGGCGCCAGTTGTACTCGACCAGGTTGATGATCGAGCTCTGGCTCGAGAGGTTGTGATCGACGTGACCCGGCCGCGCGAGCGGTGAGATCACGAGCAGCGGAAGTCGCGGCCCGAAGCCGCAGCGCCCCTGCTCTCCGGCCAGCGGCGCCCGCGTCTGCGGGTTCGGGCCGCACTGGCCCGAGGTACCGCTCTTGGCGACATCGAACGACGTGTTCGTCAGGTTGTCGGCCGGCGAAAGCGACGGGTTCTGGATTCCCGGGTACTGGTGGTCATACCAGCCGTCGGAATCGTCGTAGGCGATGATCACCGCGGTGCTGCGCCAGTCTGGCGTGCGCTCGAGCGCGTTGATCTCGTTTGTGACGAACTGCTGCTCGTCGGCCGGGTCCGAGTACGCCGCGTGGGCGTCCTGATAGCCCGGCGCCTTCAGGAAGCTGACCGCCGGCAACGCCGACGGTGGCAGCTGCCGGTTGTGGATCGCCGCCACGAGCTGGTCGAAGTCGCTCGTGTCGTACTGGTGGTTCGGCGTGTCGAACTGCGGCACGCCACCGGCGTAGCTCTGCGTGTCGCGGCCGACCGTGGCGAGGCCCGCGAGCGTGTCTTGACCCGCCCCGTTCGTCGGGATCGTCAGGTGGTGCGGGTTCGCCGTCGAGGCGTAGTAGTCGAACGGCTCGTGGTGCGGGATGTAGTCGTCCTTCCATCCCCACTGGCCGTTCCCGCCCAGCGCCGCCCCGACCGGGTGCACCGCGTCGCAGATGCCCTGATTCGAGGAGTGCGGGACCTGCTTCTGGAACCCGGCGTTCTTGAACTGGTTCGGGATGAACGTGCTCGTCGGCTGGCCGCTCTTGCCGACCGCCGTCAGCGCGGCGTCGTAGCTGATGCTCGGCCGCTCGCCGCCCTGGAACCAGCCCCAGGAGAGGCCGCGGGCGTTCAGCAGGTCGCCGATGTTCTGCCCCTTGAGCCCCGCCGCGTCACGCGTCGAGCAGTCGTCCCAGTAGGGCTGGGCGTCGCCGATCAGCGAGTAGCCGCCCTTGCCGTCGGGCGCCAGGTCGGCGTTCGGCGCGGTCGGCGTGGCGACCGACGGGCTGTTCACCTCGTGGGCCGTGTCGACTCCCCCGGTGTCGCCCGCGACGAGGTTGATCGCGCCCGGCGACGACGGCCCATAGGTCGTCCCGTAGCTGTTGTCGCTCATCGCATAGTGCTGGGCGTAGTTCCACAGCGCCGTGACGGTGTTGCCGTCGTAGTAGTCCATGACCTGCTTGGGATCGCACGGCGTCCCGAACGGGCTCGTGCCGCCGCTGGCGCCGACGCTTTCGACGAACTTGTCCATCTTGCCGCCGTCGAATGCCTGCTGCTCATCGGTGTAGTTGTGGTCCTGGTCGCAGGTGAGCTGGCCGCCCGCGCCGCCCGACGTCCCGGTCGGGCTCGAGTCGAGCCGGCGCGGCAGCGCCGCGTTCGGGTTCGTGGTGAGCAGATTCGTGCTGTGGCGCAGCCGCGGCGGCAGCCATGGACTGGTAGCGGGCGGCAGGCCATCGACCGCCGGCGTCCACGGCGACGCGCTGAAGCGCTGCCCGTCCGTGTTGGCGGCGTTCGGATACGTCCCGAAGTAGTGATCGAACGAGATGTTCTCGCCGAAGATCACGACCACATGGCGGATCGGTGTTCGCGTTGGGCCCCACGTTTCAAAGCGCCACTCGCGGCCGGCTCGACGTTGGTGCCCACCACCGCCGCCGGCCAGTGCCGGACCGGCGGTGAACACACAAGCTCCGGCGACCGCCACTCCCGCCAGCAGCGAGAGGACGGCGCGCTTATGCAACATCGGCATCTCCTCTTGGTTGAGTTCGAGATCGGACGCGGGTAACTGTTTCCGCATCGCTGGCTCGAGTCGTTGCCTGCGTGTAATCCCTTTGTTGTGAGCATGTGAATCGGGCCGCGGCGGCGGCGGGTTAGGATCCCCCGCCTGTTCGCCGATGCACCCACATCGTCCGCCTTGCCCGCCCAGCAGCAGACGCTGCGCGAGGTGATCGAGGCGCTGGCGCTGCTCGAGCGCCGTGCCGGCTCACCTGGCGAGGAGCAGGCCGCGCGCTGGATCGCCGAGCGTCTGGCCCGCACCGGATGCGAGGTCGAGGTCGACGAAGAGCGCTTTCACGACGGCTATGCACGCGTGCTCGGCACGCTGTCAGCCTCCGCCACACTGGCCGGCGTCGCCGCGCTCGGCCGTCGCAGCCGCAAGCTCGGCGCCGCCGTCGCCGCGGCGGTCGTGGCCGCGATCGCCGACGACGTCTCGAACGGACCGCGCCTGTTTCGCCGCGCCACCGCGCCGCTGCGCACGACGTGGAATGTCGTGGCGCGCTGCGGGGATCCCAGCGCCGAGCGGACGCTGGTCGTCCTCGCGCACCACGACGCCGCGCCGACCGGGGCGATCTTCAACGACACGGCCCAGGCTTGGTTCGGCGAGCGCTTCCCGGGCGTGATTGAGCGCATCGACACCTCGCTGCCGGTGTGGTGGGCGCTGCTGAGCATGCCGGCGTTGATCGCGATCGGCGGCCTACGCGAGCACCGGGGGATGGTGGCGCTCGGGCTGGCCGGTTCGATCGTGGGCACGGCCGTGCTCGCGGACGTTGCGCGCCGGCCTGTGTGTCCGGGCGCCAACGACAACCTCACGGCCGTCGCCGTGCTGGTGGCACTGGCGGAGCGGCTGCGAGATCAGCCGCTCGAGGGTCTGCGCTTGCTGCTCGTCTCCTGCGGCGCCGAAGAGGTGCTCCAGGGCGGAATCCACGGCTTCGCCGCTCGGCACTTTCCTGCTCTCGACCGCGAAAAGACGTGGTTTCTGAACCTCGACACGGTGGGCTCGCCAAAGCTGATCCTGCTCGAGGGCGAGGGACCGGTGGTGATGGAGGACTACCACGACCGGACTTTCCGCGATCTCGTTGGGCGCGCCGCCGAACGTGCCGGCGCACCGGTGCGCCGCGGCATGCGCTCGCGCACCTCGACCGATGCCGTCATCCCCAGCCGTGCCGGCTACCCGACGACCACGATCACCTCGATGGACCGCTACAAGGCCCTGTCGAACTACCACAAGGTCTCAGACACGCCGCAGAACGTCGATTACGGGACCGTGGCGCGGGCGCTGACGCTGGCCGAGGCGGTGGCCAGGGACTTGGCGGCCGAAGGCCGCGGCGACTAGTCGCCACCGAGCCGATGCCGCTGGCCACCGAGCTCGACCTCCCCCGCCTCGACCACACCCAGCCCGAACTGCGAGGGGATGGCTACCGCGCCGCGATGACGGCGCTGCGAGCGGGCGAGAGCTGGCTGGCCGCCAACCCGTTCGGCTTCACCGTGCTCGATCGCGAGGCCGGCGAGTTCTTCCTGCGCACCAAGGATGCGGTGTTCCCCGGCCTCACGATCGGCGAGCTGTTCGGGATCGACCAGGGGCCACTTCACGAGGAGATCACGGGCAACATCATCAACACCAACGGCCCCGATCACCGGCGCCTGCGCAATCTCGTGAACCCGGCGCTGGCGCCGCGCCGGGTCGAGCGCTACCGCCCTGCGATGCGTCGCTTCCTCGAGCGGCTGCTCGCGGAGCTCCCGGCCAACGGGCGCTGCGAGTTCATCGAGTCCTTCGCCAAGCCGTATCCGTCGCTCGTGATCGCACACCTCATGGGGGCGCCGCTCGACGACGCGCCGCGCCTGCATCACTTCTCAGCCTGGATCCAGCGTCAGTTCGACGCCGCCAGCCTGCTGGCGGAGCGTGCGCTGATCGAGCAGGCGGTGGCCGACTGCTACAGCTACGTCGACGCGCTGATCGCTGCCCGCCGGAGCACCCCGCGCGATGACCTGATCAGCGATCTGATCGCGGCCGAGGACCAGGGCGACCGCCTGACCCATCATGAGCTGCGCGATCTCGTCCTCAACATCCTCGTTGGTGGCGTCGACACGAGCCAGAGCCAGCTCGCGCACGCCGTGCGATTGCTCGCGACGCACCCGGAGCAGTGGGAACTCCTGCGCTCTGACCCGCACGGCCTGGCGCCGGCGGCAGTCGAGGAGGCGCTTCGCTACGAGCCGATCACGCCGTTCACCGCGCGGATGACCACAGCCGAGCTCGAGTACCGCGGCGTCACCTTCCCGGCTGGTTCGATCGTGCTCGTGTCCGCCTGGCATGCAAATCGCGACGGTCTGGCGCACGACGTCTTCGACCTCGCCGCCGCGCGCGCCCCCTCGCGAGTGCTCACTTTCGGCGCCGGGATCCACTACTGCGTCGGCGCGAACCTCGCCCGAGCCGAGATGCAGGAGGCGCTGGCCTTCCTGGCCGAGCGCGTCGACGCCATCGAGCTCGACGGCGAGCCCGAGTTCGGCACCCCTTCGGGGATCTACAGCCTCGAGAAGCTGCCGCTGCGCGTCTCGCGCGCCGGCTGACCGGCCGCGATCGCGCCGCGCCCGTTGACTGCCGCGCCGGCGAACCAGAGCGCGTCATCTCCCATGGCGACCCGAACCGCCTCGCCGGCGGCGACGAGCTCGATCAACGCCGTCTCGGCCGCCACGCGATCCGGCGTGTCGTTGCCGCGCGTGAGCAGCGCTGCCACCTCCTGCGTGGTCAGGCCCTCATCGAAGTACTCGAGCAGCGGCGCCGGCGTGTCAGGCGCCGGCCGGCGCTCGAGCGTCGGGTCGAGATTGCAGATCAGCACGTCGTAGGCCTCGACCGGCTGAAACCCGCCGGC
>JAFAZV010000254.1 GCA_019239445.1 Solirubrobacterales bacterium
CGGCGGCGCCCGTGGCGAGAACTCCGATCAGCAGCTTCAGCGTTCGAGTCATCCCTCGCTCCCTCGAAGTTGGACGGATCTTCTATACCCGAGCCGGCGCGGAAGTTGCGCTGCGGGAGGGGTGGCGCCGCGCCGGCGTGGAACCTCTCAGGCGCACGACTCACCTCCCGCTTGGGTCGCATTGTCTCGGCGGCCCCAGCTGGCGGTAGAAACATCCACGACCTAGGACCAGTCTTGAGGGTTTCGGAGATATCTACCGCGTCCCGGTAGCTCGACCCCATTCGTGCCAATCCCGCCAACGAGAGGCGACCTTTCTCCCGCGTATCGACCCCGGGAATCGGCCTGTCGCAGGAGTTAAGAAGTTGTGTGGAAGTCCCCGACCGGACGCGCATTCACGACGGACCCGCCATACTCCCGGCGGGCGCGACCCGCGTCCCCCGAGCCGTCGAGCGCCTGCGGCGTCCAGGCCGGCGGTTCGTCTGGCAGACCAGTCCAGCTTCCACTCTTATGGCGATCGACAGTCTCCGCGCGCCGGCCAGACCGGCCCTCCGTGACCGCGCATACACGACCGGGCAGTCCTGGTTCGACTGGCTGCGGGCGGACCCACTTCCCGCCTGGTTCATCGTCGCGGCGCTGGCGCTGATAACGCTGATCTCGGGCGTGGTCCGACTCGAGACCTTCAAGGCCCACTACTGGATCGATGAAGGGTTGTCTGTCGGGATCGCCTCGCACCCGTTCGGCGACATCCCGTCGCTGCTGAAGATGGATGGCTCCCCGCCCCTCTATTACCTGATCCTGCATGTGTGGATGGCGGCCTTCGGCCGCGGCGAGATCGCCACGCACGCGCTGTCGTTCGTGTTCGCCATGCTGACGATCCCGGTGGCCTACTGGGCCGGTGCCAGCCTGTTCGACCGCCGCACCGGCCTGGTCTGCGCCGTACTCGCCGGGGGGGCGAGCTACCTGACTGCGTACGCGCAGGAGACGCGTATGTACTCGCTCCTCGCGCTGCTCTCCCTGCTCGTAGCCGCGTCGTTCATCGAGGTCTTCGTGCGCCGCCGGCGCGGCTATCTGCCGGTGTTCGTACTCTCGCTCGTGGCCTCGCTGTACACCCACAACTGGGCGCTGTTCCTTGCGCTGATGAGCGTGGCCGCGTTCCTGTTCTGCGTACGCGAACAGGCCAGCGAGCGCCGGGCGCTCTGGCGCGATGGGGCGATCGCCTTCGGCGGCGTCGCCATCCTGTACGCGCCGTGGGTGCCGACCGTGGTCTACCAGGCCCACCACACCGGGGCGCCGTGGGCACTACCGCCGGTGTTCTGGTCCCTGACCCAGAGCTTCTATTCGCTCGTCGGCGGCCGGGGCGCAGCCGTGGCGCTGCTGCTCGGAGGCGGCGCCGGGCTCCTCGCCCTGCGGCATCCTGAGAACGCGAGGGCGTGGGTGCGCCTGGCGATCAAGTGCCTATTCATCCTCGGGCTGGGGACGTTGCTGATCGCCTGGCTGTACTCCAAGACAACGCCCGCGTGGGCGCCGCGCTATCTGGCCGTGATCGTCGGGCCGCTACTCATCGTGTTCGGGCTCGGTGTCAGACGCGGCGGAACGCTCGGGATGGTCGCGCTCGCCCTGTGCGCATGCTTCTGGGTCCTCGATCCGCAGCGCCCCACGGTCAACTCCAAGAGCAATGTTGCCCTTGTCGTCCACAACGTCCAGAACCAGCTGCCGCCGAGCACGCTCGTACTTTCGACCCAGCCCGAGCAGGTCCCCGTGATCGCCTACTACCTGCCGCACGTGACCCGCTACGCGACGCCGCTCGGTCCCGTGATCGATCCCCACATCGTCGACTGGCGCGATGCCCTCAGCCGCTTCCGCCGCTCCTCCGTCAACCACACGCTGCGGCCACTGCTTCGGCGTGTCGCGCCGGGGCAGCGGGTTGCGCTGATCACGCCGGCGATCTTCGCCAAGCAGCCGGAGTGGATGAGCCTGATCGAGCAGGCGAGCAACCAGTGGCAGAACGAGCTCCAGCGCGACCACCGCTTCGAACAAGTCGCGAGCAACTCAGCCAAGTGGCTGGGCTCCGGAGTGCCGGTCAAGATCACCGTCTTCGCGCGGCGCTGACGTCAGGATCCCACGTCCACCACGAACTGAGTCGAGCTCGTCACGCCGTGGTAACGGACTCGAGCTGTGATCGTGGCTACGCCGCTCCCGACGGTGCGGATCACTCTCCGGGAGCGCACGTCGACGACCCACGGCCGGTTGCTCGTGAACGACACCTGCATCCCGGCGGGCAACGGCTTGCTGTTGCCGGCGTTGATGTAGCCGAACAGCGATTCGTCGTTCATCGAGACCGTGAGCTGCGGATCGATCAGGGCGCCGGCCGGGAAAATCACCCGCGACTGGATCCCGCGCGCGGCGTCACCGGCCACTACTGGCTTAGCCGTGACCACGTGGGGGATAGGCAGCAGGCTGCCGCCGACCGTGACGAAGCGCTGCGCCTGGATGTCGCTGTCGGCGGCCGAGCTGGCGATCTGGATCCCGTAGCGCCCGTCGTCCACGACGTAGCGGTTCTGCTGCTGGTCGAAGAAGGCCAGGTCCCGCACGTTGACCGTCATCCACACGCGGCGGGTCTGCCCGGGAGCCAGCGGCACCTGCTGGAAGCCCTCGAGCCGCTTGTGCGGGCGCTGCAGGGAGGCCGGTGCATCCGGCGTGGTGACGTAGAGCTCGGCGAGGTCCTCGCCCGCTCGCGTGCCCGTGTTGGTCACATCGAAGCTCACGCGCAGCGTGCCATTGGCATCAGCTCGCCGCGGGGCGACGCGCAGGTTTGAGGTACGGAACGTCGTGTAGCTCAGCCCGTGGCCGAACGGGTACGACACCGGACCGCTGAAGTACATGTACGTCCGCCCGGGGTTGCCGTTGCCCGGCCGGATCGAGTAGTCCGTGATCGGCGGCAGCTCCGAAGCACTCTGGTACCAGGTGAACGGGATGTGGCCGCTGGGGTTGTAGCGGCCGAGCAGCACGTCGGCAAGCGCGTCTCCCTTGCGCTGTCCGTTGTACGAGCTCCAGATCATGGCGGGGACGCTCGATTGGAAGCTCCCGACGTCCACTTGCCCGATCGTCTCCATCACCGCAACCGTGTTCGGGTTCTTGGCCGCGACGTCGCTGATCAGCTGCGCCTGCGCGCCCGGGAGCGCCATCGTCGTGCGATCTTGGTCCTCGTTGGCCGTCGTCTGGTCGGTCGCCGCGTAGACGATCACGTCGTCGTACCCGGCCGCCGCGTCGACTGCGGACTGGTCGATCGTGGTGAGGCTGGCCGCGGTCGTGCCGCCGCCGGTGAACCCGCTCAGGAAGTCGACCGTGGCATTCGGATTGGTCGCCTGAATTGCCCGCTTGATCCCCGCGTAGGGGGTGACCTCGTTGGCGACCCCGGGAGCGCCCTGAATGCTCGAGTAGCCACCGAGGTACATCCCGGCTAACGGGTTGGCGAGGTAGCCGATGACCGCGACCTTGAACGGACCGCTCCGGGGCACGCGCAGCGGCAGCAGCCGAGCCGAGCTCCCATCCTTGCGGGTCCCGCTCGAGTTCTTCAGCAGCACAAGCGTCCGGTCACCTACCCGGCGCGCCAGGTCGAGGCGGGCCGGGGTCTCGGTCACGGCTTGGTTGGCGTCGGAGTTCGTCCACGTGCCGGCCGGAACCCGCGCCCGGGCCTGCCGCACCCACGGCTGGGCGGAGACGTTGTCGAACTCGCCTAGCTTGATCCGCGCAGTGAACAGGCGCACGAGCGAGGTGTCGACGTCATTCTCGTTGTAGATGTCGGTGAGAGTGTGGATGCCCTGAGTGACCGCTGTCGGGACGGTGTTGGCGTAGCTGTACTGGTCGTGGTAGCCCGCGTTGCAGTTGAGATCCTCGCCGGCCGCGTTGGCAAAGGCGTGGCGCTCGATGTTGTTGACTGGGCGCGTCCATCCTGGCGGGATCCAGTGGTGCCCGGCCTGGATTTCGTAGATGGCGTCGCAGTCCGAGGTGAAGTAGCCGTCGAACCCGAACGTCTGGCGAGCCAGAGTGTCGATCAAGTGGACGTTGGCCGCCGCCGGGATCCCGTTGACGCGGTTGTATGAGGACATGATCGAGCCAGGATGCGACTGCTCGATGATCTGGCGGAACTGCGAGGTGTAGTACTCGCGCAGCGTCCGCTCGTCCATGTCTGATGATCCGGTCCTGCGGTTGACTTCGCTGTTGTTGGCGGCAAAGTGCTTGATCGTGGTGATCGTCTTGAGGTAGCCGCCGCCCTGGGGAAGCAGATGGCCGCTGGGGTCCTTGCCCTCCATCCCGTCGACGTACCGCGAAGCGATGTTCGCCGTGAGGAGCGGGTCCTCGGAGAAGGTTTCGTCGTTGCGCCCCCAGCGGGGATCACGGCCGAGGTTGACCGTCGGTGAATAGAAGTCGAGGTCGAGCGAGTTCTGGGGCGTGACTTCGCGCGCTTCGTCCGAGATCGCGGTTGCCTCGCGGTACATGACGCTCGGATCCCAGCTCGACCCGAGCGAGAGGTCGATCGGGTAGGACGTCGTGTTGCTGAGGACGGTGGCGTTGCCGCTCGGATTGAGCTGGAGGCGCGACACGCCGTGCAGCGCCTCGTTCCACCACCCGTAGGCCTTGATCCCGAGCCGCGGGATCGCCGGGGCCTGGCTGGAAACCATTTGCGAGGCCTTCTCGGTCAGGGTCATCCGCGAGACCAGGTCGGCCGCCCGTTCCTGCGGCGAGTACATCGGGTTGAGATAGATCGGCGCACCCGCCGCGTGGGCGATCCGGCGTGAGTGACGAGTACTGCTAGCTGCCGTGGCGGCGATCGGCAGTGTGGCGAACACTGCGAGCGCGGCGGCGATCAGGCGTGAGCGCGCGAACATGGCTCTCCTCGTGGACGTCGAGATGCATGACATCCCTGCAATTGGGGGGAAGTCCTGTGAGGGCCTCGAACTCCCGGGCGCCGGGACACGAGGGTGAGTTACCCGCTATGGGCGCCTTGTAGCGGCGCTAGGTCTCCGTCTGATCGCCGTGGTTCGCGCCAGGACGCGCGTCGCGCGACGGCGAGGACTCCCAGCAGGCTGCTGCGCGCCGCTTGAGCATCTCGCGGTAGTGCTCGGTCGTTCGCGGCAGCAGCTCGGCGCTGCCCCAGTCCAGGATCACTCCGTAGTGGCGCACGAGATCGAGGGTGTCCAGCTCACCGGAGCGGAAACGTTCAGCCACGGCCTGCGGATCCTCGTCGAGCTTGCTGGCACGCGCCGCCCGTTGCTCGTCGCGCAGCTTGGTGGTCGCCGCCTCGTCGACGCGGTACTCCGTCAGGTCCTCGTCGACCAGCTCGATGACGACTCCGTAGTCCGTGGCCGCACGCTTGACGCTGACGTAGCCGTCCTCGACGTCCTGCAATACCGCGCGCGGCTCGCGCTCGAGTGGATCTCCCAGGCCGCCGCCGCCGGCGCTGGGCCTCTCGAAGGAGTCGCCCTCGCTGACCGGCACACCTGAGAAATTCGCCCCCAGGAAACGCTCGCGCTCAGAACCACGGTTGAGCCACACGCCGTGAGGGATCGACGGCAGCCCGCCCGCGATTCCCCAGGTCACGCTGCGAGCGCGGTCACAGCAGTAGGACATGACGGCCGCTTCGACCTGGGTGAGAGTGCCACCCTTACGCACGCCGACGCCGCCGCGATGCCGGCCCGGCCCACCGGAGTCGGGGATGATCTCGTGGGCGGACGTCAGTACGGGCGTGAGGCGCTCCTGTCCCTCCAGCGGCTGGACGGCGAGGCCCACTCCGAACACCGGTGAGGTGCAATCTTGGCCGTCGCGTCCTTGGCGAGCGCCCCACCCTCCAGCCATCCAGTCGTACCACATGAAGAACGGCCGCTCATCGCTCCGAGCGTCGCGACCGCCAACGAGCAGGTACTCGAGGTTGAAGCAGCACGCCATGGCTCGCTTTGGCATGACCTGCGACCAGAGTTCGAACCCTGCGTTCATGATCTTCTCGTAAGCCCCCGAGACGGACCCGGTAACCGCGGTGGGCCAACCTGCGTTGACAACGGTTCCCTCATCGCCGACGTCCACTTTGACCGCCCGGTAGAAGCCGGAGTTGAGCGGGATCTCGGGTAGGAATGTCTTTGCCGAGGCGATCGCGCCAGAGAATGCGACGCCCGCGCCCGCGTTCAGGAAGCTCGCAATCGCCGGGTCAGACCCCGACAGGTCGTAGTGAACCTCGTCGCCCGCAATCGTGAGCTTGAGGCGGACGGCGACGAGCCCCTCATCGCCGGACGGGTCGAAATCGAGGTAGTCGACGGTCTCCCAGGAGCCATCCTGCAGCTCCGCAATCCGAGACCGGGTCAGTCCCTCGACGTAGTCCTGGACCTCGCCGAAGGCCGCAACGACAGTGTCCTTCCCGTACTTGTCGATGAGACGGAACAACTCGGATTCGGCGACGCGTGTGGCCTCTATCTGTGCATGACAGTCGCCGATGATGTCATCGGGGGAACGTGAGTTGGACGCGATCATCGCGATCACGTCGTCGCGCGCCACCCCACGATCGACCACCCGCACGGGCGGGATCCTCACGCCCTCGCCGAAGTGATCCGTGGCACCGACGTCGAACGACCCGGGGACCGAGCCTCCGACGTCGGCCCAGTGGCCGTTGGCTTGGGCGAGCGCGATCATCTCTCCGTCAGCGAACACCGGGCGAATGAGGCTGACGTCCGGGAAGTGGGTTCCGCCGCGATACGGATCGTTGATCGCGAAGACGTCGCCTTCGTGGATGTCATCACCGAAGTCGTCGAGCACCGCCTTGGCCTTGAGATGCAAAGTCCCGACGTGCACGGCGATGTCCTGGGAGCCTTGCATCACGGTGTCGCCGTTGGCGTCACACAGGGCGCAGGAGAAGTCGCGCGAGTAGATGACAAACGAATGACAGGTCCGGAGAATCTGCTCGGCCATCTCGTCGACGACCGTCACGAACGCATTCTTGAGGACCTCGAAGGTGACTGGGTTCAAAGTGCGCTGGCCGGTTGCCATCGATCAGTCCTCCTGCGAGATAGTCATGCGAATCGCTCCAACACCATCCACGGCAGCGCCCACCCCGGGTGGAACGAGCGTCGTTGTGTCCAGCTGCTCGACGATGGCGGGCCCGCTGAAGGCCATTCCAGCGCGGAGGTCGTCCCGGGCGTAAACCGGCGTCTGCAGCGGTTCGTCGTGGCCGTCGAACCAGACCTTCCGGGTTTCAGCCGGCTCTGGCATCGCCGCGTGCTCATCGGGCTCCGATTCGGGCAGCCGGAGCTCCGCCGCCGGGCCGGCGGCCATCAGCTGCAGCCGGTAGAGCTCAACCGGGGCGTCGTCCCGCCGGTATGAGTATTCACGTTCGTGCTCGCGGTGGAACTGTTCGATCGCGTCGTCGAGCCCGAAGCCCTGCGTAACCCCGACCTCCATCGAGCGCCATTGTCCGAGGTAGCGCATCGCGATCGAGCGCTCGAGGCGAATCTGCTCTCGCGCGACGCCCTCCGCCTCGAGCAGCGTTCGTCCCTGATCCTCCATCCGAGCGAAGGCGGCCTCGAGGGCATCGGGATCGGCGTCCTCCGCAGCAGCGAGGAACATCTCCGAGAGGTCGTGGCGGATCTCCACCATCAGGCAGCCCAAGGCGGACCATGCGCCAGGCCGCGGCGGCACGAGAACGGTCGGAATGCCGAGGTCGGCGGCGATCGCGGCGCCGTGTAGCGGCCCAGCGCCCCCGAAGGCGACGAGCGCGAACTCGCGCGGGTCGTAGCCGCGTTGGAGGCTGATCAGCCGCACCGCGTTGGCCATGTTCGCGTTGGCGACCTCGAGGATGGCGCGGGCCGCTTCGTGCAGTTCGAGCCCGAGCGGTTCGGCAATCCTCGCGCGGATGGCGTGCTCGGCGGCCTCACGATCGAGCTCCATGCCGCCGCCGACGAGCCGGGAGCCGAGACGCCCGAGGATGAGGTTCGCGTCGGTGTTCGTGGGCTCCTCGCCGCCCTTGCCGTACGCGGCAGGCCCGGGATCGCTGCCCGCCGATTGCGGCCCGTTGCGCAGCGATCCAGCGGCGTCGATCGTGGCCAGCGAGCCGCCGCCGGCCCCGATCGTCAACACCTCGATGGACGGGAAGACGATCGGGTGCCCGTACTCGACGTACCACTCGTTGGTCGTACGCAGCTCGCCGTCATGGACCAGCGAGATGTCGGTGCTCGTGCCTCCCATGTCGAGCCCGATCGCGTGCTCGAAGCCGGCTGCCAGGGCGGTCTGGCGCGCGGCGACCGCACCGGCCGCGATGCCCGAAGCGGCCAGCCTCACGGCGTACCGTTGCACGGCATCCGCGGTCATGACCCCGCCGCCCGAGTGGAGGATAAGCAGATCGCCTTCGTAGCCCTCGCTCTTCAACCGCTTCGCGAGCTCCTCGACATAGCCGGCGACGAGCGGACTAAGGACCGCGTTAGCGACCGTAGTCGAGAAACGCTCGTGTTCGAAGAGCTCCGGCAGGACGCTGGCCGACGTCGAGATCCGAGCCTCCGGCAGCGCTTCGGCCAGCAGCTCGGCTGCCCGGCGCTCGTTGGCATCGTTGGCGTAGGCGTTGACGAAGCACACCGCGACGGTTTCGACGCCCCGCTTCGCGAGGATGCCGGCGACCACCTTGACCTCGTCGACGTCGAGTTCGGTGACGACACGACCACGATGATCGACGCGCTCGGTGACCTCGAGCCGATCACGCCGGCGGATGTAGGGCCGCGCGTTGTCCTTGTAGGCGTCCCAAAGGTCATCCCGCGTCCCGCGGCCAATCTCGGTCACGTCGCGAAACCCTCTCGTAGTCACCATCGCCGCCTTCGGCAGGCGGCGTGTGATCAGCGCGTTCGTCGCCACGGTCGTCCCGTGGCTGAAGAGCCCGATGTCAGCCAGATCCACGCCGGCCTGCTCGACTCCCGCCAGCACGCCGTCGATCGGGTTAGCCGTCGAGGGTACTTTCGCGACGGCGAGCCGCCCCGACTCCGGATCAAGCAGGCACAAGTCGGTGAACGTCCCGCCCACGTCGACCGCGATGACTGGCTTGCTACGAGTCGCCACTCCTTCCTCCTTCTGACGCCGTTCACTCGATAGTGCCCGGCCGCAGCCAGCTTCAGTCGCGGCATAGAGGGGGCGTCGCCGCGACTCCGCCGGTCGCCGCCGGCAAAGTTCATACCGGGTCGCATGCGAGCCGGCTTCGTGCCCGAGACGGTTTGCGCCGAGCGTGCGGGCATCGGTGCACCGATCGCTCGGCGCCGGCCTGCTTAGCTGGCCCACAGTCCCACTCGATGACGCGCGCGCGAGCGTTCTCGACGTCGGCACGCGGCGCGATAGCCTGCAGCGAGGAAGATCATGCCCGACGCGTCTGTGGTGTCGTTCGGGTTGACCTGGCGTTGTATCGGAAAGACCCTGTGGCGGAGT
>JAFAZV010000318.1 GCA_019239445.1 Solirubrobacterales bacterium
GTCTCAACCTCGGGACCTTCGGCGACGTTGAAGCCGAGGCCGATGAACACGTCCTCGATCTCGCGCCGGGTCTGGGTGATCAGGTGAAGCCGGCCGGCCATCGGCGCCGGGTCGGCCGGGAGCGTGACATCGACGCGGTCTTCGACCAGCCGCTGCTCGAGCTCTTTGGCCGCGAGCTCGCCGGCGCGGGCCTCGATTGCCTGCTCGAGGTGATGGCGCGCCTGGTTCGCCGCCTTTCCGGTAGCGGCCCGCTGATCCGGCGGGAGCTCGGCGACGTGGCGCAAGAGGTTTGGCAGCGCGGCCTTGCGCCCGAGGTAGCGGATCCGTGCCTGCTCGAGCGTCTGCGTGTCTGTGGCCGCGGCGATCGCCGCCCGCGCCTCCTCGGTGATGGCGCTGATCCGTTTGTTCAGCTCGCCGTTGGTGGCGCCGTTCGTGTTGCCGTTCGCCGCGTCGGTCATCGCGCGGGCGCCATCCTAGTTACCTCGTAGAGCGCGATCGTCGCCGCCATCGCAGCGTTCAGCGAGTCGGTTTGGATCGGGATCCGCACCGCGCCGTCGGCGCGATCTACGACCTCCCGCGGCAGTCCCTCCCGCTCCGAGCCCACGACCAGCGTGACAGGCGGGTGATCGGCCTCTTTCGTGAAACGCCAGAGCCCGGCCAGCGGCGCGGTGGCAACGGTGGTGAGGGCGATCTTCGTCCCCGGCAGGGCGCGAAGATCGCCCTCGCGCACAACCGGAACCGAGAACACCGCGCCCATGCTCGCGCGCACCGCCTTCGGGCTGAACGGATCGGCGCTGGCAGGCCCGAGGGCCACCGACGAGGCGCCGAACGCCGCCGCCGCTCGCATCACCGCCCCAACGTTCCCGGGATCGTGTACGCCATGCAGATAGACGCACAGCGGTCCCGCGGCGCGCTCGGCCCAGCGCTCCTCGTACACCGCCAGCGTGCGCGTTCCCGAGCCGAGCCCGGACGCGCTCGCCAGCAGCTTCGCGTCAACTTCGAGGCCGGCCAGCCCGCTGCCTTCGACGCAGAAGCGCTCGAGCGGCTGCCACCCGGCCGCGTCCGCGGCGGCCAGCAAATCCTCGCCCTCGGCCACGAAGCGCCCGGCCCGCTCGCGCGCGCGCCGGCGCATCCGCAGCTTGCGGATCTCCTTGAGCTTGTGGTTGTGGGGGCTGGTGATCTGGGTCATGAAATGAAAAGGGCGCCGTTCCTGCGGAAGCGGCGCCCGTGCGGTGCTGGTGGTTCGGCGTCTCGCTCAGCCGCCCGCCAGCGCCTCTCGGGCGCGGTCGGCAAAGCGTCGGAACGTGTCAGCGTCACGCACCGCGATGTCGGCCAGGACTTTTCGATCGAGCTCGATGCCGGCGGCTTGGATGCCGTGCATGAACTGCGAGTAAGACAGGCCGTTTTGCCGCGCCGCGGCATTGATCCGAGTGATCCACAGGCGGCGGAAATCGCGCTTGCGGTTGCGGCGATCGCGATAGCGGTAGCGGTCGGCCTTCAGCACCGCTTCCTTGGCGGTGCGGTAATGGCGGCTCGCGTCGCCGCGGTAGCCCTTGGCGAGCGCCAGCGTCGCGCGCCGCTTCTTGCGCGCGTGAATCGAGCGCTTGACGCGGGTCATGACCGCTTCGCTCCCAGCAGCGTCAGCACCTGCTTGCGGTCGTGCGGCGCGATCTCCGCCGGCCGACGGTGATGGCGTTTGCGCTTGGGCGACTTCTTCTCCAGGATGTGCGTGGAGTACGAGTGGCGGCCGCGGAGCTTGCCGCTCGCGGTGATGCGAAAGCGCTTCTTGGCGCCGGAGTGGGTCTTCATCTTCGGCATCGGCGAGCGATTAGTGTGCCGTTCGGTGATCAGCGTGGATGGAGTGCGAGGCCCGCGGACCCCTAGGCGAGGACGCAGAATCCAGCCGGACGACTCGGGGACGGCTCGGTTGGTGGCGAGGCTGGATGCCGAGCGGGCCGTCCCCGCGGCAGCAGCGCTGTACGAGGATTCGAGGACGAAGCATGGTGGTCATTCGGGGCCGCAATACATGTGCCGTGGTTACCGGACGGTGCACCAGTAAAGCAGAAGCGTTCGGGCTCGCAAGAACTCCGCGCGGCGGTCGTCGCGTGTCCGGAGCGCCAGTGTCCTAGGCGACGGCGTCGGTCGCGGCAGGCGTCGCGGGCGCCGGCACTCTGGCGTCGGCGCCGTCCTGCACATCCCCGTCCGTGCCGTCCTGCACCTGGCCGTCGCCGGCGTCCTGATCGCGCCGGCGCATGCTTCTGCGGCGCGGAGCGGCCTGTCCGTCGCCATCGGCGGCCTGGTCTTTCTCCGCCGCCGCGAGCACAGCTTTCGACGGCGCCAGCAGCATCGTCATATTCCGCCCGTCCTGGATCGGCGACTGCTCGATCACGGCCACATCCGAGAGCTCGCCGGCCAACCGTTCGAGCAGCGCGATCCCACGCTCCGGATGGGTCACCTCGCGACCGCGGAACATGATCGTGATCTTGACCTTGTCACGTCCGGTCAGGAACCGGCGCACGTGCCCCTTCTTGGTGTCGTAGTCGTTCTGGGCGATCTTGGGGCGGAATTTGATCTCCCGGATCGTGATCTGCTGCTGGTGCTTGCGCGCCGCCTTCTGCTTCTGCGCCTGCTCGTACTTGTACTTCGAGTAGTCCAGCACGCGACACACGGGCGGCCGCGCATCGGGCGCGACTTCGACGAGGTCGAGATCGCGCTGCTGCGCGTAGGAGAGAGCGTCAGATGTCTTGACGACGCCGATCTGCTTACCGTCCTCGCCGACGAGCCGGACCTCGGGCACACGAATCCGGTCGTTGATCCGAGTCTGGTCGCGCTCTGGGGGGCGCCGGTCGAACCTGCGGGGGACCGGCACTAGCTACGTGGGCGGCGCGACGTCAAACGGTGCCGAGCTCGAAAAGAAGCAGTTGGATCAACACAGCGAGTATAGCGGCGCTCTCACGCCAAGGCACGGGTTCGCACCTCATCTGCGAGCCGCTCCAGGAACGCCTCGACCCCGGCCGTCCCCTCGTCCCCACGCCGATGCTCACGCACGGCCACCTGGTCGGATTCCTGCTCGCGGTCGCCCACCACGAGCATGTACGGGATCTTGCGCAATTCGGCGTCGCGGATCTTCCTCCCCACCGACTCACCCCGGCCGTCGACCTCGGCCCGCAGCCGGGCGGCGCGAAGCCGTGCCTGCACCGACTGGGCATATTCGAGGTGGCGATCGGCGATCGGCAGCACGATCGCCTGCACTGCCGTCAGCCACACCGGGAGCTCGCCTGCGAAGTGCTCGAGCAGGATCCCGATGAACCGCTCGTAGGAGCCCATCAGCGCCCGGTGGATCATCACCGGCTGATGCTCGGCGTTGTCGGCGCCGGTGTAGATCAGCCCAAAGCGCTCGGGCATGTTGTAGTCGAGCTGGACCGTTCCCAGCTGCCAGGAACGGCCGAGCGAATCGGTTATGTGCATGTCGATCTTCGGTCCGTAGAAGGCGCCTTCGCCTTCGCTGAGCTCGTACGGCAGCCCCTGAAGCTCGAGCGCCTTCATCAGCGCCGCCTCGCTCTTGTCCCAAAGCTCATCTGCGCCGATCCGCTGCTCGGGCCGCGTGGAGAGCTCGAGCCGCACGTCGAGACCGAACACGTCGTAGGTCGCGAAGGCGAAGTCCAAGGCGGCGGCGACCTCCTCCTGGATCTGGTCCTCGGTGCAAAAGATGTGACTGTCGTCTTGAGCGAAATGCCGCACGCGCAGCAGCCCGTGCAACGTGCCACTCGGCTCGCGGCGGTGCAGCAGTCCCGGCTCCCAATAGCGCAGCGGCAAGTCGCGGTAAGAGTGGCGGCCGAGGGCGTAGAGCTGGCAGTGGCCGGGGCAGTTCATCGGCTTGATCGCCATTGCCCGGTCCTCGTATTCCGTGACGAACATGTTCCCGCCGTATTTGTCCCAGTGGCCCGATGTCACCCAGAGCGAGCTGTCGTACAGCTGCGGCGTCTTCACCTCGAGGTAGCCGCGCTCGCGTCCCATCTCGCGACTGAGTGTCACCAGCGCGTTGAACACCTCAGTGCCTGCGGGAAGCCAGAACGCCGATCCCGGCGCAACGTCTGAGAACGTGAACAGCCCGAGCTGAGGGCCGAGACGGCGATGATCGTTGGCGCGCGCGCGCTCGAGTCGCTCGAGGAATTCGGCCAGTTCGCGCTTGGAGAAGAAGGCCGTTCCGTACACGCGCGTGAGCATCGGGTTGCTGGCATCGCCGCGCCAATAGGCGCCGGCGACGTTCTGGAGCTTGAACGCGCCGATCCGCTTCGTGCTCGGACCGTGCGGGCCGCGGCACAGGTCGGTAAACGGACCGTTGGTGTAGAGCGACACCGTCTCGACGCCCTGATCGCGGATCAGGTCCTCGATCAACTGCACTTTGTAGTCCTGGTGCTCGTCGCCGAAGCGCTCGATCGCCGCAGCGGTGGGGACGTCCTCGCGCGTGAATGGCTCATCGGCGGCGATGTGCTCGCGCATCCGGGCTTCGATGCGCTCGAAGTCATCCTCGCCCAGCGTCGTGCCGTCCGGGAAGTCGAAGTCGTAGTAGAAGCCGTTTTCGATCGGCGGCCCGATCGAGATCTTCACGCCTGGATAGAGCTCCATCACCGCCTCGGCGAGGACGTGGGCGGCGTCGTGGCGGATCAGCTCGAGCGCCTCGTGCCCCGAGCGCTCTGTGAGGATCTCGAGCCGGCGCCGTGTCCCGCCGTCCGTGTCCCCTCCGTCGGCCAGCGGCCGCGCAAGATCGCGTACCTGTCCGTCGAGCTTGACCGCGAGTGCCGCCCGCGCCAGCCCGGGCCCAATCGCCGCCGCCGCGTCGGCGCCGGTGGCGGTTTCGGGCAGCGTCAACTTGCGCCCGTCTGGAAGCTCGAACTCCATCTCAAGCTTGGATGCTATCCGCGGCCTTCGGTCCTGAACGGTGGCTCGAGCCTCGCTACAGTTAGCGCCCGCGGACGATTAGCTCAGCTGGGAGAGCGCCGCCTCGACAAGGCGGAGGTCGCTGGTTCGAGCCCAGCATCGTCCACTTCTTTCAGCTCTGCGGGGGCGGCTCAGTACCGCGGCGGGCGGTTAGGCGCCGCACCGAGGTTCGCCGGCCCGACCAGCCCCGCTCGTCCGCAGCAGGAAGCCATCCCGAGAGCGCGAAACATGTTCCTCGTCAGCAGCGACCTCATCCGGATGCCCTCCTCGAGGGGGGTCAGCAGCGTCCCGCACGCACACTTCCGCCCGCGACTGCGTGGGAGGCGGGCGGCAGACCGCGCGGAGAGCCGCTCACTCCCCTCGATGTGCGCCGCAGCCGGATGAGGATCTGGATCGACATGACGGCCTCAGCGCACCCAGTCGTGTTCCGCGTGCTCATACCACGTATGCGCGAGCGCGGCCACGACGTGCAGATCACCGCCCGCGACTACGCCCAGACGCTCGAGCTGCTCGACCTCTACGGGCTCGATCACATCACGGTCGGCCGCCACGCGGGAGCTTCGCGACCACGGAAGGTGCTGGCACTTGCCTCGCGCACGTGGAAGCTCGGTCGCTGGGCCAAGGGCTCGTTCGATCTGGCCGTCGCCCACGGGTCCAACGATCTCGCGTTGGCAGCGGCGTGGGCGGGCATTCCAGCCGTGAACATGTTCGACTACGAGTTCGCGATCCAGCAGCACAACATCGGATGCCGGCTCGCGCGGCGCGTGATCACGCCTCAGGCGATCCCCTCGGAGCGCCTGATCCGCTTTGGCGTGCATGGTGAGAAGCTGCTTCAGTTTCCCGGGCTGAAGGAGGAGTATTACCTTTCCGATTTCACACCCGATCCGACGATTCTCGAGCGCCTTCGGGTCGAGTCGGACCGGGTAGTCGTGGTCGTGAGGCCACCACCCGACGTATCGCTCTACCACCGCAAGTCGAATCCTCTGTTCCCGCGCGTCCTCACCTACCTCGGCAATCGCGACGACGTCCAGGCAGTGGTGCTGCCGCGGACCGACGCCCAGCGGCGACACGTTGCAGCGCTGAATCTGCCTTCCGTCATCGCCACCGAGCGGGCGGTCGACGCGCAGAGCCTGATTGCAGCCTCGGACCTCGTCGTCTCGGCCGGTGGAAGCATGAACCGCGAGGCGGTCGCGCTCGGCGTTCCCGTTTACACCACCTACGGCGGCAGGCTCGGAGGCGTCGACGAGTGGCTCATCAAGAATGGTCGACTGAGGCCGCTGACCGACCCCCGGGCGCTCGATCTGCACAAGCGCACGAACACGCTCGAGTGGTCGCGGCGCGACCCGAACGTGCTGGTCGATCTGATCCTCTCGGCCGTGTCATGATCGCCGTGCGTCCGAAGCGCAGCCCTGCTCGCCGCTCCGCCGAACAGGCCGAGGGCGGCGCCACGCTGCCTCCGGCGCTCGAGCGGCACGACTCGCTCGTGGAGCAGTACGCGGCCATGGCGCATGCCTTTGAGCCCCGTGCCGTCGACCACGTCCTGCGCCTCCTCGACGTGACGATCGCCGCGGCGGCGGCGATCGTGAGCGCTCCGCTCTCGCTACTGATCGCGCTGGCACTGAAGCTGTCTTCGCCTCGCTCCCCGGTTCTATATCGCGGCTGGCGCGTCGGTCGCGGCGGACACCTTTTTCACATGCTCAAGTTCCGCACCCTCGTGCCCGATGCCGAACGGCGGCTCGGGCCGTACCTCGGGCCCGAGCTGACGCAGCTGACCCAGAATGAGGTCACGCGCGTCGGGCGCGTGCTGCGCGCCTCCAAGCTCGACGAGATCCCGCAGCTCGTCAACGTGCTCAAAGGCGAGATGAGCCTGGTTGGGCCGAGGCCGATCAGGCCGGCGTTCTTCGCCGAGCTGTGCGTGGGCATCCCGCAGTACTGGCAGCGGTTGGTCGTGCGCCCTGGCGTCACCGGACTCGCGCAACTTCGCTTGACGCGAGAGATGACCTGGGCGGAAAAGCTCGCGCACGACATGGAGTACATCGCCGATCGCTCGGTCAAGCTGTACTTGTCGGTGATCGTCACGACCGTCTGGCTGATCGTCGTGCGACCGGCCAACCGGCGCGCGACGCTCAACCGGCTTCCCTGATGATCACTGTGTCGCATTAAGCCGCCTCGATGTGCGGCATCTGCGGCAGCTACGACTTCGACGGCGCGCGTCCTGCCGATGCGCAGCTCCTGGCGGCGATGAATGCGACGCTGATCCACCGCGGTCCGGATGGTGGCGGCGTGCACGTAGACGGACCGGCGGGTCTTGCGGCGCGGCGACTGGCCATCATCGACATCGCGCGCGGCGACCAGCCGATGCTCTCCGACGACGGAGCCGTCTGTGTCGTGCAGAACGGAGAAATCCTCAACCATCGCGAGCTCCGGGCTGAGCTCGAGCGCGGCGGCGAGCGCTTTCGAACCGCGTGCGATACCGAGGTGCTGCTGCGACTCTACCTCCGCGACGGGCCGCACTTCGTCGAGCGGCTGCGCGGGATGTTCGCGGTGGCGCTGTGGGATCGCCGCGAGCAGCGGCTCGTGCTGGCGCGGGATCGGTTCGGGATCAAGCCCCTCTTCTACCACCTCGGCGACGGAACGCTGCGCTTCGCTTCCGAGCTGAAGGCTCTGCTGCGCGATCCGAACTTCCCGCGCGAGGTCGACCACGACGCGCTCCACGCCTTTCTGGCCTTCAACTCGATCCCGGCGCCGCTGACGATCTTCGCCGCCGCGCGCAAGCTGCCGCCCGGGCACGTGCTGAGCTGCTCGCCGAATGGCGTGAGGATCGAGCGCTTCGCGCGTCCGCGGCCGGCGCGCGAACCTGAGCTGCGCCGAGAGCCGCTCGAGGTGCTGGAAGAGGAGCTGCGCCAGCGCCTGCGTGACTCGGTGCAGGCGCACCTGTTGGCCGACGTCCCGGTCGGAGTGCTCCTGTCAGGCGGTGTCGATTCCTCGGTGCTCACCGCGCTGGCGGCGCAGGGGTCTCTCGAAGCGGTCTCGACGTTCTCGATCGGCTTCCGCGAGCGGACGTTCAACGAGCTCGATCTGGCCCGCCAGGTGTCGCGCCGCTACGGAACCGATCATCACGAGCTGATCGTCTCGCCCCGGATGGCCGACCTCCTGCCCGAGATCGTGGGGGCCTTCGATGAGCCATTCGCCGACTCATCGGCGGTACCGACGTTCCTGGTCTCCCAGCTCGCGGCCGAGCAGGTGAAGGTCGTGCTGTGCGGCGAGGGTGGAGATGAGCTGTTCGGAGGCTATGAGACATATGTCGCCGATCAGCTCGCGCTCCGCGTAGGCCCCGCCGCGGCGCGGCTGGCCCCGCTGATCGACCGCCTGCCGAGCTCGGACGCTCGCGTCAGCCTGGACTACCGGGCCAGGCGCTTCGCCCGCGCCGGCGCTCTGCCGCCGCTCGAGCGCCACCACGGCTGGAAAGAGATCTTCTCCGACGCCCAGCGCGCGCGGCTGCTGAGCGAACCGTGGCGCGATCCGGCCGCCGATCCACTCGATCCGTGGCGGCGTCGGTTCGCGGAGACCGCGGGCGCGCCGCTGCTCGCGCGCCTGCAGGACGTCGACCTCGGCATCTATCTGGCCGACGATCTGCTCGTCAAGACCGACCGCATGAGCATGGTGCACGGGCTCGAGGCGCGAGTGCCTTTTCTCGATCCTGTGGTCGCCGAGCTCGCCCTTTCGCTGCCGACCGAGCTCAAGGTGCGCGCGCTGTCGAAGAAGCGGCTGCTCCGGCGCGCCGCCGTCCCGCTAGTACCGAGCGCCGTCATCAAGGCGCGCAAGCGCGGGTTCTCGATCCCGGCCGCGGCCTGGTTGCGAGGCGAGCTCGAGCCGTTCGCGCGCGAGCTGCTCGCATCCGATCGGACGCGCCGGCAGGGATACTTCGAGCCGGCGTTCGTGACCGCGCTCCTCGACGAGCACGTTGCCCGCAAGCGCGACCACAGCCGCCAGCTCTGGGGTCTGATGTCGTTCTCCCTGTGGGCGGAGCAGATGGAGCGGCTGCCGAGCGCGACCACGGCCAGCGTCGAGTGGCCCACCGCCGCCGCGACCGGTGTCCGAGCCGCCGGCGCCTGATCGGCGCCCTGCGCCGGCGGCCGCCGCGCCGCCGTGGCTCGGGTGGGTGCAGGCCCTGCAGAGCATCGCGCAGGCCGGCCTCACCTATGCCGAGGATCCATACGACATCGCGCGTTACCGCCAGGTCCGGCACCTGGCGGCCGAGATCGCCGCGGACCAGACCGGCGGGCGCGGCGAGGCGATCGAGAATCTGTTCGCCGCAGCCCAGGGGTATCCGACGCCGAAGCTCTACGTTCGCGCGGCGGTGATCGTCGAGGGCCGGATCCTGCTCGTCGAGGAACGCGACGGCGGCGGCTGGTCGCTTCCCGGCGGCTGGGCCGACGTCGGCGAATCGGCGGCCGAGGCGGTGGTGCGAGAGACGCACGAGGAGGCGGGCGTGGACGTCGAAGCAATCAAGCTGATCGCCTTGCTCGATCGTGCGCGCCATGGCCATCCCCAGCACCCTGAGTACAGCTACAAGGCGTTCTTCGCCTGCCGGCCGCGTGGCCCGCTGGCGCCGGCAGGGGGCGCTGTGGCGCCGGCGGGGGGCGCTGTGGCGCCGGCGGCGGGCGCTGCGGCGCCGGCGGGGGGCCCTGTGGCGCCGGCAGCGAGCGATGTGGCCCCAACGGCCGGCGATGAGACGACCGCCGCCGCGTTCTTCCCCCGCTCCTCGTTGCCGCCGCTCTCGGTGGCGCGGGTGACACCGGCGCAGATCGAAATGGCCTTCGCGCACGACGCCAACCCCGAACGGCCGACCGAGTTCGACTGAGTGGACGCGTCAGGACGCCGGCGCGAGCCCCGCCAGCTCGTAGCGGCCGCCCACTCCAGTCTTCTCGTAGATCGCCTTGAGATGATCCTGCACCGTCCACGGCGAGAGCACCAGGCTTGTAGCGATCGCCTTGGTCGAGTGGCCCTGAACCACTAGAGCGGCGATCTCACGCTCGCGGGCACTGAGGGCGAGCGAGCGCAGCACGCTGTCGAGTACGGCGCTCGACGGCGCCGGCTGCAGGACGACTGCGACACAGTCATCGGCGCCATCGTCGAGCCGCGAGGCATCGGCGAGCAGCCAGGTTCCGTCCGGCGTGCGCATGCGAGCCGAAGCCGACGGACTGTCCTGATCCCACCTCACCTGGGCGGCAAGGCACGCCAGCAGCCCCGGAACCTGCCCGTCGGGAGCGTTAGGCAACAGAGCCAGTCTCCGGCGTGCAGCCGCGCCTGCGGCGATCACCCGGTCTGCGGGGTCCAGCAGTACGACCGACGGGCCGCCGTGGTCGCCGGCGGGCGCCACCGGCGCGTTTGTCTGGCGCGGCTTGGCGGCCATACCGGGGCGCGGCTCGGCGGCCGGAACGGGGCGCAGCTCAGCCGCCACGCCCGCTCGCAGCGCGGCAGTCGCGGCCGGAAGGAGCTCGCCGACGAAACGGAGATCATCCTCGCCCAACCGCCGCGCCGTGAACACGACGAGCGCAGACCAGGTTCCGAACGCGTCGCGAAACGCGACCCGCAGCTCATCCGCGGTACCGGTCGGCTCGATCATCTCGCGGAAACGCCGGCTGCGGGACATCTGGCCCTCGGTCTCGGCCGAGATCGTGGTGAGCGGCAGCCGCCGCGTCCGTAACTCCGCGAACCGGGCCACATCCGGCCGGCGGAACTCGTACTGCAGCGATTCCTGGAAGCTTCCGGCAGGATCGCCCGCGGCGGCCAGCGTTACAGGGAGCCCGGTGCTCGGATCGGTGTGGTGCCAGCACGATCCAACGATGTCGAGGACGTCTGCGGAGGCGGCGAGGAACGTTTCCACCGCGGCGTCGGCGCTCGCGGGCGGCGGCTCCAGTACCGACAGTGCGCGGCGCCTGGCGCGGTCGTAGTCCTTACGCGATGGATGCACGGCGGCAGTGTCGCACGTCCCCGGCGGGCCGAACAATCCCTGGAATCGAGGGATTGACCAGCTTGGGGCATGCCCTGACGATCCCGCCATGACCAATCTCACCGCAACCCAGCTCCCCGGCGTTCTTCAGGCCTCCGAGGACGCCCCGGGCGAATCCCTCGTCGGCGGCGCGATCGCGATCCGCCTGCGAAGCGAGCAGACCGGTGGCCGCATCGCAATGCTCGAGCAGCAAATTCCCGCCGGCTTCCCGGGACCGCCGCTGCATGTGCACCCTGAGTTCGACGAGACGTTCTACATCCTCGAGGGCTCGCTGACGCTGCGCGTCGATGACCAGGTAGCCGTCGCCGACCCTGGGACGGTCGCCTTCGTGCCGCGTGGTACCCCGCACACGTTCGCCAACCCGAACGAGCACCCGACACGCATCCTGGTGATGCTGAACCCGGCCGGCTTCGAGCGGTATTTCCAGGAGCTCATCGCGGCGGTACGGGCTTCCGGACAGCTGCCGTCGCCGGACGAGCTCGCCGAGCTCGGGATCGCCCACGGCAGCGTGCCCGCCTGACAGAAAGCCCCCGCGGGCGGACGCCACGGCGTTCGCTCGCGGCGGCGCTCGTCTCCACTCGCTCCGCTCGCCGCTCCTCGCCTTCGCGGACGCTGGCATTGCCGTTGACTCGTCAACTACAATGCCCTGACATGGATATCGTGGCCACGGGTGCGCTCGAGGGCGCCGCACTCGAGGCATGGCGCAGCTACCTGCAGAGCCATGCCTCAATCTTGCGCGAGCTGGACGCCGAGCTGGCGGCCGAGCACGCGTTGACAACGCGGGACTACGAGGTCCTGCTCTACCTCGCCCAAGAGCCCGACCGGCGGCTGCCGATGTCGGCACTCTCAGAACGGACCATGCTCACCCGCTCGGGCATCACGCGCTTGGTCGACGGCCTCGTCGATTGTGGCCTGATCGAACGCGTCTCGTGTCAGAACGACGCCCGCGTCTCCTACGCCAAGCTCACCGACTCCGGTTACGACAAGCTGCGGGACGCCGGCCAGACCCATATCGCGAGCGTCCGTCGAATGTTTCTCGCGCACTTCACCCCCGAGGAGATCGAGACCCTGGCCACGCTGCTGAGCCGGCTGCCCGGCGCCGGCGGCGGCGGGAGCTGCTCGGTCGAATGACCAACCCGGCGAGCTGACATGGCGACTGAACCCCAAGCGAGCGCCCTCGCCACGCAGATCCATCCCGACACGAGGATCGGCAGCGTCCATCTGACCGTACGTGACCTCTCGCGCTCACGCGACTTCTACGAGCGGGTGCTGGGTCTGCAGGTTGCCGAGCGCGACTCCGGCGCTCTCTCCTTCAGCGCCGCGGGCGGCCCGGCGCTCATCGAGCTCCACGGCGACACCGCCGCGCCGCCGCTCGATCCGCGCGCCACCGGGTTGTTCCACCAAGCCCTCCTGATGCCGACCCGCCGTGATCTGGCGCTGGCCCTCGGACGCGTGGCGCAGGCGCGGTGGCCGCTGTCGGGCGCCTCCGATCACCTGGTCAGCGAAGCGCTGTATCTGTCCGACCCGGACGGCAACGGCATCGAGATCTACCGCGATCGCCCGCGCGAGCAGTGGCCGCGGCGGAGCGGCACGATCGAGATGGCGACGCTCCCGCTCGACCTCGACGACCTGATCGGCGAGCTGACCGGCGGAGAGGCAATCGCGGAAGGAGCGCCGGCCGCAGCGACGATCGGGCACGTTCACCTGCAGGTCGCTGAGCTGCGCGACGTCGAAGCGTTCTACAGCGGCGTGCTCGGGTTCGACGTCATCGTCCGCACCTACCCGGGCGCGCTGTTCGTCTCCGCCGGCGGCTATCACCACCACATCGGACTCAACACCTGGCGCAGCGCCGGCTCGCCGCCACCGCTGGCCGGCGCAGTCGGGCTGCGTCTCTACGAAGTCCTCGTGCCGGACGCGGACGAGCTCGACCGCGTGCTCGCACGGATCGCAGAGGCCGGCATCGCGGCTGAGGCGCGCGAGGACGGAGCGTTCGTGCGCGATCCGTCGGGCAACGGCGTCCTGCTGCGCAAGGCGTAGCCTGGCCGGTGCCTTGAGCCGCTCCGCCGTCGGGGCGAGGCCTAGCGCCGGCGCTACGCTTCGGACCCGCGGCGACGTGGCGGAGTGGCTACGCAGCGGCCTGCAAAGCCGTCTACACCGGTTCGATTCCGGTCGTCGCCTCTGCCCCCGTGCGTGACCCTCACGGACCGATATGGCCAAATCGGGAAGCGCTGCCGAGCGTTATGGCGATCGAGGCGCACCAACGACGCTGGCGAAGCAGACGGCTGAACGCGCGCCGGCACTGCACCGGGCGGATGAGGATCGTACGATCGAGGGGATGACCTTCATCGAAGACCTTGTCGAGTCGCTCGACGCGCGCCTCGAGCAGCTCCGCGCTGAGATGGCGTCGCTGACCCACGCGCGCGAAGAACTGATCAGCAACGGCGCCGCGAGGGCGCACGCGAGCCGACCGAAGACGCAGCGTCAAACCCGCTTGGGCAATCGCACCCGAGCCAGGCGTGCGCGGGCCGAGCCCGTGTCCACAAGCAAGCTCCACTCGCTCCTCACCGAGAGCGGAGGCCTTACCGCCGCCGAGCTGTCACATCGGCTCGACGCTGCTCCCGCGCGTGTGCTGCCACTGCTGCGTGCGATGGCGGCGAACGGCAGCGTGCGGCGAAGCGGAAGCGGCCGCGGCAGCCGCTGGCATGCGGTCGCGAACGAGGAAGAGTGGATCGCCAAGCGAGCCGCTGAGCTCGCGGCGCGCCGCGGTAGCTAGCCGCCTCTCGACGCGCCACTCGGTCCCCGGCACCCGGTTATACTCGCACCGCTCGCGGCTGTAGCTCAGTTGGCTAGAGCGTCTGCTTGCCATGCAGAAGGTCGAGGGTTCGAGCCCCTTCAGCCGCTCT
>JAFAZV010000395.1 GCA_019239445.1 Solirubrobacterales bacterium
GCGCCCCGGTCGATCCCTGCGCCCCGGTCGATCCCTGCGCCCCGGTCGATCCCTGCGCCCCGGTCGATCCCTGCGCCCCGGTCGTACCCTGCGCCCCGGTCGATCCCTGCGCCCCACTGGACCCCTGCGCCCCTTGCGCCCCCGTCGCACCCTGCGGCCCCGTCGACCCCTGCGCGCCGGGCGGCCCAGTATCACCAATCGCGCCTGTGGCGCCGGTTGGCCCGGTGGCACCCGCGGCCCCAGTGGCCCCTGGCGCCCCCGTGGCTCCGACCGCGCCCGTGGCGCCTACCGGACCACTCGGCCCGCGCGCTCCCCTGAAACCGCGGAGGCCGCGCGGCCCGCGGGAACCTCGCTGGCCTCGGAGTCCAGCCAATCCGAGATCTTGAGGGGTCGCTCGTCGATCCCCAGGCACACAGCCTCGCGGGCCCGCTGTCACCAGCTCTCTGGTTCCGGCCTGAACGCAGAGCTCGATGCGCGACGTGCGTGCCTCAGCGGCGGGAGCTTGGGTCAGCGAAACGCCGCCGACTGCCAGGCATGCGGCCGCGGCAAGGCGCGCGTGCGAGCGCATGAGCCACTGCTTCAACGCTCGCCAGCGCGAGACCTCAGCTGAGGCCTCGCCACTCACAACGATCCTCTCACTGAGTCTCGTGTCCGGCTCCCGATTCCCCGATGCTCCGACGGCCGGATCCTATTCGCGCTGTCAATCTGAGCGTGGGAGATCCGTGGCGCAGCGATCGGCGCGGCTCCCAGGGCTCGCGAGCCTTAGACGACAGCGAAAGTGACGTGCCCTTTGCCGTCCACCTGCGTGACCGTGACGGGGAAGTTTCGACCCCCGACGGTGGCTTGACAAAGGAACACGACGCCTTGCCGCTGCACGATGTTCACCGGGCAGCTGACGCTGGCGCGAAGATGACGCTGCTGCAGGATGGCGGTCTCGATCGCCCGCTCCACGCGCTCGGTGTTGAGGATCACCGGGTTCGAACCTTGATCCCACAGTCCGGCCACGAGCGCAATCAGCGCCAACGCACCGGCTCCGAGGAGAAACGCGACCACCAGCGGCAGGACGCGCGCTTTGGCCCCGGCAACCCTCACGGTTGCATTATCACCACGCAACCGCGGACGGCGTACCCCTCCCCGGGAGCCAGCCCGCACCGGGGTCTTTGGATCCCATCCCAGCTATAGCACCTAAAACTTCCACAAACCTCATCAAATCGGCAGCTTCAGTCACCGCGCGCCCCCGTCACAATCGGCAGCCAGAGATGACGTCAATCTGCCTCTGCATGATCGTGCGCGACGAGGCGCTGGTTATCGACCGTTGCCTGCGCTCGGTGCGAGAACTCATCGACCACTGGGTCATCTGCGACACGGGATCGTCCGACAACACCTCCGAGCTGATCCTCGCGGCTCTCGAAGGGATTCCGGGTGAGCTGCACGAGCGGCCGTGGGTCGACTTCGGTCACAACCGGACCGAGCTCGTCACGCTCGCGCACGGAGCCGCGGATTACCTCCTGCTGATCGATGCCGATATGACCGTCAGCTACGACGGCGCGAGCTTGCGCGAGCTAAGCGCGGACGCATACCTCGTCCGTCATGCCGAGGACCCGGAGTACTGGATCAAGCGCCTTATTCGCGGAGATCGGCACTGGCGCTTCGTCGGTCGGACGCACGAGTACATCACCTGCGATGAGCCGGAGCGCGAGGCGATGCTCGAGTCGATCGTGATTCACCACCACGCCGACGGCGGCGCGCGACCTGAGAAGTTCGAGCGCGATCTGCTGCTGCTCTCCGAGGAGCTCGAACAGGATCCGCACAACCCCAGGACGACCTTCTACCTCGCGCAGACGCTGCGCGATCTCGGGAGACCGGAAGAGGCGATCGACATCTACCGACGGCGTGCGTGGATGGGCGGCTGGGAGGAGGAGGTCTTCCTCTCGCTCTACCAGGTCGGCGTGCTGAGCGCTCGGTGCGGTCATCACGATCAAGCTGTCAGCACGCTGTTCGAGGCCTGGAGCCACTCGCCCCACCGTGCCGAGCCGCTCTACGCGCTGGCGTGGATGTTCCGCGAGCGCAACCAACACGCGGCTGCGCACTTGGTCACTGCCCAGGGCATACAAGTGGCCCTACCACGTAACGCTCTGTTCGTCGAGCGATGGGTTTACGACTGGGGTCTGCTGTTCGAATACTCGATCGCGGCTTACTGGGTGCGTGAGTACCGAGCAGCACTCGACGCGTGCAACCGCCTGCTACGCAATCCTCGGCTGCCGCCGGCGTACCGTAGCCAGACGGAACACAACCGGGAGTGGTGCCTGACGGCGTTCGCCGGCTCGAACCGGCGCCGGGGCACCTCGACCCATGGGCGGCTGTCGGGTCCTGTTCCTCGATCCTGACGAGCCGCCACGCCCAGCGGCCCCGTGCCATGGCGGCACGATGAGTGGGCACCCGCGACCACCGGAAGCCGCCGTAGCGTTCGAAGGCGCCGGCAAATCCAAGCGCTCACGAACGCGGGAGCGATTTTCCCGACGTGGCGTTCAGTTCGTCAGCGCCAAGCTACGCCGGCGCACTCGAACGTTGCGGCGATTGACGAGCGTCCCGGGGGCCGCGCCTTGGCAAACCGTTTTGGTGGTGGCGAGCGAGCGCCGCTTGACCGGCCCCGGCTCATCAGAACATCAGGACGGGTCAGCCGGTAAGGCCGTTCAGGGTACGCGCCACGCCGAGCACATCCCCGTGCCGGTAGAAGTCGACCGCGACCAGGTTCGCGAGCCGGTGACGGATCCGCTCGCACGTCTGCGCCCGGTGTAGCAGCGTGGCATAGCCGTTGACCACGCTCGCGTTCGACGGCCGCGGGACCGGGGTCGTGTCCACCCAGTTGTTGAGAAGAAACAGCGGGGCCGAACTCGGGCCACGGTTCGGCTTACACGTGTTCGCGAGCGTGTCAGCGGCGGTCAGGGCCTCGGTGGACTTGAACTTGAACGGCGTCTCCTGCAGGGCATGCTGATAGGCAAGGGGATACCAGGAGATGTCGTCGGCGTTGTTCTCGGCCATGACGACGATGCGCTGGTCAGAGTCGACCATGTCGCCCAGGGTCGGGAAATGATCGAAGGAGCCCCGGTAGATCAGCGGATCTAACCCGGCCTGATGGAACGCGGCGGCGATGTCGGCCGGCGTCACTCCCTCGTCTTGGTTGACGATGATCACGACCTCGCCCGGGTTCGCGAGCAGGAAAGTTCGCAGATCGGCGAGAACCGAGCCCAGCCGTACGGCGCCGAGCTCGCAGAAGCCGTGGCAGAGGTAGATGCCGCGAGCGCCGGTGGGCTGCGAGCCGAGCCGGTCGCAGATCGACTCCGCGGCTTTAACCGCCGGCTCGCCCAGCTCCGCTATGGCGGTCTTCCGTTCAGGCAGGCTCGTTGTGTCGGTGCGGACGCGCTGCTGGGTGGAGAATCCGTAGTAGGTGTCGATCAGCAAGCCTCGGATACCGAACCGCAGCTGATCGGCGATCGTCCCATCCTGTTGACCGAACAGGAAGTTCGGGATCGTCACGGAGCCGAACGAGTTGTGAGTGGCGGGGAACGCCACTTGGTTGAGGCGCCGGCCGCAAAGCGCGGCGTACCCGTTGCACTTCGATGAGGTTGGCGCGGGCGCTCCGTCACCGCCGCCTGACGCGATCACCACCGAGGCGCCGGCCAGCGCCAGCACCGCCACGGCGACCGGGATCACGACGCGTACGCCGCGCCTAGCGCGCCGGCTCGCAGTCGCCACCTGCTCGTGCGCTGCCCGCGTGGCCGCGGGTGCCGACGCGGTGACGCGAGCGGCCAGGCCGGCGACGCCAAGCCCGAGGATGAGCAGGCCGGCAGCGATCGCAGCCACGTTCAATGTCGCGGTCGGCTCGAGCAGGATCGCGACTCCGACCACGACTGCGAGCAGCGAGACGATCCAACCGCTGCTGAGTGAGTTCCGCAGCGGCGCGAGCGCTCCGCGCCAACCAACCGGCTGCCCCTCGCGTTCGGTCGCCCGCAGCCACGCCGACGCTGCCCCCGCGACAACGGCTCCGGCGCCCGCCATCCACAAGGCCTGCGTGCGCAATCCTCCGGCCAGCACACGCCACACTGCGCCCGCCGCGGGCCCGCGGCCGGACGGCGCCGTCTGCTGGACGACCGCCAGACCGACTATGTAGATCGCGACCACCAACAAACCACCGCCCACGAGCCCGATGCCGATTTGGCGGCCGCAGGCGGCAGGATGCGCGGACAGCCACAGCGCGCACAGCGCGCACAGGATCGCCGCCGCTCCGAACAGCCACGCCAGCTTGTAAAGGCCACGCGCGACGTCGACGACATCGCGCACTGCCGCCGGCGGCTGCACCGTCAGCAGCTTGACGACGCGCTGGCTCACCGTGGTGGCGGTGGCCTTCGGAGCCAGGCGCTGCAAGACGCCTTGGATGAGCACGGTGGCGTCGGTGACGTTCAGCAGCGCCTTCGGGCGCTGTTTCTCGACCACGGCCTGGTGGGCTTCGAGGACAGCGCGGTGAAACACCGCCGCGAACGCCGGACTGCCTACGATCGCTCCGGCCACGCTGCGGATCAGCGGTCGCACCGCGATCAGGTCGCCGTTTCCTTGCACCAGGCCATTCGCCAGGTGATCGGCCACGTCGGCCTGCACGGCGGAATCGCGAAGCGCCGCAGTGGCCCGATCGGCGAACGGAACCGACCGCAGCACGGCGCGTCCGGCATACGACAGCACCAACGCAAGAACCGCCAGCAGCACGGCCACGGCCGCGAGCAGGCGGCTAGCGGTGCGATGACCTTCGGCGCGCTTCAACGTGCTCCGCTCCACACCTGTCGCCCCGCCTGGCGACCGCGTCAGACGAAGTCAGCCCCCGAGGCCGCCGAAAACGGCAAAGGGGCTGAAGGGCGTGGCGTAAGGCGCTTCTTGGGCAATCTCCTGAACGCTCGCTTCGATCGCGACACCGGCGCCGGCGGGCGCCTCGGCACGGATCCGCTCTGCTAACGCGTTGGCGGCGTCTTCGTCGTCGGCACCCGCGATCAGAAACTGCGAGCGCTGGACCGTCGGGATCCCCTGCCCGCGAAGCCCTCGCGCCAAAGTCTCAGCGTCCGTGCGCGAGCGCAAATCGACCCGCACCTCGAACATCGGAAATCCTTGCTGGCGCGACTCCTGACGCTCACTCTCGATCAGCTCCGCGTGCTCCGTCAGGCGCTCGGAGTCGGTCTGGGGGAGCTCTATGTCCGGGGGCTCCCAACGCTCGGCCAATGGATGCCACTGCTCGAGCTCCACCTCGAGCTTCCATCCGTGCTGATTCGCCAGCTGCGCGATTGCCTGCGCGGCAGCTTCGATCTGATCGCGGCTGTCGGCGTAACAGAACACCACGGCACCGTCGCGGGAGACGATCACGCGGTCGTGGAAAGTCCGCCTTAGGTCGTGCTCGAGGTCACGAGCCTCGAGGCGGAGCGTGAGCTCTCGGGCGCCCGACTCGTGCTCGACGTCCGCCCTGAGCCGCCAGTCCTCAGCCATCGATCGCGAGGCTATCAGCGACGACTATTCTCGCTCTGACTTGGCCGTCTTCTCGCTCCGTCGACACTCCGGTTAGCTTGGCGATCTCCGCGGCCATGCCATGACCGATGTCGTGATCGTCGGCGCCGGGCTGGCCGGACTCGTGTGCGCTGCGGATCTGTCGCGCGCCGGCTTCGAGTGCGTGGTCCTCGAAGCCTCAGATGGGATCGGCGGCCGGGTTCGCACGGACGTGATCGACGGCTTCACCCTCGACCGCGGCTTCCAAATCGTCCTCGCGGCTTATCCCCAAGTCCGCCGACGGCTGGATCTGGATGCGCTGGCGCTCGGAAAGTTCGCGCCCGGCGCCGTCGTGCGAACCGCGAACGGGATGTACCGAGTCGCTGACCCCCGCCGGCGCCCGCGGCAATTACCGGAGGACGTCAAGTGGCCGGTGGCCTCCGCGGCCGACAAGCTCCGGGCGGTGCGCCTGGTGCTCGACGTGTGCCTGCACTCGGCGCCAGACCTCCTGCGCCGACCCGACATGAGCACGGCGGCCCGACTGCGTCGCGCAGGCTTCTCGGATGCCTTCATCACTGCTTTCTGGCGCCCGCTATTCGCGGGGATCCAGCTCGATCCCGAGCTCGAGGTGTCCGCCCGCCGCTTCGAAGTCGTGTTGAGGACGCTTGCGCTCGGCGCCACAGGACTTCCTCGCGGGGGTCTGCAAGCGTTCTCCGAGCAGCTCGTTCGGGCAGTTCCGGCCGGCGTGATCCGGCTGGGCGCGCCTGCGAGCGCGGTGCGACCGGGCGCCGTGACGCTCGCCGGCGGCGAGGAGATCGCCGCACGCGCGGTCGTCGTCGCCACCGACGCCCCCGCCGCGCATCGCCTGCTGGGCGATCGCGTGCCCGATCCAGGCTCGCGGCCGGCGGCGTGTTGCTGGTTTGCCGTGGCTGCGCCACCCGTTCGCGGCCCCCATTTGATCCTCGACGGCGAGGGCGACGGCCCGGCGCTCAACGTGGTCGTGATGAGCGAGGTGCAGCCGACTTACGCCCCCGCCGGGCGCGCCCTGATCGCAGCGGCCGTGCCTGGCGCCGGTGCGCTCGGCGCGCGCCTGCAGGAACGGGTGCGAGAACAGCTGCAGCGCTGGTTCGGCGGTGCGGCTACGGATTTCGAGCCTCTGCGGACCGACATGATCTCGCACGGTCAGCCCGATCAGCGCCCGCCCCTGCACCCGCGTCAGCGTGTCCATCTCGGCGAGGGGGTGTTCGTCTGCGGCGATCATCGCGACACCGCCTCACAACAAGGCGCGATGTTCAGTGGCGAGCGCGCCGCGGCAGCGGTTGTGCGCCACCTGCGCGGACCCAGCCGTTCTTGAGACCCGGAGTCGGCGCTGACCTCGTCCACTCCTCCAGTGCGGTTCGTCGAGCCCTTCCCCCGGCGGCGCATCAGGAGAGCCCTGTGCGCTTTGGTGTCTGTTCTAATTGCGGCCGTGCAAGATGAACCGGCCGTAACCCACGCGCCGCAACTGGCTCACGGCGTCTCACGCCTGGGAACGGAGTCGGCGTTTGCTGTCCTGGCCCGCGCCCGCGATCTCGAGCGCCGCGGGCGATCGATCGTTCACCTGGAGATCGGCGAGCCGGACTTTCCCACGCCCGAGCACGTCGCGGCAGCCGGGATCGCAGCCATTGAGCGTGGCGAGACCGGATACACGCCGAGCGCCGGCCTGGCCGACTTTCGTGAGGTGATCGCAGACGAGCTGTCCCGGAGCCGCGGGATCGAAGTCCCGGTCGAGCGTGTCCTCGTCGCCAACGGCGCCAAGCTCCTGCTGTTCTTGACGATCCTCGCGGTGTGTGATCCCGGCGACGAGGTCATCTATCCCGACCCGGGATTTCCGATCTACGAGTCGGCGATCCGGTGGGCCGGAGGCATCCCGGTCCCGTTGCCGCTACGCGAGGAGCTCGATTTCAGCTTCGCGTCCGAGGAGCTCAGCGAGCGGCTCGGACCGCAGACCAAGCTCGTGATCCTGAACTCCCCCAACAACCCGACCGGCGGGGTCGCCTCGGCCGAGGATCTGCAGTCGGCGGCCGAGATGATCCTTGATAGCCCAGCTTGGGTGCTGAGCGACGAGGTCTACCGTCGGATCGCCTACGACGGTACGGCGAGCTCGATCGCAAGCTTATCCAGCATGCTCGAGCGGACGGTCGTGCTCGACGGCCTGTCGAAGACGTACGCGATGACGGGGTGGCGCTGCGGCTACGCCGCAGTGCCGTCGCCGCTGGTCGATCCGCTCACGCGCTTGATCACCAACTCCGTCTCGTGCGTCCCCGCGTTCGTTCAAGCGGCCGGCATCGCCGCCCTGACGGGTCCTCAGGCGTCCGTCACCACTATGGTGAACGAGTTCCGCGCCCGGCGCGAGATCATCGTCGCTGGGCTCAGCTCGCTACCAGGCGTCTCCTGCCGGGCTCCGCACGGAGCGTTCTACGCCTTCCCCGACGTCTCGCGATTGCGGATCGATGCGCAACAGCTCGCCGATCGCCTGCTCGAGGAGGCCGGCGTCGCGTTGCTGACCGGCGAGGGCTTCGGCGCTCACGGCGAAGGCCATCTGCGGATCTCGTACGCAACCTCGCGCACACAGCTCGAGCTCGCGCTCGAGCGAATGCGACAGTTCCTCGACGCGCAACTCGCATAGGAGGAGCTTTATGACTGACCGTCCGCCGTTGCCGCCGTTCAGCCGTGAGACCGCGGCGCAGAAGGTCCAAGCCGCCGAGGACGCATGGAACAGCCGCGATCCCGAGCGCGTCGCGCTGGCTTATTCCGAAGACTCCATATGGCGCAACAGAGAGACGTTCCTGACCGGACGAGCCGAGATCGTTGCCTTCCTGACCTCGAAGTGGGAGCGCGAGCTGGAGTACGCGCTGCGCAAGAACCTGTGGTGCTTTGAGGAGAACCGGATCGCCGTCCGCTTCCAGTACGAGTGCCACGATCGCAGCGGTCAGTGGTGGCGCAGCTACGGTAACGAGCTGTGGGAGTTCAACCAGCAAGGCCTGATGGTGCGTCGGGAGGCCAGCATCAACGACGTCCCGATCGCCGAGCGCGAACGCCGGATCCATGGCCCGCGCCCGAAGAACAAGGATCAGAGTTCCCTGCCCGTTCGCTGAGCCCCGGGTCGAGGCACCGACTCGGCTTCGCCGTAAAGGTTCTGGGTGACGGTGGGCTGTCCTCGCACGACACCCGGCGCTGGTCCTCGGGGCCGCACCTGCGGCACTCCTTGGCCGCGCTCGAGCGCATCTTCGACTACCTCGAGGCCAACGACATCCGGATGTATCGCTTCGCCTCTGGCTTGGCTCCCTACGCGAGTCATCCGGAGCTGCCGCAGTTTCACGATCAGGTGTCGAGGTGCAGCGAAGAGCTGGCCCGTCTGGGCGAGCTGGCACGGACACGAGACCTCCGGCTGTCGTCGCATCCCGGCCAGTACACGGTGCTCAACTCCGAGGATCCCGTCGTGCGCTCGTCGGCGGTCGCGGAGATCGAGGTCCAGGCCGCGATCATGGACGCCATGGGCCTCGGTGCCGAGGCGGTCGTCGTGCTGCACGTCGGAGGCCTCGCCGGAGGCGTGACGACAGCGGGCGACCGCTTCCTCGCCGGCTTCGAGCAGCTCTCAGACGCTGGACGGGCGCGGCTGGTGCTCGAGAACGACGACCGCTCGTTCGGGCTCGCCGATGTGCTCGCGTTGTCTGGGCGCACCGGCACGCGCGTGGTCTGGGACGTGCTGCACCATCACTGTCACGACCCGGCCGGCATCCCAGAAGGCGAGGCGCTGAGGCTCGCGTCCGCCACCTGGCCGGCTACGTGCACGCCGAAGATCCACTATTCGTCTCCCCGCCTCGATGTCGGTGAGCGGCGGGTCCGGCAAGGTCGCCATGTGGCGCGCCAGCTCGTGCTCCCGCAGCTGCGCGCCCACGCGGACCTCGTCGATCCGCTCGGCTTCGAGCGCTTCATCCGCGACGTTGGAGGCGGCCAAGACTTCGACGTCATGCTCGAAGCCAAAGCGAAAGACCTTGCGCTGCTGCGCCTGCGGGCGCAGCTCGAGACCCGCGGTCTGCGGAGCGAGGCCGGGCGGCTGCACGTAAGCGCGCATGACCGGCCGCCGCGTCGCAGGGGGCTCGTTGAAGCTCCTTGACGAAGCCCGAGCTACAGGGAGCTACCTGCGGCTATGGAGCCCCAGGATCGCCCGCCGGGACCCTCACCGGCGTCGTGATGGGGCGTGGTGTGCCGCCCAGGTTCGGAATGCCGGCCGCGGTCCAGCTGACGCGCTGCGCGTACACATTGCGCTCCCAACCGCAGTTTCCGGCCTTGTCGTTGACCGCGTGGAAAGCAAACCACGTCTGACTCCCGTCGGGGGACATGAACCAGCCGTTGCTGGCGGGGGCGTAGATATCGGCGGCGGGATTGCTCTGGAAGATGGGCGTGGGTGACTTGGTCCACGACGCTGGGTTCAGTAGGTCGGAGCGAGCGCGAGCTGTTAGCAGACCGAGCGCGTAGTTCGGGGTAAAGCAACCAGACCCCGAGTAGGTGACCGAGACCGTCGCTTGATGCAGGATCGGCTCGGGCGACTCATTGACATAGACGGGAGTAGGGGTATCCGGTGGCATCGCCGGGTTGGGATGCAACTCCCACGGATAGGTCGGCGTGCTGAGCAGCGTACGTCCACTGGACACCGTCCATGGGTTGCTCATCCGCGCGATGTAGATGTTCTGGAGACCGTTGGTCGTGCCCGGCCACCCCGACCAGAACAGAAACAGCCCTCGGTTCGGTAGCTGCAGCGGCGACGGATCAATCGACCAGAAGTCGCCGGGTGTCGTCAGTTGGCCCTTGTAGACATACGGACCGAGCGGCGAGCGGGCCTGGAGGACCTGGAGGCGGTGGGTGTTGTTAGTTCCGATGTCGGCTGTGGTGTAGATGTACCACCGGTGGTTGATCACGTGAAGCTCCGGTGCCCACCAATCACAGCACGGAGATCCGGCCTTTCCCCCGCGCCACACGACATGCCTGACCGACGCGGCGAGCGATTTGATCGAGCGAGACCGGCGGATCGAGATGTACGTGGTGTCGGGCGAGCTCTGGGTGTAGTAGTACCAGCCGCCGTAGCTCATAACCGACGGATCCTGCCCCGGTCCGAGGACCGGATTGCTGAACCACTTTGCCCCGCGCCCCCCGCCCTGGACCTGGCCGGTGGCGCTGGCCGGCAGAACGGGCATCAGCACCGCGACCGACGCCAGCACGGCAGAACCTACGAACAGCCGCCTTCTACCCCGCCGGCCGCCCCGGGTCGCACCAGTCATATCTCGAGCACCTCCACTCGTTGCGCGGCCGACCGAAGTGCCCGGCCGGGCGTCAGCATAACGCGCACACGGCGGACGCGCCGCGAGATGGGGTTTCGGCGCACCGGCCGAACTGATTAGTTAGTCCGTGACGAGGCTGTCTCGGAGCCGGCGAGGAGTTCATCGACCTCGTACTGACCGGCCTCGAAGATCGACACCTCGATGATCTTGCCGTTGCGAACGCGATAACCGTTCGCGCGCGCGATGACTACGTCCCCGCCATCACGATGGAGCGCTCGTTCACGATGAGACCGAAGCGCTCGTCGCTCATCAGCACGTCGACGACCTCGAGCTCCACCTCGCCGCGGTGGGATAAAGCGCGTGCGGTCTGGATGTAGCTGATCGCCGCGTCGCGACTCGAAAGCTGCCCGCCTGGGGTGAACGCCCGGGGATGCGGGCCAGGACGTCGTCGGCGAAGTACTCGAAGGCCGCCTCGAAGTCGCCGCGCCGCGCCGCGTCCAGATACTGCTGCAAGACGTCGTTCACGCACATCGAGTCTCCTCCTGGCTATCGACAGGCCACGGCTCGGCCTGACCGCTCGACGTACGGTCGGAGCTTGACAGTGCTCCACGAGGCACGCAATCGGGTATGGACTCCATTGGTGACCACAGCCTCAGGGAAAGCGCTGAACCGATCGTCGGGACGCGGTGAGCTGCCGCCGAGTAGCATGTCGCGCTTCGTGCCGACCGGGGAACCAGCGACACCTCAGCACGCCTCCGTGTCCCGGCCGGCCGTGCGGCCTGTCTCGATGCCGGTTCTCGAGCGCACGGCGAGCGCCGTCGTCACCGCCGCGCCGCCGATCATGGTGGCAGTGGGGATGTGGTTCGGCTGGACGGGCGACCTGCTTGGATGGCAGGACCTGCTGATCCTCGCGCTCACCTACATGGTGATCGGAACAGGCGTAACTGTGGGGTTTCATCGTCTGCTCACGCATCGCAGCTTCAAGTGCAGCCCGCTGCTGCGGGCCGCCTTCGCGGCCCTCGGCTCAGCTGCCGCCGAGGGGCCCGTGATCGACTGGGTGGCGACCCACCGCCGCCACCATCAATTCTCCGACGCGGACGGCGACCCGCACAGCCCCCATGGTCACGGCAGCGGCTGGCGCGGGGCCGTTGCCGGCCTCGTCCACGCTCACGTGGGGTGGGTCTTCAGCGAGATGGAGGTGGCAGACGAGCAGCGGTACGCCAAGGACCTCCTGGCCGACCCGCTGCTGCGGTTCGTCGACCAGACGTTCGTGCTTTGGGTCATCGCTGGCTTGGCCGCTGCGTTTGGCTTGGGCGTCGCCCTCACCGGCTCGGTCGCCGGTGGGCTGACCGCGCTGCTGTGGGGCGGCGCGGCGCGGATCTTCTTCATGCACCACGCGACCTTCAGCATCAACTCGCTGTGCCACTTCTTCGGCAAGCAGGCCTACGCCACCGGCGATGAGTCGCGGAACCTCGCCTGGTTGGCGATCCCGACCTGGGGTGAGGCGTGGCACAACAACCATCATGCCTTCCCAACTTCCTATCGCCACGGCCTCAGGCGATGGCAGATCGATCCAGCCGCCGGCGTGATCCGGCTGCTCGAGATGGTCGGGCTGGCGTGGGACGTCGTTCGCGTGGACGAGCGCCGGATCGAGGGCAAGGCGGTCCCTCAGAGCGCATAGCTCGTGGCGCTTGGCAACACGAGCGCGCTGCGGCGGGAGCTGAAGGCGGCACTGCCCGAGCGGCCGTTCACAGTGCGCCTCTGGGACGGGACGGCACTCGAGGCCACGGAGCCCTCAGTGCCGACGTTCACGCTTCGCTCGCCCGAGGCGATCGCCCACACGCTGCGGGCCCCGGGCGAGCTCGGGCTCGGTCGCGCCTTCGCCACCGGCCTGCTCGAGGTCGACGACTTGGACGCAGCGCTGAGGATCGTCGACACTTTCGAGCCGCCGCCGCTGCCGATCCGCACGCAAGTGCGTCTTGCGCTCGGGGCGCTGCGCGCGTGCGGGCTGGTGGCACCCCCGCGAGCGCCGGCCACCGAGCTACGTCTGCGGGGCGAACGGCACACGCTCATGCGGGACCGGCGCGCCGTCCGCCACCACTATGACGCCGGGAACGACTTCTTCGCGCTGTTTCTCGACCGCTCGATGACCTACAGCTGCGCGTTGTTCTCGCGCGGCGCACGAACGCTCGAGGAGGCACAGCAAGCAAAGCTGGAGCTGGTGTGCTCGAAGCTCGGCCTCGAGGCGGGCGAGCGCGTGCTCGATGTCGGGTGTGGTTGGGGGAGCTTCGCGATCCACGCCGCCAAGCACCACCGCGCCAAGGTGCTGGGGGTCACGCTCTCAGAGCCACAAGCCACGGTGGCTCGCGAGCGTGCCGTTGCCGAGGGTGTCGGCGATCTGGTCGAGATCCGGGTCGCGGACTATCGCGAGGTGTTGGCGGAGCCGTTTGACGCGATCGTGAGCATCGGCATGGTCGAGCACGTTGGCGAGGAGCGGATCGATCTGTACGCGCGGCGGCTCGCCGCCCTGCTCCGGCCCGGTGGCCGGCTTCTAAATCACGGGATCGCCAAGCTGAAAGATCTCGACACGCCCGATGAAGGACCATTCTCCGAGCGGTTCGTGTTTCCCGACGGCGTGCCGCTTCCGCTCTCGCGAGTGGCGATGGCGCTGGAGCGTGCCGGGTTCGTCACCCGGCACGTCGAGGGCCTGCAGAACGACTACGCCGAGACGCTCGGTCACTGGATCCAGCGCTACGAAGCCTCGTATGAGCGGGCGGTGAGCATCGCCGGCGCCGAGCGCGCCCGGGTGTGGCGCCTGTATCTCCACGCCGCCCGCCTCGGCTTTCAGACCGGCTGGGCGAGCATCTATCAGGTCCTCGCCGACCGGCCGTGACGCAGCGGCCGCGGCTGGGTCAGTCCGCGTTCGAGCGTTTGGCCCGGTCGTCAGAGCTGACGCGGGCCGCCGCGAAGCCGGCACGCGCCAGACAGGCCGATTACGAGCCGCCGCCGGGTCGCCGCGCGACCCCGCTGCTCTCCGCCGCCTGCGCAACCGTCCGTGCCACGGCCGGAGCCACCTCGCGGTTGAACACGCTGGGAATGATGTATTCCGGGTGTAGCTGGTCTTCGGTGACCTCGGCGGCGATGGCTTGGGCTGCCGCCAGCTTCATCTCCTCGTTGATCGTCGTAGCACGAACATCCAGCGCACCGCGGAAGACGCCCGGGAACGCGAGCACGTTGTTGATCTGGTTCGGGTAGTCGGAGCGCCCGGTGGCGATGATCGCGACGTCGCGCTCAACCGCCTCTACGGAAACCTCCGGCGTCGGGTTTGCCATCGCGAACACGATCGGATCGGACGCCATCGTCCGGACCGCGCTCGCCGACACGGCGCCGGGCCCGGATACGCCCACCAGCACATCGGCCCCGGCCAGGAGCTCGTTCGCCGACCCGCGCTCGCGGTCCGGGTTCGTCTCGCGCGCCAGCGCCTCGCGTACTGGATCGAGCCCGGGGCGACCTTCGTAGAGCGAGCCGCCGATGTCGCACACGACGACGTTCTGGATTCCGTGCGCGAGCATGATCTTCGTGCAGGCCACGCCGGCTGCCCCCGCCCCGACGACGACGACCTTCAGCTCAGGCGCCTGCTTGCCGACAATGCGCAGCGCGTTCGTGAGCGCGGCGAGCAAGACGATCGCGGTTCCGTGCTGATCGTCGTGGAACACGGGGATGTCGAGCTCGGCTCGCAGGCGCTGCTCGATCTCGAAGCAGCGCGGAGCGGAGATGTCCTCGAGGTTGACGGCTCCGAATGCCGGCGAAGCGGCCTTGACGAAGGCCACTATCTCATCCGGCTCCCGCGTCCGCAGGCAGAGGGGAAACGCATCGACGTCCGCAAACTCCTTGAACAGCAGCGCCTTGCCCTCCATCACCGGCATCGCAGCCTCCGGGCCGACGTCGCCAAGTCCGAGCACGGCCGATCCATCGGAGACCACAGCCACCGTGTTTCCTTTGATGGTCAGCGACCAAGCCTTCTCGACGTCGTCGTGTATCGCCGCGCTCACGCGCGCTACGCCCGGCGTGTACGCCATGGAAAGATCGTCGCGGTTGTTCAGCGGCACGGCCGAAGTCACCTCGATCTTGCCGCCCAGGTGCATCAAGAACGTCCGGTCGGAGACGTTCTCGACCGCTACTCCGTCGATCTGGCCGACGGCCGCGGCGACCGCCTCGCCGTGCTCGGCGTCGACGCATGTCACCGTGACATCCCGGACCACCTCGCCCCGCTCCACGCGCACGAGATCGATCGCCCCGAGGATCGCCCCGGTCTCGCCGATCGCCGCCGCGACGCGGGCGAACGAGCCTGGCCGCTGCTGCAGCCGCGCGCGGACCGTGATGCTGTACGAAGCCGAGGGGCGCGGCTTGAGCGCAGCCGCAGCTTCGTCTCGGGTGGGGGACTCGGCAGGCAACGTCATCGCCAATCCTCTCTGCCGTGCTGAACGGTCCGGGTGACTGATACCCGCTGCATTATCTGGCGCAACCACCTCGCAGACAAATTGCTGGTGCCCGCGCTCCTGCAGCCGTCAACGACCTTACTGCGAGCCGACGATCGGGCTCACCTCTCTGCGCGCGGTGCTCTGCAGCAGCTTCTTGAGCGCCGGCGCCAGTCCGGTCTCCGGGATCGCCACCTCGACTTCGACCATGCCGCCATCCCGATCCACGACCCGCACAGCGTCGAGCTGACCCAACAGCTGTATCGAGTGTTCGTTCGTTGCCAGTATCAGCGCCGCGAAGCTGCTGATCCCCTCCTCTCGCGCCCGTGCGCTCAGGACCCGCAGCAGCAGCGTGCCGAGTCCCCTCCCCTGCCAGTCGTCGATCACCGTGACGGCCACCTCAGCCAGGTCTCGGCGCGTTTTGCTGCGCACATAGCGAGCCACGCCGAGTCCTTCTGCGGTCTCGGCGTCGAGGGCGACGATGGCCTCCTCATCGTGATGGTCGATTTCGGTCAAATGGCGCAGCATGTCGTCGCTCAGCTCGGGCATGGGGGCCAGGAAGCGCCGGTAGCGTGACTCCGGGCTCAGTCGCTCGAAGCTCCGCACGAGCAGCTCTCGGTCTGCGCTAGTGCCCTGCCGAACCAGAACCTGCGTCCCGTCGCGCAGCTCGATCCGAGCCCCGAGAGCGGCCAATTCAGCGGTGGAGGGAAGTGAAGACATCCGTGAACGTGTCCTTGGTCATGATGCGAGTCCGCTCCTTTCGCGGTACCCCGTCGGAAAGCGCGCGAAGCGACCGAGGCGCAGGCGAACCGCGAGAGGTGACGCCGATACGGTTGGATTACGCGGGATGCGCCTTGGCTCGTTTGCGCTACCCATAACCAAAGCGGTGCTCGCTTCGCCCGCGCTAACCACGGAGGCTGCCGGCAGCCGAGTCAACCACGGTGCCTCGAGATGATCGCCCTCCGCGTGATCGTCGGCTTGCTGGCACTCTGGGGGGTCGGTGCCGTACTCGCCTCCGTGCTCCGCACCGTCGTCCTGCCGCGCGCCGTGCCCGCGCGGCTCGGGCGGTTCGCCTTCCTCACTGTGCGGGCACTGCTCCTGCTCCGCCTGCGCCTGACCGGGCGCTCGGACTACCGCACGCGTGATCGCATCTTCGCGCTGCAGGCGCCGCTCGGGGTGTTCGCGCAGCTCATCACCTGGTCGGTGCTGCTCTTTCTCTGCTTCGCCGGGCTGTTTTGGTCCCTCTCCGCGGCGCGTCTCGATGGTGCGAGCGTCGCGAGCGCGCTCGAGTACTCCGGCTCAGCGATGTTCACGCTCGGCTTCGACACGCCGCACGGCTTGGCTCGCCAGCTGGTCGCCTTCGCCGCCGCCGGCGTCGGTCTCACCCTGCTCGCCCTGGTGATCGCCTACATCCCGACGCTGTACGGAGCGTTCTCGCGGCGCGAGGCCTTGATCACAAAGCTGGTTGTTCGCGCGGGAGCGCCTCCCTCGGGCCCGGCGCTGCTGGCGCGGACTTGGGAGCTCGGGCGCTTCGATCAGCTCGAGGAGGTGTGGGACTCATGGGAGGACTGGTTCATCGACGTCGGTGAATCGCATACGACCTTCCCGCAGCTTTCGTTCTTCCGCTCGCCGCACCCGACCAACCACTGGGTCCTGGCGACCGAGTCGGTGCTCGACGCGGCGGCGCTGTTCATGACGGTCTGCGATGTGCCCCGCCAGTCGCGTAGCGAGCTGTGCCTGCACGCCGGTGTGCACGCCATCGTCGCGATCGCCGACTTTCTCGCGATTCCCCACCGCCCCCCGGAACCGGGTGCCGATATCGCCTTATCGGTAGATCAATTCGATGCCGCCCGCGACGACCTGGTCGCGGCCGGCGTGCCGGTTCGAGACGATCCGCATGCCAGCTGGAGCGACTTTCGCGCGTTGCGCGCCCGCTATGAGCCTCTCCTGGCCGTCCTCGGGCGCATGACCGATGCTCCACGTAGCGACTGGAGCTCGTGGTCCGAAAGCGCGCCCCGCCACAGCCCTCCTCTGGTGCGGATCAACCACCGCTGATCTCAGGCGCGACCGACTTGGCCACCGTGCACCGGGGTCGCTGGACGAGCGGCGTCAGAGCCATCCACGCCGGTGGGCTTCGGTGACGACCTCGGAGCCGGTGGACACGCCGAGCTTGCGCCGCAGCCGCGAGGCGTGCGTGCGAACGGTGTTGAGGGACAGATGCAGTCGTTGTCCGATCTCGCGAAAGCTGAGCTCTCCCGGCAGCAGTCGCAAGACACGAAGCTCGGCCTCGGACAATGGTTCGCCCGCGCCTGGCGGGTTCCGGGCGGGACGATGATCCGCCAGCTCGAGCTCGAGCTCTTGCACGAGCCGCTGCATACTCACGCGGCCCACGTCCGGGACCAGCTCGCGCGCGGCGTCCAGCGCCTCCCGACTTCCTTCGCGGTCGTGACTGTAGAGGCGGAACCTCGCCATCCACAGCAGCGTGTGCGCAATCTCGACGCGGTCGTGTCCGCGACGAGCAAGCATCACCGCCCGCTCGAAGTGCTCCTCGGCGAGGTCGAGATCGGCGTCGGCTAGCGCAACGACCCCTTGGGCAACGTGGACCTGGTTCGTGGGCGGATGTTCCTCGAGGCCCCAGTGGCGCGTCAGCTCGAGCGCCTGGTTGGCGAGCCGCCGCGCCTCGTCCATCTCGCCGCGAACGCCATAGGTCTCCGCGAGCAGGGCCATCGCGTAGCGGTGGCGGGGGTCGCGTTCTCCCGCGCAGCCGTCGATGAAATCCAGCAGGTAAGTCTGCGCGCGTTCGGGATCGAGATAGAACGACGCCACGCCGAGGTGATACGCGGCCGCAGACCGCTGCGAGCCATTGGCCGGCTCCATGGCCAGTCCCCGCCGCGCCGACGCTACCGCGGCGGGCACGTCTCCGACGGCCAGATGGTGGATAGGGCGTATGAGCGCGGCGCCACCTGCGACGGAAGTTGCGAGACCCGGAGCGGGAGCCTCAGGTTGAGCCAGCTCGGCTCTCTGCAGCCACTCCTCGATCTAGTCCACACGGCCTACCGTGCGCGCAAAGCCACCGCGGATCAGAGCCAGCGTCGGATGCACCGCAATCGCGTCGGGCGGTAGACGATCGATCCACCCCATGACCGGGAGGGTGTGACCCTGCGAATAGAACTCGCGCCACCGTTGTTCGATCTCGTCAGCCGCATAATAAAGTCGCCGGCCGCGATCGCGTGGTCGATCGCCTCGAACATCAGCTCGTGGTCAGCGAACCATGTGCTCGCTCGCCGGTGCAGGTCCGAAATCAGCTCCCGCCCCAGCCGTTCGAGCTGGCCCAGAAGCACGTTCTGAAACAGGTGGTGGTAGCGAAACCAGATGAAGTCACTGTCAAGCGGTATGACAAACAGGTTTGCGCGTTCGAGCTCCCGCAACAGCTCACCTGCATCCGGCCGCTCCGCCACCGCTTCACACAGCGGCCCCGTCAGGCGCTCCAGGATTGCCGTCCGTAGCAGGAACTGACGCACAGCGGGAGGTTGAGCCAGCACGACCTCGTTCCAGAGGCAATCGACCAGAAAGCGATCGTCCCTGTGCAGGCCGCCGATCACGGTGTCGCTGTCGATGCCCTGCTTCAGCGACAGGGCGGCGAGATTCAGCCCAGCGACCCAGCCCTCAACGCGACGCTGAAGCGCCGTCACCTGCTTCGGCGCCAGCTCCAGCCCGTGAACCACCCTGAACAGCTCGCTGGCCTCCTCGTCGCTGAAGCGCAGGTCCGCAAACCGGACCTCTGCCAGATCCCCGATCGCTCGCAACCGGCCCAGTCGCAGCGGAGGCTCGGTGTGGCCGGCGACGACGATGTGCGTGTTGTGCGGCAGGCGCTCGATGAGGTAGTCGAGCTGCTCGTGGATCTCCCGGTCACCGATCACGTGGAAGTCGTCGAGAACGATCAGCAGCGGCCGATCCATGTCAGCGACATCGTTCACCAGTACAGGAAGGATCTCCTCGCCGATCGCTACCACGGGTGAGCTCAGGCGCCGCAGCGAAGTGGCAGCCGCCGCAGGACTAACGAGAGCGAGCCCGGACACGACGCAGCGCCAGAACCGAAGCGGCTCGTCGTCCCGCCGGTCGAGCGCGACCCACACGAACAGGGCATCGCTCGCTCTCGCCCACTCGGCGAGGACGCTCGTCTTGCCCGATCAGGTCGGCGCGCAGACCAGTGTGACCCTCCCCGACCTGCCGGACTCGAGCCTGCTCAGCAGACGCGGGCGCGCGACGAGACGCACCTGAGAGCGCGGAACCGGAACCGCGAGCTTCGTGCGGGCAAGGACGGAAGGCGCGGGTTCATCTGCAACGGGACCCACAGCTGTTATTTTTCGGGCCTCCCGTTGCCACGTCAACTTCGGAGCGTGTCGCCGGCGGCAGATGGAAGACGCCAGCTGCCGGCCGCCTCGAACAGAGGCAGCCAGCTCGCTCAACGATGATCCGCGCGTCCGCGCGCGGGAGCCGCGCGCGAAGCGCGGTCGCGGTCAGGCGCCGACCGCGATCAGCCTCACCAGCGCATAGATCCCGGCCAGGCCGACGAGCCCATAGATCGCGCGGCTAGCAGCATTGGTCTCGCCGAAGTGGTTGCCGGTGATCGTCGCCACCAGATCGAATCGCCCGGCCGCAACCAGCGCCCAGTTCAGCGCGCCAACCGCCGCGATGGCAATCGCTACGACGTCAAGCCAAGTATGCATGTGCATCTCCTTTCGAACTCATTCACTGGGGCGATACCCCAAGGAGATGTCCTCTAACAACATGTGGAGGTTTTTATAAACGTCTAGTTACGCTCTCGCCAGTTTCGGGTCCTGGGCCGTGGCCCGCAAGGACGCGCTCGCTCCGAAGCGCCGCGTTAGGATTCGCTCGCCGATGCTTTCAGACCGCTTTCGCGCCGCCGTCGAACAGGGAAACGCCGAAGAAGCGACGGAGTTGTTCCGCGAGGACGCCACGTTCCGAAGTCCGGTCCTATTCAAGCCCTATGTTGGCCGCGCCCGCGTCGTCAAGGTCCTCCGCGCCGCCGAGCGCGTGCTCGCCATCCCGGCCGAGTTCCGCTACGTCCACCAACTGGAG
>JAFAZV010000437.1 GCA_019239445.1 Solirubrobacterales bacterium
ATCCTGCTCATCGTCTTTTCGCCCGGTGTCGCCGTGACCGGGATGCTCGCCTTTCTCGTGCTGGCCGTCTGTGCGGTCAGCCTCGCCCGGAGCTCGCGCCGGCGGCGTCGACGCGGGTCAGTCGAGCTTCGGCGAGCGCCACGGTAGGCGTAGCCGCCGCTCGATCTCGTCCCCGAGCTCATCGATCGACAGCCGCTCCTGGACCAGGCTGTCGCGGTCGCGCAGCGTCACCGTTCGGTCCTCGAGCGTCTGGTGATCGACGGTCACCGCCCAGGGGGTGCCGATCTCGTCTTGGCGCCGATAGCGCCGGCCGATAGCACCGCCCTCGTCGTAATCGGCTTGGACGCGTTCGCGCAGTTCCCGGTAGATCTCGCTCGCGAGCTCGGGCTGGCCGTCCTTCTTGACCAGCGGCAGGACCGCCACCTTGACCGGCGCCAGCCGAGGATGCAGCCGGAGCACGGTTCGCCGCTCGCCTTCGATCTCGTCCTCGTCGTAGGCATCGACGATGAACGCGAGCATCGCCCGGTCGACGCCGGCCGCCGGCTCGATCACGTAGGGCACGTAGCGTTCGCCGGTCGCGGTGTCGACGTACTCGAGCTTCTGGCGCGAGTGCTCGGCGTGGGCCCTGAGGTCGTAGTCGCCGCGATTCGCGATGCCCTCGAGCTCCGACCAGCCGATCGGAAACAGATACTCAACGTCGCTCGTCGCGCTCGAGTAGTGCGACAGCTCGTCCTGCGGATGCGCTCGCAGGCGCAGGTGATCGGGCCGGATCCCGAGGTGCGTGTACCAGTCCACCCGCGCCTCGAGCCAGTGCTCGAACCAGCGCCCGGCTTCATCCGGCGGCACGAAGAACTCCATCTCCATCTGCTCGAACTCGCGGGTGCGGAAGATGAAGTTCCCGGGCGTGATCTCGTTGCGAAAGCTCTTGCCGATCTGAGCGATCCCGAACGGAGGCTTCTTCCGGCTGAACTGTAAGTAGTTCTTGAAGTTGAGAAAGATGCCCTGGGCGGTTTCCGGTCGCAGGTAAACCGTCGAGCCTTCTTCCCGAACCGGGCCGATCGCCGTCTCGAACATCAGGTTGAACTCGCGCGCCTCGGTCAGATCGCACTCCGGCGTCTCTCCCGGTCGCCTCGACGGCTTTCGCCCGCACTGTCCCTGGTCGAGGTGGTCGGCGCGGAAGCGCAACTTGCACGTCCGGCAGTCGACCAGCGGGTCGGTGAAGCTGGCCAGATGACCGCTCGCCTCCCACGTCTTCGGATGCTGGATGATCGCCGAGTCCAGCGCGACGATGTCATCGCGCTGCTGGAGCATCGCGCGCCACCATTCCGCTTTGACGTTGTTCTTGAGCAGCACGCCGTAGTGGCCGTAGTCGTAACTCGAACCTAGGCCGCCGTAGATCTCGCTGCTGGGGAAGACGAACCCCCGGCGCCGGGACAGCGAGACGATCTTGTCCATCGTGACGGTGTCGATCGTCGACATGGGGCGCGGATGCTAGATGGTCGGCTCGGTGCCGATGGGTGGCGCCGGCGCGGCGGTCTCGATCAGCGCACGTTTGGAGAAGACACGCGGCTCGGCTCGGATTAGTGTCAACCACGTTCTGTTGTTCGGTCCAATCTGATGTCCACATGGGAGGGCAGATGATCAAGCTCAGTAACGCTCAGCTATGGGTGCATGACCAAGACGAGGCACTCAGGTTCTATACGGAGAAGCTCGGGATGGAGGTGCGCGCCGACGTGACCCTGCCTGAGCTCGGCAACTTCCGCTGGCTCACGGTCGGCCCGTCGGCGCAGCCGGACATCGCGATCACCCTGATGGCGATCCCCGGTCCGCCGATGATGGACAACGAGACCGCCGAGCAGCTGCGAAGCCTGATGGCCAAAGGCTTTGCCGGCACGGTCTTCCTGACCACCGACAACTGCCAGGCCTCCTACGAGGAGCTCAAGGCGCGCGGCGTCGAGTTCTCAGAGGAGCCGACCGAGCGGCCTTACGGGATCGACAGTGGCTTCCGCGATCCGTCCGGAAACGCGCTGCGGCTGACCGAGGTTCGCGAGGTCGCGGCGGTCTGAACCTTGCCCCTGGCGAGCGCCGGCGCTGTCCTGGGCGCCGGCGCTCTCCTGGGCGCCGGCGCTCCGCCGGCAGCTCGCCGTCTCGCGCGCGCGGGAAAAACTTCCGCCACCTGCCCCGCGTCGCGCAGCCATACGGACATTTCTCCCGTCGGGGAGGCGAAAGTCCCCGCGCCTCGCCTCTGAGCAACCGCGAGGTGCAGTTTCTACCGCTGGCGCCGCGGCCGGTGGGCACCGGCGTCGGCGACCCACCGCCGGCGCGCCGTCACCCACCCGGCGCGCCGTCACCCACCCGCCGCGCCCTCACCGACCAGCCCCGCCCTCGCCCACCAGCCGCGCCCACCGTAACCTTCGCGGTCCTGGCCGTCAGCGAATCACCTGTCGAGGCGCCCCCTCCAAACGTCCGTCCGCCCGCCCCGAGCGCACCCCGGGGCACCCTGCGCGTGGTCGTCTTCGTGGTCGGCGCCGCCAGCCTCGGCACCGAGATCGCCGCCGCGCGGCTCCTCGCGCCCTACTTTGGCGCCTCGACGATCATCTGGGCCAACACAATCGCCACCGTGCTGGTGGCGCTGTCGGTCGGCTACGCGTGTGGGGGGCGCCTGGCCGACCGCCGCGGCGATCTGGCGGGCTTAGCCGGCATCGTCATGTCAGCGGCCGTGCTGATGGCGATCGTGCCGTTCGCCGCCGACCCATTCCTGCGCCTGGCCGCGCAGGCCCTCGGATCGACCTCGGCCGGCGGCTTCCTGGGTTCGCTCGCGGCGGTGCTGGTGCTGGTGGCGGTGCCCGTCGTGCTCCTCGGGGCGGTGGCGCCTTACGCCAACCGGCTCGGGCTCGGCAGCGTCGCGAACGCCGGCACCGTCACGGGCGGCCTCTACGCAATCTCGACCGCCGGCTCGCTCGTCGGGACGTTTCTGGCTGCGCTGCTGCTGATCCCGCTGATCGGCACCCACCGCACGTTCCTCGTCTTCGCCGCGGCCCTCGCGCTCGTGGCGGCACCGTTCCTGCGCTCGCGATTCGTCTGGTTAGTGCCGGCGGTTCTCGCCGGAGCGCTGGCGATCCCGCCCGCCGCCGGTAGCGCCAACGTGCCGGGGGCCAAGGTGGTCTTCGCTGAGGAGACGCCGTATCAGTACGCCCGCGTGCTGCAGTTCGCCAACGGGGAGCGCTGGCTACAGCTCAACGAGGGCATCGCGATTCACTCGCTCTACCGCCCCGGCAGCTTTCTCACCGGCGGCTACTGGGACGACCCGCTCGTCCTGCCGGGCGCCAGCGCGCGTGGGGAACCTCGGCGGATGGCGATTCTCGGCGACGCCGCCGGCACGGTTGCGCGGGCGTATGGTCACTACCTGCCTTCGACACGTGTCGATGCAGTCGAGCTCGACGGAGCGCTCACCCGTATCGGGCAGCGGCTGTTCGGCTTGCGCGGAAGCAACCTTCACCTTTATACGGCTGATGCACGGCCGTGGCTCGCCGGCCGTCGCGCCCGCTACGACACGATCTTCCTCGACGCTTACCGGCAGCCGTACATCCCGTTCTACCTCGTCACGCGCGAGTTCTTTCAGCTGGTGCGCGACCACCTGCGACCCGGCGGCGCGTTGGTCATCAACATCGGTCACATCCCGGGTTCGGACGCGCTCGAGAAGACGGTGACCGCGACGCTCCGCACCGTCTTTCCTTGGGTGCTTCGCGATGTCGTCTCGGACAGCAACACGCTCGCCATGGCCAGCGTCCAGCCGCTGAGGCCGGCGCGGATGCCGGCAGCCGCGCCTCGCGGCCTCGGCTCGCTCGCGCGCTCGGTCCAGACCCGGATTTGGCCGCCGTTGCGTGGCGGCACCGTGTTCACCGACGATCGCGCGCCGGTGGAGTGGCTGACGGACCTGTCGATCGTGCACTACGCGCAGAGCGGTCGCTGAGCGAGGGGCCCCGCGTGGGCCTGCCCGGCGCCCGCAGGCGGACCCTTGGCACTCTCGTCTTGAGAGTGCCAAACGCGCCCGCTATCCTTGATGAAGCAATGCCTATCTACGAGTACCGGTGCGAGCACGGCCACACCTTCGAGGTGATGCAGCGGATGAGCGACGATCCAGTCGTTTCATGCCAGACGTGCGACGCGCCGGTCGAGCGGGTGTTCCATCCGGTGGCGGTCCACTTCAAGGGCTCCGGCTTCTACAACACCGACTACGGGACGCGCAAGCGCTCGCGCGAGCTCAAGGAATCGGGCGAGGGCGCTGGCGCCGGCAAGAGCGACGACGCCGGGAGCTCGACCTCGACCAAGTCGGATTCCGACTCGAAGTCGTCGACATCGTCGAAGTCCTCAGACTCGGCGAGCACGAGCTCCTCCACCGCCAAGGCGAAGGACTAGGCGCCGGCCGCTGAACCCGGGCCGGCGGCGTTGCCCGGCCGAACCCGGGCTGCCGCGCCGTCGCCCGTGGCCGTCGCGGCGGCGGGCCGCCTCAGCCGTTCATCAACTTCGCCACGGCCGCGTGCGCAGCCGCCTGCGACACGGTCAACCCTGCGCCACCACCCGGCACCGTGGCGACCCCGGTCGGCTTCAAAACGTTGACGGGGGCCGAACCGCCGACTTCGGAGGCGGCGAACAGCGACAGGAGCGTGAACCCGCCCATGTCGGTGCGCAGCACCTTCGGCGCGTCCCACGACGCCCAGGGCAGCCGGAAGAAAGTTCCGACCGAGAGCAGCTTCGACTTCACCGCATTGAGGATCTCCTGCTGGCGGCGCACTCGCGTGAGGTCGTTCTCGTTCGGGTTGCACTTGTTCTCGCGCGTGCGTGCCAGTGTCAGCGCGTCGCGCCCATCGAGGTGGTGAACCCCAGGGCTGAGGTTCAGCGAGAAGCCGCCGTTGCGCACGCCGCCGCTGATGTCTGAGCAGACCCGGTCGGTCTTGATGTCGATTCCGCCGATCGCGTCGATGAACTGCGGGAACGCCGCCAGGTTGACCACGATCAGGTGGTTGATCTTCACCGGCACGCCGGCGTGCTGCGTGAATGCCTCCACCGTGCGGATCGTCAGTGCTGGGCCGCCGAAGGCGTAGGCCGCGTTGATCTTGTTCGTCCCGTGGCCGGGGATGTCGACCACCGTGTCGCGCGGGATCGACAGACGTCGTGAAGTGCCCCCGCCGATGCGCCATAGCATCAGCGTGTCCGACCGGCTGCCCGCGTCGTTCGTGTTGGCTCCCGGTTCCTTGGAACCCTTGGGCCGCTGGTCGGTACCGACGATCAAGACCGTGGAGGTCGAGGTGAGCATGTTCGGCCCCGAGCTGAGCGCCGCCTTGGCCGACGCCGGCAGCTTCGCCTGCTCGACCTGGGCGCTGACTAGGAACAGCACGAGCGAAAGCAGCAGCCATGCCACCACCGCGATCGCCACACCGAGTAGCACCCGTTTCGCGATCCGCCCTGGCGTTCGTGGTCGCTTCTCGTCCGGCGCGCGAACGGGTGCGCGCGCATCGAGCTCCGCATCTTCCTCGCCTCGCAGGCGCGCGCGTAGACCGCGAGGGCGTGAGCGGTAGAGCGTGTACGGTCGCTCCCCGGGGGTCGGACCGGACCGCTCATCGCCTCGGTAGACCCGGTACGGACGGTCCTCGGATTGCGCTGGTTCTTCTAACTTGTCGGCCATCGGCGACTGCATATAGTGACGATCATGCGGGCCCGTCGGACCATCGGCGTCGACATGGGCGGGACCAAGCTCCTCGCCGGCGCGGTCGACGCCGGCCTCGGCGTGCACCATCGAACCCAGCGAACGGTAGCCGGTCTCGACCAGGCTGCCCTACTCGACACCGTGGTGGACGCGGTCCTGGAGACGCGCGACGCGGCAGGCGGAGAGGTTGCAGCCGTCGGCTTCGGGATCCCTTGTACGTTCGATTTCCGCACCGGCATAGCGGTGCAAGCCGTCAACCTGAGCCTCGCTGGCATCCCCTTCGGCGACGTGATGGCCGAGCGGCTCGGGTTGCCGGTGTATGTCGACAACGACGCGAATGCGGCGGCCATCGCGGAGCACCGCGCCGGCGCGGCCCGCGGCGCCACCGAAGCTGTCGTGCTGACCGTCGGTACCGGCATCGGCAGCGGACTGATCCTGCGCGGGCAACCGTACCGCGGCGCGATCGGCGCCGCCCCCGAGATCGGCCACATGGTCATCGAGCTCGACGGGCCGCCCTGCCAGGGCAACTGTCCGAGTCGCGGCTGCCTCGAGGCGCTGGCCTCGGGGACTGCACTTGCCCGTGAGGCGCAACGCATCGCGCGGGCCAACCCGAGCTCCGGGCTCGGTCGAGCGCTCGCGCAGGGACGCGAGCTGGTAGGCCCGCTCGTGACCGAGCTCGCCCATGACGGCGATGCGGCGGCGCTCGAGACGATCGAGCTCATCGGCATGCGGCTCGGAGTCGGCATCTCCAACTGTGTGAACATCTTCAACCCTCAGGTGGTCGTAATCGGCGGCGGGGTGATCGCCGCGGGTGAGCTGTTGCTCCGCCCCGCGCGCGCCGTGGTTGCGCAGCGCGCACTTGCGCCCGGCGCTGAGGAGGTGCGGATCGTCGCCGCCCGCTTCGGCGTCGAGGCGGGGATGATGGGCGCGGCGGCGCTCGCGTTCGACGGCATTGCGATCAGGGGAGAGGCCGCGTGATCGCGCCGGCGTGAGCGGCGGGCGCCTGATCGTCTGCCCGACTCCGATCGGGAACCTCGAAGACGTCACGCTCCGCGTACTCGCGGCGCTGCGCGAGGCGGATCTCGTCGCCTGCGAGGACACCCGCCGTACGCGCAAGCTGCTCGACCGCTACGGCGTCAACGCCGAGCTCATCAGTTATCACGAGCACAACGAGTCGGCGCGGGCGCCCGAGCTGGTGGCGCGGATGAGCCGAGGTAGCGTGGTCGCGCTGGTCTCCGACGCCGGTATGCCGCTCGTATCCGACCCCGGCTTCGTGCTCGTGCGTGCCTGCGTTGCGGCCGGCCTGGCCGTCGAGGTGCTGCCGGGTCCGTCGGCGGCGCTGGCGGCGCTCGTAGCCAGTGCGCTGCCGGCGGATCGCTGGCGCTTCACTGGGTTTCTTCCTCGCAAGGAGGCAGAGCTGAAAGCGGCGTTTTCCAATTCGGAAACGCTCGTTGCGTTCGAGTCCCCGCGGCGCGTCGCCGCCTCGCTCACAGCCCTTGCGGAGCTCGATCCACGCCGGCCCGTAGCCGTGTGCCGCGAGCTGACCAAGCTTCACGAAGAGGTCGTGCGCGGCTCGGCGGCCGAACTGGCGGAGCGTTTCCGCGCGGCAGCGCCGCAGGGCGAGGTTGTGCTCGTCGTCGGCGCCGCAAAGCCGACCGCGCCGGACGCGACCCCCGCGCTCGACGCGCTGCAGCGTCTCGTCGGCGCCGGCGCCAAGCTGCGTCCAGCGGCGGCCGTCGTCGCCGAACTCACCGGCGTGCCGGCTAATGCGCTCTACCGCGCGTTCACCAGCCGCCGATAGGCTAGGTGAACGGATGTCGTTCTACATCACCACTCCGATCTACTACGTGAACGCGCAGCCGCATCTCGGTCACGCGTACACGATCATCGCCTCGGACGTGCTCGCGCGGCACATGCGCCAGCGTGGTGAGGACGTGTTCTTCCTCACCGGAACCGATGAGCACGGCGAACCGGTGGCCGACGCTGCGCGCGCGCAGGGACTCGAGCCAAAGGAGCTCGCGGATCGCAACGCCGCGCGCTTCCAAGCGCTCGCGCCGCAGCTCGAGGCTTCGAACGACTTCTTCATCCGCACCTCTGATGAGCCGCACATGGCTGCCGTCCAGGCCGTGCTGCAACGGGTGCACGACAACGGTCACACCTACAAGGGGATTTACGAAGGCTGGTACTGCCCACGCTGCGCCGACTTCAAGGTCGAGAACGAGATCCTCGAGGGCAACCTCTGCCCGATCCACGAGATCCGTTTGACCCGCGAGCAGGAGGAGAACTGGTTCTTCCGCCTCTCGACCTTCCAGCAGCCGCTCGAGCAGCTCTACGCCGACCACCCCGACTTCGTCATGCCCGAGCATCACTACAACGAGGCGCGCTCGTTCATCGGCCAGGGCCTTCAAGACGTCTCGCTCACGCGCGCGCGGCTGAAGTGGGGCGTTCCCGTTCCGTGGGACTCGAGCCAGGTGTTCTACGTCTGGTTCGACGCGCTGCTCAACTACTACACCGCACTTTCCTACGCCCGGCCTGGCGAGAACCTGACCACGCGCTTCTGGCCCGCCACCTACCACATCATCGGCAAGGACATCCTCAAGTTCCACACCGTCTTCTGGCCCGCGCTGCTGATGGCGGCCGAGCTCGCGCTCCCCCACCACGTGTTCGTCCATGGCTTTCTCCTCGGTGCCGACGGGCGCAAGATGAGCAAGTCGCTCGGCAACGTGCTCGACCCGTTCGAGGTCATCGATCGCTACGGCACCGACGCGCTGCGCTTCTACCTGATGCGTGACGTCGCCTTCGGCGGCGACGGCGCGGTCGGCATGGACGCGGTCGATTCGCGCTACGAGAGCGAGCTCGCCAACGAGTACGGCAACCTCGCGAGCCGCACGATCGCGATGGTCTCGCGCTACCGCGACCGCCTTGTCCCGGAGGCGGAGCTCGACCCGACGCTCGCGGCCGAGTTTGAGGTGCTGCCGAGTCAGGTCTCGGCGCTGCTCGACTGCGCCGAGCCGACCCAGGCGCTCGAGTTGATCTGGCAGCGCGTTCGGCGCTTGAATCGCTACGTCGAGGAGCGCGCTCCGTGGCAGCTGGCCAAGGAGCCGGCGCGCGCGGCCGAGCTGGATCAGACCCTCGCCTCGCTGAGCGAGGGCGTACGGGCGCTGAGCGTGATGCTCCACCCTTACATGCCGGCAGCGACGACGCGTTTGCTGGAGGCCCTGGGACGCAGCGGCACCGCGTTCACCGCGGCGCGCTTTGGCACGCAGAACGGCGGCGCGACCGTCCGTGCGCTCGAGCCGCTGTTCCCGAAGCACACGTGATCGATAGCCACACGCACCTCGCGTTCTGCGACCCCCCGGACACAGAGCTCGTTGCGGCCGCGGTCGCAGCCGGAGTCGAGCGGATCCTGACCGTTGGCACCGACGGCGTGACCTGCCGCGCCGCGCTCGTCGCGGCCGAGGATTTCCCGCAGGTGTACGCCGCCGTCGGCCGCCACCCGAACTCCGCCGCCGGCTTCGACGACGCCGATCTGGCCGAGCTCAAAGCGCTCGCGGCGCACGAAAAATGCGTAGCCATCGGTGAGACGGGACTCGACCTCTACCGCGACTTCGCTCCGCGCGCCGACCAGGAGCGCGCGTTCCTGGCCCAGATCGATCTGGCGCGCGAGACCGGCTTGCCGCTGGTCATCCACACTCGCGCCGCCGAGGACGACACGCTCGCGATCCTCGAGTCTCGGGCCCGAGGTGTGCGGGTGATCCTGCATTGTTTCTCGATGCCGGATCGGATTGGGGATTGCGTGGCGCACCCTGACTGGTGGATCTCGTTCGCGGGCAACGTCACATACCCAGCCGCAGCGCCGCTCAGGGAAGCTGCCCTACGCGTGCCGTCTGAGCGTTTGCTGGTCGAGACCGACGCGCCGTACCTCTCGCCGCAGCCTGTGCGCGGCAAGCCGAATCAACCGGCCAACGTCGTGCACACGGCGCAGGCGCTCGCGATTGAGCGGCGCGTGCCCTACGACGAGCTCGAGGCGACGCTGGCAGACAGTGCGGCGAGAGCTTTCGCTTGGTAAAGCTCGGCCAGAACTTCCTCGTCGACCCCAACATCCTCGACGTGATCGAGCGTCTTGCCGAGCTGACGAGCGATGATGTCGTGCTCGAGATCGGCGGCGGGCTCGGCGTCCTATCCAGGCGGCTGGCGCCACGGGTCGCGCATTTGCACGTCGTCGAGATAGACCGCGGGCTCGAGCCTGAGCTGCGCGCGGCGCTGGCCGAGTTCCCCGACGCCAGCCTGCATATGAGCGACGCGTTGTCGCTCGATTTGGGCGCACTCGATCCCGCGCCGGATAAGGTCGTGGCCAACCTGCCCTATGCCATCGCCGCCACCGTCATCCTGCGCACGATCGTCGAGTTGGCGAGCGTCGGGCGGTGGGTCGTGATGGTGCAGCGCGAAGTCGGCGAGCGGCTTGCCGCGGCTCCGGGCAGCTCGAGCTACGGCGTGCCGTCGGTGCTCGCGCAACTGGCTTGCGAAGTGCGTGTGCTGCGGCCGGTCGGGCGCACCGTCTTCCGGCCCGTGCCGAACGTCGATTCCGTGCTCGTTGGACTGCGGCGGACTTCCGCCGCGCCGGCTGAGGACGTGCGCGCGCTCGTGCACGACGCCTTCGCGCATCGCCGCAAAGCACTCCCCGGCTCCCTCGCGCTGGCGCCGGACGCGCAGCCGGGGATCCGCGAGCGGGCGCGCGAAGCTCTCATCGCGCTCGGTCATCCTCCCGACGAGCGAGCCGAGCGTCTCTCGCCCGAGGAGTTTCGCGCGCTTGCGCGAATGCTCGCGGGATGAAGCTGAGAGCGTTCGGCCCGGGCAAGGTGAACCTCTGTCTGCTGCTCGGACCGCTCCGCGCCGACGGCCGGCACGAGCTCGTGACCCTGATCGAGTCGGTGTCACTCGCCGATGAGCTCCACCTCGAGACGCTCGCGGAGGGGCCTGACCAAGTGCTCTGTCCGGATGTGGAGGGAGAGAACCTCGTGGCGCGCACGCTGGCCGAGTTGCGCGCGCGCGGCTGGGACGGCCCACCGGTGCGCATCGAGATAGCCAAACGCGTGCCGATTGCGGCTGGTATGGGCGGCGGATCAGCCGATGCGGCGGCGACGCTGCGTTTGGCCGCCGCACTTGCGCCTGGCCGGCCGGAAGAGGTGATCTCGCTGGCGACGCAGCTCGGCGCGGACGTGCCCAGTCAGCTCGCGCCCGGAGTGTCGCTGGCGACCGGGATCGGCGGCATCGTCGAGGCTTGTGACCCGCTGGCCGCACACGGGTTGCTCTTGGTCCCCCAGCCGTATGCGCTCTCGACGGCTGAGGTCTACCGCGAGGCGGATCGACTCGGTCTGCCACGCTCGGCCGAAGATCTGGACGCCCGCTTCCGCGCCCTGACCGGCGCCGTGC
>JAFAZV010000164.1 GCA_019239445.1 Solirubrobacterales bacterium
CCGCGCTCGCCGGCCAGGCGGATCATCTCGACCTCGAGCTCGTAGCTCATCCCGGTCTCCTCGAGATTGGCGCGAAACACGCCGTCGATCAGGCCGACCGTGGGGAAGTTCTGGACCCCCGCGAATCCCGCCTGCTCGACCTCGGCCAGGAAGCGATCGATCAGGCGAAACGGGTCGGTCCCGCACACGCCGGCCAGTACCGGCGTCTCCTTGACCACGGGCAGCACCTCGGCCGCCATATCGAGCACGATCGCGTTGGCGTCGCCGTAGGGCATGAGGCCGGCCAGCGACCCGCGGCCGGCCATCCGGTAGCGGCCCGAGTTGTAGATGATGATCAGGTCGGCGCCGCCGGCCTCGGCGCACTTCGCCGACAGTCCCGTGCCGGCGCCGGCGCCGATGATGACGCTGCCGGCCTCGCGCGTTGCGCGCAGCCGGGCTCGCGCTTGCTCGCCGGTCACGCCTGGTCTCCGCCGAGGTACTCCATCAACTTCTCCGCCATCGCGCGCGCAAACTCCGCGTCGTTGATGTTGTGCTCGAGCTCGTGCATCTCGATATTCGGCGCGGCGTTCTCGCGCAGCGCCTCGAACAGGGCCTCGTCGGCGGCGGGATCGTAAAACGGGCCGCCCTCGACATCGATCGCCGAGACGCCCTTCAGCGGCACGAACAGCGACACCGGACCCTGCGCGCCAGACAGCTTGCGGGCGATGATCCGCCCGAGCTCGGCGCATTCCTCGGCGGTGGTGCGCATCAGCGTCACCGAGGGGTTGTGGACGTAGAGGTTGCGCTCCTCGAATTGCGCCGGCACGGTATCGCGCGGGCCGAAATTGACCATGTCGAGCGCGCCGAGCGAGACGACCTGGGGCGATCCGCGCCGCCCCGCCACCTCGAGACGATCCGGCCCCGCCGGCAGGACGCCACCGACGAGCTGGTCGCACAGCTCGGTCGTCGTGATGTCGAGCACGCCGGCGATGAAGCCGGAGTCGATCAAGCCCTCCATCGCCGTGCCGCCGGTGCCGGTGGCGTGAAACACGAGCACCTCGTAGCCGCTCCCCTCGAGGGCCTCCCGCGCTGTGGTAACGCACTCGGTAGTGACGCCGAACATCGTGGCCGCGATCAGCGGGCGCCGCTCGCCCAGCTCCACCGCCGGGGCGTCGATCATTCCGGCCATCGCCGCGGCGGCGTTGGCGAGGATCCGCCCCGAGATCGTGTTGATCCCGGCGACGTCAGTGACCGAGGCCATCATCGCGATGTCGCTCGCGCCGATGTAGCCGCGCGTGTCGCCGGCCGCCACCGTCGAGACCATCAGCTTGGGGATGCCGACCGGGAGCGCCCGCATCGCGTTGGTGGCGATCGCAGTGTTGCCGGAGCCGCCGGCCGCGAGCACTCCGTCGCAGCGGCCTTCCTCGTGCAGGCGGCGTACGAGGGCGGCCGCGGCGTCCGCCATCGTCGTTACCGCACGACCGCGGTCGCGCGCTCGCGCGAGCTCGTCGATGTCGGCGCCGATCGCGGCGGCGACTTCGCGGCGATCGATGTCAGGCTCGGTGCGTGGCGGCTCGAGTGTGCCGACGTCCACCAGCACGGTGCGCACGCCGTGCAGATGCAGGCGATCGCGCAGATAGGCGTACTCGGACCCCTTCGTGTCGAGCGTGCCCACCAGTACGACCGTCCTGTCGCTCACGGGGCGCGACCCTACCATTCGAGCGCGGTGCCTGGGGCGGGCGGAGGGTGTGATGATCTCGAACGTGACGCTGGCGCCTTTCGCGACTCGATTTGCCGCCGAGGCGATGGTCTGCACAGGCGACGCGGTGGCCGCAGTGCCGCCGGGGTGACGGCACTGCGGGAGGGAGGCAACTCCGTCGACGCGGCGATCGCGGCCGGCGCGGTGCTGACCGTGACCGCTCCAGATCAGTGCGGTCTCGGTGGCGACCTGCTCGCGCTCGTAGATCGCGACGGCGGCTCGAAGCCACACGCGCTCAACGCCTCGAGCCGCGCCGGCTCGGGCGCAGACCCCGGGCGGCTACGCGCGCCCGGTCGTGAGACGATGCCGATCGCCAGAGACACCGCTGCGGCGTCGCGCGGGCGAGCGCGTTCAGCCCCGAGTTAGCGCAGGCGCAGCTCGTCGTGCGCGAGAGGGAGCACCTCGAGGGGGCGAGCGATCCGCGGCACCTGGGTTGCGTGGCGGCCGCGTTGTGACTGATCCAACGAGCGCATTCGGCCGTACACGCTGTGCGGCACTGACGCCGCCCGCTCGACGTGCCCAGATTCACTCACCCGACCGGTAGTTCAGCAGCTCTTGTCGCTGCGGTAGCGGCGGCGCTGGTGAGCGTTCTTGCCGGCTGCGGATCGTCGAGTCCGCGGGCGGTGACGTTGACCGGCGTCGAGCGGGTCGTAGAGCGCGCGCCCGCGATGCGCGTGCTGATCAGGGGCTTCGCGTTTCATCCCGGGAGCACGTCAGCCGTCGTCGGAACGCGAGTTACGTTCGTCAACCAGGACACCGCGGCGCATACTGCGACTTCAGCGTGGCCGGGACCTGACACCGGCCCGC
>JAFAZV010000212.1 GCA_019239445.1 Solirubrobacterales bacterium
CCACGCATGTCATCGTTGCCTGCATGGCCGGATCCTTTCGTCTGGGGTCAGCCGGAGCCCATCTCCGGCCAGTCAAACCCCCGCATGCGCGAAAGGGTCCGGCCAACCTCAGACAGACAACCGGCCTACACGGCCATAGCGTCTAGTCATCGCGGCCTCGGGGCGGCTAGGCGAAGCTCGGCGAGAGCAGGAGGTTCGTTTTGGGGCCGGCGCCGAGCCCATTATGCTGACGCCAGTGGCGCACCTCGTTCGCACCCCTTCGAGCCGTGACCGCGACTGATACCGCCACTTCGCTCGATCGTCTGTGTGTGGACACGATCCGCACTCTGTCCATGGACGCGGTGCAGAAGGCAAACTCGGGGCATCCTGGGACGCCGATGGCGCTCGCGCCGCTGGCCTACGTTCTGTACACGCGGACGATGCGACACAACCCGCGCGATCCATTGTGGCCCGACCGCGACCGCTTTGTACTTTCGTGCGGGCACGCGTCGATGCTGCTCTACTCGACCCTGTTCCTCGCCGGCTATGACGTCAGCCTGGAGGAGGACATCGAGCGCTTCCGGCAGCTCGGTTCCCGCGCCGCCGGGCATCCCGAGCATGGTCACTGCCCCGGCATCGAGGTGACCACGGGTCCACTTGGGCAGGGGATCGCTCATGCCGTGGGGATGGCCCTGGCCGAGCGCATGCTGGCGGCGCGGTTCAACCGTCCCGGGCACGAGGTGGTCGATCACCGGACGTTCGTGATCGCCTCCGACGGGGACCTCGAGGAGGGCATCTCCGGCGAGGCGTCATCGTTGGCCGGGCACCTCGGATTGGGGCGCCTGATCGCTTTCTACGACCGGAATCACATCTCGATCGAGGGTGACACCGCGCTGGCGTTCACGGAAGACGTGGCCTCGCGCTATGCCGGCTACGGCTGGCACGTGCAGGACCTCGAGGAGGAGATCGAGCTCGATCGGCTCGAGAGGGCGCTGCGGGATGCGATCGCCGTACAAGACCGCCCGTCGCTGATCATCGTCCGGACGCATATCGCGCAGGGAAGCCCCCACAAGCAGGACACGGCAGGCGCGCACGGGTCGCCGCTCGGCGAGGAGGAGGTGCGACTGACCAAGCAGGCGATGGGGTGGCCGTCGGAGGATCCGTTCTACGTCCCCGAGGAGGCTCTAACACATTTCCGCCGCTGCGTGGAGCGGGGCGCCGAGCTGCAGAGTGAATGGGAGGCACACTTCGCGGCTTACGCGCAGGAGCACCCGGAGCCGGCGCAGGAGCTACGGCGGATGATCGCGGGCGAGCTTCCGGCGGGCTGGGATGCCGAGGTGCCGCGGTTTCACGCTTCCGGAACGATGACTGCAACGCGCAAGTCCTCGCACGAGGTGCTGCAGTGGGCCGCCGCGCACGTGCCCGAGCTGGTCGGGGGCTCGGCCGATCTGGCCCCGTCGACGCTGACTCGGATCGACGGCGCAGACGACGTCGAGGCCGGTGCCTACGGGGGACGCAACCTGCACTTCGGAATTCGCGAGCACGCGATGGGCGCGATCGTCAACGGACTGACGCTTCACTACTTCCGCGGCTACGGCTCGACCTTCCTGATCTTCAGCGACTACATGCGAGGGTCGATCCGCCTCGCGGCGCTGATGGGACTGCCATCGATCTTCGTCTTCACCCACGACTCGATCGGGCTGGGCGAGGACGGGCCGACGCACCAGCCGATCGAGCAGCTGGCCGGGATGCGCGCGGTCCCGCGACTGTCGGTGATCCGGCCCGCCGGGGCGAACGAGACGGCCCTCGCCTGGCATCACGCGATCGCCTCCCGCGAGCACCCGAGCGCTCTGGTGTTCTCGCGCCAGGGGATCCCGACCTGGAATCCGGCGGCAATCCCCTCCGACGCGATCGAACGCGGCGCCTACGTGCTGCGCGATTCGTTCAAGGAGCCCGAGACCCCCGACCTGATCCTGCTCGCCACCGGCACCGAGGTTCACATCTGCGTTGCCGCTGCCGACCTGCTCGAGGCGGACGGGATTGCCACCCGCGTGGTGAGCATGCCGTGCGTGGAGCACTTCGCCGCGCAGGGCGACGAGTACCGCGAGCGGGTGCTGCCGCGGGCGTGTCGCGCCCGCGTCTCGGTCGAAGCTGCGAGCACGCTGGGCTGGCACCGCTGGGTCGGCGAAAACGGTGTGACGATCGGGATGGAGAGCTTCGGGGCGTCGGCTCCGGCCGGCGTGCTCTACAAGCACTTCGGGTTCACGCCCGAGCGGATCGCCGAGGCCGGGCGCTCGGTCCTCGAGCGCGTCAGGAAGGCCAGCGCCTAGTGGTT
>JAFAZV010000221.1 GCA_019239445.1 Solirubrobacterales bacterium
GCAAAGCGCCACGGGTGCCGGCGTAGATCGACCCAAGCCATGAGCCGCGGCGCGCGGTTGCGGAGCTCGCCGAGCCAGACCGAAATGCGCTCCCGGCCGCCGCCCAGCCGCGGCCACCTCCGCTCGAGACGTACGAACGCGGCCGAACCCAGCGCGGCGATGTCGGCCAGCGCGTCCTCTTCAGGTGAGGCGCCGAGCGGTGCGCCAACGCGGGCCGCCGCCGAGGCTCGGTGGCTTGCTCGCCAGAGCGGGATCGTGCCGGCGACGGCGCCGGCACCGAGAACGGCGATCGAAATCCAGACGCCGGGGGTGGGGGAGGACGCGGCCGAAAGCGCCACCGCCACGGCGCAAATGAGCGTTCCCGCGACACATACGAACACGACCTGCGCTCCGCGGAGCACCAGCGTCAACCGCGTCCCGCCCAGCCCGCCCGCCGGCGGCGCCGTTTGCGCGGTCTCGCGCTCGAGCCGTGCGCGCCACACGCGAACCAGCGTCAGGCCGGCGGCGAGGAGCGCGACCTGCCCGAATACGAACGCCAGCAGCCCGGCGGGGAAGCGTCCCTGGGTCCAGGTGAGCAAGCCCGGCGGGTTCGCCTGGAGGAGCACCAGCAGCGCCGCCAGCAGCACGGCCGTCCAGCCGGCAGCGCGGACGGCCGAGGTGGCTTCGTCTTCCGCGAACGTGCGGGCGAGCGCCGGCGCGTCGCCGAAGCGGCGGATCGCTTCGCGCTGCGCGGCCTGGGGATCGAGTCCGGCGCCGCGCAGCTCCGCCGCGGTGCTCTGCAGATGGTCACGCACCTCGGCCAGGATCCGGCGGCGCCGCCGGCGCGGCAACCGCAGCGTCGCTTCGAGCTCCTGCAGGTAATCGTCGATCACGCGGCTCCTTCCGAGCCAACGGCTGATCGCGGCTCGCCTCGACCCAGAACCGCCTCGACCGCGGTCGCAAAACGGTGCCATTCGTTCGCGCGCCGGCCGAGAGCGATCTGCCCCCGCTGGGTGAGTTCGTATTGACGCCGCCGGCGTCCACCGACGACGCTCCACTCGCTGCACAGCAGCCCGTCGCGCTCGAGGCGGTGAAGGGCCGGATACACCGTGCCTTCAGGCAGCTCGAAGTGGCCCTCACTGCGCGCGCGCAGCTGTTCGACGATCGCGTAGCCGTGCCGCGGCCCGTCGCCGAGCACCGCCAGCAGCAAGACGTCGAGGTGGCCTTTCAGCGGCTCGCCCGGCCTCATACTTAGCAATGCTAGGCATAGTCGGTCTAGGTGTCAAGGCCGGCGCGCAGTCTAAGCGGCTAACGCAAGGTGACCGCCACGAGCGCGGTGCGCTCACTGAAGTTCCAGCGTCAAACGGCGAGACGATGGCGCAGACGAGGAGCGCGGGACGATCCCTGCCGCCGCAAAGGCCGAGAACCCCTCCGCCTCCATGTCCTGCAAGACACTGCTGCGAAGCCAGATGTCGGGTAGGCTTTGCGCGGGGCGCTTGGGGGGACGTGTCAGCTTGTGGCTGGCGTATCGTCCGCTCGGGGGCTAGGCGGTGCAGGTGAGGCGGCGACATATTGACGGTGGCGTCAGGCGGGGGCGCCGCGGAGGAGCGAACAAGGGGCTGTGGGCGGATGAGCAGTGGGCACGTTGTTGATAATGGGCTTGGCGGCAGGGGTCTTCGTTGGCGTGGTCGGGGTCAGGCTGTGCTCGTGTTGATCGCGACCGGCTTGTTGGCGAGCATGTTCGGGGTGGGTTGGGCGCGCGCGGCGCTGCCGTCTAACTGTTCGCAGGTCGGGAGCACCGTGAGCTGCAAGTTCTCCTACACGGGCGCAGAGCAGAGATTCACGGGGCCGGCGGGCACGACGAGCGTGCGTGTCGTGGCGATCGGCGCAGCTGGTGGTGCGGCGTCTCTGGGCGAGCCGGGTGGGGCGGGGGCCGTTGCGACCGGGACGCTGAAGGTCACCGGCGGTCAGACGCTCTACGTCGAGGTTGGCGGCGCCGGCGGCAATTACGGTAACGATGTGGCCGGCTTCAATGGCGGCGGCGAAGGCCATGGCAACGGCGGAGAAGGCGGCGGTGCGTCCGACGTACGGACGAGTCCTCGGACTGCGGGCCTACACCCGGACACTCGCCTGCTGATCGCCGGCGGAGGGGGCGGCGCTGGCGAGACCGGCACGACGATGTCGTTTGACCAGGTCCCTGGCGGCTCGGGAGGCGCGGCCGGCGCCGCCGGCGCTAGCGGCACGAGTCTCTCCAGTCCCAGCAGCATGGGAGGTGGCGGCGGTCAGGCAGGGTCAACCACCGGGGGCGGCAAAGGCGGCTCAGCCGGCACAGGGAGCTATGAAGACGGCCAAGTCGGCAGCGACGGCACGCTCGGCCGAGGCGGTGCTGGCGGCGTGTACGTCGAGTTTGGTGGCGGCGGTGGCGGTGGCCTGTATGGCGGCGGCGGCGGCGGGGGCGGCGGCGCAAGCGGCGGCAACTTGGCCGCTGCCGGCGGTGGCGGCGGTGGGTCCTCGCGGGCTCCTGCGGCGGGTTCGGTTGCCCCGAACACGGCCAACCTGGCGCCTAGCGTGACGATCAGCTACAGCGTGACCGGCGGCGGCCTCGGTTCGAGCGCACCGGTCGCCAGACCTAAACTGCGATTGGCGATCCACGGCCCGCGCCTCGTTGCCGCCGGACGTATAGCTGGCTATCGCATCACCCTTAGCCGTACCGACACCAACCTTCAGCGTCGGTACTCGGTCACGCACGTGCAGATCGTCAGCCGGCACGCCGGGCACCTCCTGCACCGCTGGTGGGTGTCAACGTTGCGGGCTGGCCACTCGCGCACGTTGCGGCTGAGGGTATGGGTGCCTAGCGCCGCCAGCGGGACCTTCTGCATCACCACTACCGCCACCGCTAAGGGGGCGCGAGGTGCCGTCGCTCGACACTGCGCGCCCGTCGCTACCGAACTCGACACATAGGCCGCATCACATACCTGCCTGACCGGGCCGTCGCTGGCACAGCTAAGCGAAGCAGTACGCGCGACGCAGTGCGTTGGTGCGCGTGCCGGCAGGAGAGCGGTCTGTCGCTTGGTCGGCGGCAGGCTTCCGGACTGTGCTGCGTTTGGCGAGCTGGTCGACCCCCCCGGCGATGGGTCGCCCGCCGGCCGCGGCCGACCCGCGTTGACTCTTCTCAGGCGGTTGCCGGCTGCGTCGCTATCAATGCGTTCTGGCGTCGCGAGACGAGGAGCGCGGTGACGGCCCCGGCGAGCGACAGCCCGGCCGCGACCGCCAGCGCCGGGCGGAAGCCGGCTTGGAATGCGGCCGGCAGACCGAGGCGGCCATGGGCGGTGAATACCGCCGTCACGATGGCCACGCCGAAAGCGCCGCCAAAGCGCTGGAGCGTTGTGTTGGCGCTCGAGGCCTTGCCAATGTCCGCTGGCAGAACGGCGCCCAGTGCCGCGGCGGAGACGGTCGGAAGCGCCATCGAGATCCCGACTCCGGCGACGATCAGCGGCAGCACGAGCGTCCCATAGCTAGGCTGGCCGGTCGCCTGAAGGACGAACCAGCCGAGCCCGGCCGCCTGAAGCGCCAGTCCGGCAGCCATCAGTGGCCGGGTGCCGATGCGGTCAGACAGCGCTCCCGCCGCCGGGGATACGAGCAGCGGTGTCGCGGTCCAGGGCAGGAGCCGCAGCCCAGTCTGCAGCGGCGAGTCGCCGAGCGCGATCTGGAAGTACTGGGTGACCAGGAAAGCGGCACCCATGATCGCGGCGGTCATCAGGAACGCAGCAGCGTTGGCCGCGGAGAACGTGCGGCTCGCAAACAGCGCCGGCGGCAGGATCGGCGTCTCGGCGCGGCCCTCCCAGCGAACGAACCCGGACAACAGCGCGCCGCCGGCGGCCAGCGCGGCCAGCACCTCGGCGCTCCCCCAGCCTGCGGCTCCCGACCGCACGAGCGCCCACACGAGCGCGATTGCGCCGCCGCTCAAGAGCCCCAGCCCAGGCAGGTCCAGGCGCGCCCGCGGTCCGCGCGACTCCGCGAGGCGCACGCGAGAGAGCAAGGCGGCGGCCACGCCGATCGGCACGTTGACCCAGAAGATCCAGTGCCAGTCGATGCCTTGGGTGATCGCGCCGCCGATCACCGGTCCTGCGGCGACTCCCAGCCCGGCGACGCCGCCCCAGATTCCGACGACTGCGCCGCGGCGCTCGGGTGCGAAGGCGGAGGTGAGGATCGTCAGCGAAAGCGGCATCACCGCCGCGGCGCCGAGGCCCTGTACGGCCCGTGCGGCGAGCAGCAGTCCGGCCGTAGGGGCCAGTGCGCATGCCGCCGACGCCGCGGTGAACAGGGCCAAGCCGGCGCAGAAGACGCGGCGGCGACCGAGCCGGTCGCCGAGCGCGGCGGCGGTGACGATCCCGGACGCATACGTCAGGGCGTAGGCGTTGATGGTCCAGTCGAGCGTCTGGACGCCGACTTTCAGGTCATGGCCGATCGCCGGCAGCGCGGTCGTGACGACCAGCGCGTCGAGTGTCACCATGAAAAACGCGATCGACGTCAGGCCGATCGTCCAACGAGGAGATGTGTGAGTGGTGGAGGTCATGTCCGTCCAGACACCGGTCGGCGCAGAACTTGAGCGATGAATTTCGACCGCGGCCGGGTTCGTATCGATATGCATGACGAACACGCCTTCAGCGAGCTCGCCGAGCCCTACCGGCTCGAGCTTCAGCTGCACTGCTATCGGATGCTCGGCTCGCTCCAGGACGCCGAGGACGCCGTTCAGGAGATGCTGGTGTCCGCCTGGCGCGGGATCGGGAGCTTTCAGGAGAAGTCGGCTCTGCGTACTTGGCTGTACCGCATCGCGACCAACCGCTGTCTGAACATGATCCGCGATCGTCGCCGCCGCCCACCCGCGGCCCTGCCATTCGTCCCTCAGCCACCGACCCGGATGGACGAGGTGACGTGGCTGGAGCCCTACCCCGACGATCTGCTGCCCGACACCGAGCCCGAGCCAGAGTCGCGCTACGAGCTCAAGGAGGCCGTCGGGCTTGCGTTCATGACCGCGCTCCAGCGCCTGCCGGTCACCCAGCGAACCGTGCTAGTCCTGCGCGACGTGCTCGGCTTCAGGGCATCGGAGGTCGCGGACATGCTGGACACGACTGAGGCAACGGTCAACAGCGCCCTGCAGCGGGCGCGCTCAGCGATCGCGGGGCGAATGCCGGCCGCTCGCGAACGCGCGCCGGTCCCAGACTCTCGCGAGGAGCGAAAGCTGGCCGAGGAGTTCGCCGACGCGTTCGAGCTGGGCGACATGGACCGCGTCGTCTCGCTGCTCTCTGAGGACGCGTGGGTGACGATGCCGCCCGAACCGCTCGAGTACCAAGGCCATGCCGCGATCGCGGAGTTCCTCGCGCACGGACAGGCCTTCCGCCCGCCCGGCGCAGGCGTCCGCCTCGTGCCGACGCGCGCCAACGCCGCCCCCGCGTTCGGCCACTACACGGAGCAAGAGGCCGGCAGCGGTATCGCGCGGGGGCTTGGCGTGTTCGCACTCGTGCTAGACGGCCACCGAATCGCCCGCTTGACCCGGTTCGGGCTCCCCGAGCTGCTGCCGCGATTCGGGCTACCGCTCGATCTGCTGCTCGACTGACCAGCTCGTCGAGGAGCGTCAGCGAGCTCTCGACGGATCGAGGCCAAGCGCGCTAAGAACATGGAGGACGTAGCTTTCCGCCTGTTGCTCGTCGGGCGCTTCGGGGTGCATCAGCAGCCAGTAGGCGATGGCGCCCGCGAGGAGATCCTGCAGGAGCCCTGGCTCAGGCCCGGGTGAGATCTCCCCCGTGTGACGCGCGGCCACGATCATCTTCGCGAACATCTCGCGGCGAGGCTCGATCACCGTCGACCAGTACGCACGCTTGATCGGACTGCCGGGCTCGAGCGCGAACATCTGGCGCAGTAGCCCGACGCTGAGCGGGTCGTTCGCCGCGGCAACCGTGAGTTGCCGGAAAAGGTCGAGGACCTCGCCGATCGGCCGGCTCGCCCAGTCCTCGGCTCCTGTCTCTCGCTGCACGCGCAGGCGATCGATGGCGGCGAGCAGGAGATCTTCCCGGGTACGCCAGCGGCGGTAGATGCTGCTGCGGCTGGCGCCCGTACGCTCGGCGATCGCCTCGAACGACGCCGCGCCGATGCCGCCGTCGACGAACAGGGCAAGGCCGGCATCAAGGATCGCCTCGTCCAGGCGCGGGTCGCGCGGCCGCCCGGCATGACTTGTTGTCATCCGCTGAATAACGCTACAGTACGGTTTCGATACAACGTCGTGTCGAAAGTGAGAGCTAGATGAGAACAGCCGCGACGATCCTGGCCTGGTCGATGGGCGTCCACGTGCTCGTCAAATTCACGTTCTTCGCTTTGCCCTATGCACGTCGCCGAGCCGCACTTGACCGCGCCTACAGCAACCAGCTTTCGGCAACGGCGGCCTCTGACCGGGTGCTACTGCTAATCGTGGTGGTGCTGGCCGTCATCCTGTTTCTGGCCGGGGTGAACGCCGTTAGCTTTCTCACCGGGCTCTGGATCGGCGCGACCCTCATCCAGACCTACTTTCACCGCTACGACGAGCCGCTGGCGCCCGGACAGGCGCCCCTCCCTCCGGCGGGACCGATCAAGCTCATGTCCTACGCCATCCAGGCTGACCCCTGGAGACCGTGGCCTCAGATCGCCGCGTTGACCGTCCTCATACTCGCTTCCTTCGTCGCGCTCGTCACGGGCTAACGCTTGACCGACCACAGTGGCCTGATCATCGTGGTGCGGACCGTGCGCAACCCGGACAAGCTCGCCCAAGTCTGAGCTGTCACAAATGGCTGGGCTGTGCTGTTAGACGTACGGCAGCCAGATGATCGAGAGGAAGTGGGCGCGGGTTCTACTTTCGCCCGCCGGTCACGGACTCGAACGCGAGAAGATCTGGTTTGACTCCCAGGGGACGCGATGTCCTGCGTGACACTATCGGGGGTTAACGCCGCCGCGCCGCCGGCGCGAGCGCATCGGCGACGGAGCACGTCTCGCGGATCGATCTCGAAATACACCGAACTGAGCGATCGAGCCTGTGGTTCACCGCCCGTGGTGCACGGCTTCGATGTTGTGCCCGTCGGGGTCGAGCACGAACGCGCTGTAGTAGCCGTCTGAATATTCCGGCCGCAGCCCCGGGGGCCCGTTATCGCGACCTCCCGCCTCGAGCGCGGCGGAATAGAACGCGTCGACCTGCTCGCGCCTGTCCGCGGCGAAGGCGACATGAACTGGTGCGCCGGTGGCGTAGGCGGTCGAGACGGCGAAGTCGTCCGCCTCCTCGAGGCCGAACGTGGCTTCCTCGGCGCCGTCGCGCCAGGGGCCCAACTCGGCGAATCCCAGCGGCGTGAGCGCATGGCGATAGAACTCGCGGCTCCGAGCGAGATCGCTGACACCGACGCTGACATGATCGATAACGACACGCCGTCTCGGCATGATCAGGACTGTATACGCGCGGGCGTTGCTGCAACCTACACGGTGTCACCACACGCCCTGGGTGATTTCGGTTGCCTGATCGCCGCGGACGCGCGATTGCGCGGGCGCTGTCCTTCAACAGCTTGGGCGCCGCGTGAGCGGCTGTGCCTGGCTAGTCGACCAAGACCTTCGAGAGCGCGGTCCACGACTCCCGCGGGATGCCCTCCTCACCGAGCGGCTGCAGGCAAACGTGGTCTGCGCCAGCGTCGAGGTACGCGCGGACAACCTCGGCAATCTGCTCCGCGCTGCCCTGCGGGATGACGGCGTCGATCAGCGCGTCTGAGCCACCGCGGGCGACGTCCACCTCGCTGAAGCCGAAGCGGAGCAGGTTCTGGGTATAATTGCGCAGCCCGAGATACAACTTCGCGTACTCGCGGGCGACAGCTCTGGCGCGCACCGGATCGGTATCGACTACACAAGCCAGCTCGGGCGCCAGGAGCTTGCCGGAACCGAGTTGGTCGCGCGCGAACCGCGTGTGCTCGACCGGTACAAAGTACGGGTGCGCGCCCCCAGTGCGCTCGCCGGCGAGATCGAGCATCCTCGGGCCCAACGCGGCCAGGCAGCGCTCCTCGACTGGCGGCGGGGCCGGCGACGCATCCAAACCGTCCAGGAACGCGCGCATCGTCGTCAACGGCCGGCTGTAGTCACTCGTCGCCTCGGGGTGACCGATCCCGATGCCGAGCATGAAGCGCGCAGGGAAATCCGCACGCAGGGCCGCGGCCGCGGCCGCCGTCTCGGCCGGGTCGTTGATCCAGACGTTGAGAATCCCCGTCGCGGCGACGAGCGTCGACGTTGCCTCGAGAACCGGCCTGACATCAGGGACATGGGGCGACCCGCCTACCCACCATGCGCCATACCCGAGCTGCTCGACGAGCTTGGCCGCCTCGCCAGCCCGCTCGATGCCAAACGGCCGGTAGCTGCTCCAGATGCCGATCTGCCCCAATTCCACGCCGACAGCCTGACAGACCGAGTCGCTTCGACGCGGTCGAGCGCATTGACGCGTCGCCGTGGCTATTCCGTCGCTTCAGTGCGAAGCGCGGTTAAGTGGCGCTCGACGCGGCGGTCAGGCAGGAGCCAAATGAGCGCCACGGCGACGTACAGCCGCGGGGATGGGGGAAAACGGTGCTCGCTCATCCAGGCGGTGCTGAAGGGGATCAGGGAGAGCCAGAAGAGGAGATGCAGGTTGGCCCACAACGACGCGCCGCTCACGCCAGAGACAGCCGCCAGCATGTGGTGGTGGTTGTTCCAATAGATCCCGAGGTACACGAAGCTGAGCACGTAGGCCAGCAGCACCGGCAGCTCGTGCCCGAGGGCATGCCACGAGTCGATCGTGCCGATGCCAGGCTCTCGTCCGATCGCGCCGTAGAGCTCGGGCGCAGCTGAAGACGTGCGACCGGCGCCTGGGGTCCAGTCCGGCGCGGAAGGGAAACCCGCGGTGAGTCGCGAAGACACAGGAGATGGCGGGCGAGACGGTTCTCAGGCGGCTGAATGAATCTGAGACCCTGCTCAGACGGCCAAACCGCGGTCCTAATCGGGGCCATGTGCCGTCTGCGCGGAGGTCGATCCCGGGCGCTGCCACTCATGCTGCGCGGGCGCTGCCGACACGTGGGAGGCGGGGTCGCCTCCATGCGGCGTTCATCACGATGCGCCCGCGGCAGTGGACCAAGAACGCGCTCGTGATTGCCGCGGCCGGAGCCGCCGGCGCGCTCGGGCACGATGACGTCCCGCTCCGCGTTGCTCTCGCCTGCTTCGCCTTCTGCCTGCTCGCGTCCGGGACCTACGCGATCAACGATGTTCGCGACGCCGAGGAGGATCGCCTGCACCCTCGTAAGCGTCATCGACCGGTTGCGGCTCGCGAGCTGACGCCACGCGCCGCGGCCTGGTTCGGAGCGCTGCTGATGCTCTCAGGCCTGGCGATCTGCGCTGCGGTTCGCCCGCTGCTGCTGCTCGTCGGCACCGGGTATGTCGCGCTGACAATGAGCTACGCGGTCGTCTGGCGCCACGTTGTGGTTCTCGACATCGTCGCGATCGCGTGCGGCTTCGTGTTGCGGGCAGTGGCGGGCGGCGTGGCGGCTCCGGTCACTCTGTCGCGATGGTTCCTGCTCGTCATCACGTGCTCTGCGCTGCTGGTCGCCGCCGGCAAGCGCTACGCCGAGGTCGGGCGGGCGACGATCGCCGGTGCGGCCAGGCGGCGCGTGCTGCGGCACTACACCCCGTGGCGGCTGCGCGGGATCCTGTTCGCCAGCGCGACGATGGCGCTGATCGCGTACTGCGTCTGGGCTTTCCAGCTGCCCCTGATCGATGGCGTTCCCTGGCGACCGCTGACGATCATCCCGTTCGCGGGTGCGCTGCTGCGCTACGGGGCGCTCCTCGGCGCCGGCGCCGGCGAGGCACCTGAAGACCTGCTCCTGCGCGATCGATGGCTGGCGCTGACCGCGCTGGTGTGGCTGGTGCTGTTCGGTCTCGGCGTGCACGCGGCGTCCTGACGGAATGCCGGCGACGCTCTCGGCGCAGACGCAACCCATCTCACTTGAGGCGGGTGAGTTGTGCGGCTGGGGCGGAGGTGCCGGCGTTCGCTCGTTCGTCGCTCGCCCTGAGGGTGTCGAGGCTGCGCGCGCCGCGCTAACGACTGCGCCCCAAAGCGGCGTCATCGCCCGCGGGATGGGCCGCAGCTATGGCGACGCGGCGCAGCTCGTGGGCGGGCTCGTGATCGACATGACTCGGATGACGGGCTACGAGCTCGATCGCCGGCGCGGCGTCGTCACCGCCGAGGCGGGGATCACGATCGGCCGCCTGCTGGGCGAGCTGGTGCCGGCCGGGTGGGTGCTCCCGGTGGTCCCTGGAACCCAGCATGTGAGCGTCGGTGGCGCGATCGCGTGCGACATCCACGGCAAGAGTCACGGCGTCGATGGCACGTTCGGCCGACACGTCGAGGCGGTTGGACTGCTTACCGCGAGCGGCGAGGTGCTGGAGCTCGAGCCCGGTTCGGAGCTCTTCGCCGCCACCGTCGGCGGCATGGGGCTGACCGGCGTCATCCTGTGGGCGCGCCTGGCGCTGGCGCCGGTGGGCAGCGCGCTGTTGTCGGTCGACACCGACCGCGCTGACGATCTCGATGAAGTGCTCTCGTGCCTCGCGGCGCCAGGTGGGCGCTACCGCGTGGCTTGGGTGGATCTGCTCGGGCGCCGCCCAGGGCGCGGTGTCGTTACCCGCGCCGACCATCTGCCGGCGGGTGCGGCCGACGGCGCAACGGTTCCGTCCCGTGCCACCGTGCCCTCGTGGTGGCCGTCGGGGCTGCTGCGGCAGCGCACCGTGGAGGCGTTCAACGAGCTTCGCTTCCGGCGCGCGCCGCGCCGGCGCCGGGGCGCGATCGAGCGGCTGGGGACGCACATGTTCCCGCTCGACGCCCTCGCGCGCTGGCCGCGCCTTTACGGACCTTCCGGGTTTCTCCAGTATCAGTTCGTCGTGCCGGTGGGGAGCGAGCGGGTTCTCGAGCTGGTGATCGCGGAACTGCGGCGGGCCCACGTCCCGTGCTACCTCGCGGTGCTCAAGGACTTCGGTCCGGAGAGCGACGCGTACCTGTCGTTCCCGCTCCCAGGCTGGACGCTTGCCCTCGATCTCCCCCGGGCGGCGCCGGGACTCGGCGCCCTGCTCGACCGCCTGGACGAACTAGTTGCCGCCGCTGGTGGCAGGGTCTACCTGGCCAAAGACGCGCGTCTGCGTCTGGAGGCGCTGCGAGCCATGTACCCACGCCTGGAAGAGTGGCGGGCGGTGCGCGAGCAGGTCGATCCGGATGGTCTATGGCGTTCTGACCTCGGGCTGCGCACCGGCCTGCTGGGCTCGGGATGAGCACGCGCGCGGCGCAGAGCCTGCTGCTGATCGGCGGCACGTCGGAGATCGGGCTGTCGATCGTCCGCCGGCTGGCGCGCGACGCGCCGGTCCGGCCGTATCTGCTTGGTCGCGATGCCGCGGCGCTCGAACGCGCCCGGGCGGCGCTCGGTGGCGAAGCCGCAGGCGTCGACGTCGATCTCCTCGACGCCCGTGCACTCGACACCCATGCGGAGACGATCGGCCGAGCGTTCGAGCGGCGGGGCGGCTTCGACGTCGTCGTTCTCGCGGTCGGCGTACTGGGGGCGCAGCGCGGGCTCGACGCCGATTCCGGTGAGGCGCTCGCGGTCATGGAAGTCAACTTCGTCGGTTGCGGGTCGCTGCTGCTGGAAGCCATGCGACGGCTCCGCGCGCAAGGCCGTCCGGGAACGATGCTCGTGCTCTCGAGCGTCGCGGCCGAGCGCCCACGCGCCGGCAACGCGATCTACGGCGCCGCCAAGACCGGGCTGGACGCGCTCGCGCAGGGGCTCGCCGACGCCACGGCGGCGAGCGGCCCGCGAGTGCTGGTCGTCCGGCCGGGCTTCGTTAAGACCCGCATGACCGAGGGCTTGCCGGCGGCGCCGTTCGCGACGACGCCCGAGGCGGTCGCCGAGGCGACGGTGCGCGCGCTCGGCGCGGGGCGCCAGACGGTCTGGGTTCCGTCCGGGCTGCGAGCGATCTTCACGCTGCTTCGTCATCTGCCGAGACCGCTGTACCGGAGGCTTCCCTTGTGAGAAACCAGCTTCTGATTGTCGACGCCGGCATCGCGATCATCCTCGCGATCCTGCTCATCGTCTTTTCGCCCGGTGTCGCCGTGACCGGGATGCTCGCCTTGCTCGTGCTGGCCGTCTGTGCGGTCAGCCCCGCCCGGAGCTCGCGGCGGCGGCGTCGACGCGGGTCAGTCGAGCTTCGGCGAGCGCCACGGTAGGCGTAGCCGCCGCTCGATCTCGTCCCCGAGCTCATCGATCGGCAGCCGCTCCTGGACCAAGCTGTCGCGGTCGCGCAGCGTCACGGTTCGGTCCTCGAGCGTCTGGTGATCGACGGTTACAGCCCACGGGGTGCCGATCTCGTCTTGGCGCCGGTAGCGCCGGCCGATAGCGCCGCCCTCGTCATAGTCCGCTTGAACGCGTTCGCGCAGTTCTCGGTAGATCTCGCTCGCGAGCTCGGGTTGGCCGTCCTTCTTGACCAGCGGCAGGACC
>JAFAZV010000233.1 GCA_019239445.1 Solirubrobacterales bacterium
CCAGTCAAAGCCGCGGCTTGAAGTGCCGCGGGCGACGTTTTCGGACCGCGCCGCGGTGCTGGCGGGGACCTCGGGTTGAGCGTCGGAGGGGCCTATGCCTCGAAGTCCTGTGGGTCCGTAGGTGGCGCAGCTCACGACGGATATCGATGTGCCCGATTTGTGGCCGGGCTGCGCCGACGCAGTTGCGCCGGCGGTCGGGATGAGCGCGACCAGGACCGCAACCGTGGCAGTCGTCTTGACGTGATGGTTGCTGGACATGTCGTGTCGTTCCTCGGATTCCCACGGGGGGGATGCATCGTGCCTGCCCGTTAATTGATGCCCGCTTGCGATGGTCCGATCAATACGCCGTTTCCCGTATCTTTGAATTGAGCCGATCGGGCGCGCGTATAGTTCGCGGGGATGGATCGGCCTCGCCACCGGGATGTGAGGGGGCTTGTTGACTTCGCTGGAGAAGCCGGGGCCGCGGCGCTCAGTGATCGAGATCAGCTTGTGGGCGTGATGCTTGCCGGCCTGGTCAGGCTGATCGGGTGCGAGAGCGCGCTTTGCACCCACTATCCCTCGACGACGGCGACCGACCCGCAGATTCCCCTGGCCCGCCGGCGGGAACCGGAACTGTGGCAGCAGTGCCTTCGTGACCATCCGACGGTCTCATACTGGAATCATGGTGGTGTCTACGCTGTCGTGAGGATCTCTGACGTGGTTCGTCAGCGTGCGTATCACCGGCTCCCGATCTATGCGGAGTTTTTTCGCCCGGCGGGTGTTGAGTACAAGCTTGATGCCAGAGTCCGCGTAACACCGCACGTGTCTGTTGACTTCGGTTGCGCGCGTGGGAGCCGGGATTTCTCTGATCGCGACCGGGTGCTGCTCGCCGCGCTGTCACCGTACATCGCCGCGCTGCTGAGGAGGTGCGAGGCGACCGATCAGGCAGCGCGCCTCCAGGATGACTTCGGTCTCAGCCGCCGCGAAGCCGAAGTGCTCGCGCTCCTGTCGAGAGGCCTGCGCAACGATGAAATCGCAGCCACGCTGTTCCTCGCCTCTGGGACGGTTGAGAAGCATCTCGAGCACGTGTACGCAAAGCTCGACGTCAGCAGCCGGATGCTGGCGGCGGCGCGGCTACGCGAACTCGCACCTTCGCCAGACCGAGAAGCGGCGATCGTCGCGGACCCGCTTCTGCGCCTTGGCGTCGACCCAACCGTCGTCTCTACGATTTACGGCCTGACCGACCGCGAGCGGGAGGTGCTCGCGCTCGCCGCTGCGGGCTACAGCAACGCCCGCATCGGTGCCGAGCTTTCGCTCGCGTCAGGAACGATCAAAAAGCATCTTGAGCACGTGTACGCGAAGCTCGGCGTTCGCGGGCGGGCCGAAGCTGCGGCGCTCAGAATCGTGAGTTGAGCATCGTGCAGCACTCGGTGCCCGAGGCCGTTGCCTAACGCGCTCGGCCATTGGCCAGCCGGGATCGAGCAGAACCTGCGGCTATTTGCGCAGCGCGTTACTCATTCCAGGCGGGCGTCTCAAGACGCCCGCACCGAACTCTCGGCCCAACCGGTCACACATGGCGCCAGCGGGCGCCGCAAGCGAGAGCGACCGTGTTGAGCTTCATCAAATCACGCCGTTCGCTTTCAGAAACGCGCGCGCGACGGCACCCGGCGACTGCTTGTCGACGGCCACCGCCTTGTTCATGGCGGTCATCGCTGGCGTGGTCAGCAGCGCGTTGACCTTGTCGATGAGGTTCATGAACGTCTGGCCGCCCAGCTGCGCGAGCTTTGACTTGTCGATGACAACGATGATGTTCTGAAAGCCGAAGATGTTCTTCGGGTCGGTGAGCAGCCTGTATTTGCCGCTGGCCAGCTGCGGATCTGTGGTGAACGCGTCCGCGGCGGCGATGTCACCCACGTCGAGCGCTTGGTACTGAAGCCCGAGCGCCAGTGGCTTGAGAGTGAAGTTGGTGAGCCCATATTTGCTTCGCATGCCTGCCGCTCCCTCCTGGCGCGACAGGAACGCCGACTCAGCTCCGAGAGTGAAGTGCCGCAGCTTCTTGAGGTCAGCGATCATCGTCAATCTATGCCTCTTGGCGAAAGCGTTGGACACGACGATCGCATCGGTGTCGGAGAACGGCGTCATGGAGCTCACCGCCTGCCCCCGCTTGGCGTAGAACGCCGCGGCGAGGTTGTACTCCCGGGGCGCGGTGGAGACGATCGTGCTGAGCCTCGCGACCGTCGCGACGGACTCGCCGGTGTACTCTGGGTAGGCGTCGATCTGACCGCTGGTCAGCGCCTTATCGATGACTTCTGTGGCGCCGATGTTCGGCTTGTAGTTGACCGTGTAGCCCTTGGCCTCGAGCGTCTGCTTGTAGAGCTCGCCAAGGATGTCCTCCTCTACGAACGCCTTGGTGCCGAGCGTCAGCGGTGGCTTGCCCAGACCAGGCAGGACAGCCGACCCGCCGGTGCTTGTCGCGCTCGAACTCCGCGAGTTGCCACCGCCGCAAGCGGCAAGCAACAATCCCAACAGGGTCGCGAGCGCTGCCAACGCGCCCAATCGCGGCCCATGTCTTGACGTTCGCGCGCCCATCGCCAGAGATGATGCAGTCGACATCGATCGTCGAGCTGGCCGTTGCAAAGTCTGGCCGGTCGCCGCGGGTCGGTCAACGTCCGCTCATCTGGGCGGCGCTCATCCGCGCTGTCGCGTCAGACTCGCCAGGGCACGCCATGTCCTGGCAACACGCCGCGCGAACGCGGCGCGCGACTGCTCGGCTTCGGGCAGCGCCTGGCCCAACAGCGCTAAGAGAACCACCACACTGCTCTTCGGGCAACCTGACACTGCTCGGACAACTTCCGGCACTGACGCTACGCGGTTGCGTCAGCCGTGCCGCCCGGCCGGGCACCGGGAAAACACATTTGGGGATCGCTCTGGGGATCCGGGCGTGCCTAGCTGGTCATCGCGTCGCGTTCGCCACCGCCACCGAATGGATCGCCCGTCTCGGCGACGCGCAGCGCGCCGGCCGCTGGTCCCCGCCTACGTCGCGGTGCAGATCTTCGGCGCGTTCACCGCCGCGGCGCTCCTGTACGCGCGCTTCAGCGGGACGATCGATCACTTCGAATCGATGCACCAGATCGTCCGCGGGCAATCGGGCAGTCAGATGAGCGCGTTCATGTTCACGACGTTCTCGCCCAACCCTGGGCTCGTGGGGACGACTGCGTCCGATTTCGCGCAGGTGAGCAAGGTGCAGTGGTTCGGCGCGGAGGCCGCCACGACGTTCATCCTGATCCTCTGCATTCTGTTCCTGGTCGATCAGCGCAACGAGGCGCGGCCGAACCCGGCCTTCGCGCCCGTGATCATCGGATTGCTGGTCGGCGGTTTGGTGGCGATCGAAGCGCCGCTGACGATGACCGCGATCAACCCCGCCCGTGACCTGGGGCCGCGGCTGTTCACGCTCGCCGGGGGCTGGGGCAAGATCGCGTTCCCCGCGCCGCGCGGAGGATGGTGGATCCCGTCGGTGGCGACGGTGGTCGGCGGCTTGATCGGCGCGGCCGTATACCGCTTCGGCTATTCGCGAGCGTTCATCGTCGCAGCGCCGCCCGGGCGCGAGCCGGCGGAGATTCAGGAGGCGACCGAAGAGGACGCGGCGGCCGGCAGCGCCGTTCAGTAGGCCGCCGAGAAGAAGCCGCCTTAACCTTCTTCGACGGCCGCGTTCAACCGCGGGAACAGCTCGCTCACTCGCGGGTAGATCTCTCGATAGACCTCCAGCAGCTTGGCGTAGCGCTTGGCTCGGCGCTCATCTGGCTCGTAGGTGGCGCCCTCGCTTGACATGCCCTGCGCCGCATCGCCCAACGAGTCGAACCACCCGACCGCCGCGGCGGCGTGCATGCCGGCGCCGAGGCTGGTCGTCTCGGCCTCCTGGCAGGCGGTGACCGTGCGGCCGGTAATGTCCGCGATGATCTGGCACCACAGCGAGCTGCGTGAGCCACCGCCGACCGCAAGATATAGATCGATCGGCTGGTCGCGCGCGGTCGCCAATCCATCGGTCAGCAACCGCTGCTCGAACGCGACGCCCTCGAGAATCGCGCGGAAGATGTGCGCCTTGCCGTGGTGGCCGCGGAAGCCGAGCAGGACGCCACGGGCGTAGTCGTCCCAGTGCGGCGTCTGCGCCTGGTTCCAGTAGGGGACGGCGAGCAGCCCGTCGGCGCCGGGCTCGAGACGCGCGGCGGCCGCCTCGAGGACGTCCTCATCAGACAACTCAAGCCCCAGCCGCGAAGCCTCAGTCCCGGCGAGCTTGTCGACGAACCACGAGACCGTGTACGTCCCGCCTTGCAGCAGCGTCTCCAGCGTGTACGTCTTCGGCAGCGGCCCGCACAGCGTCCGGAACTCGCGGCCCCAAGCGTAAGCCTCGCTGTAGGTCCCCGACACCACCGCGGTCCCGAGGTTCAGGTAAGCGCGCCCCGGCTCGGTGATGTTCGCGCCTAGCCCGGCGGACTGACCGTCCCCGGCTCCGCCCACGACGGGGATCCCGGCGGGAATACCCAGCTCCTCAGCTACTTCGGGGAGCAGCTCGCCCATCACGTCGCCCGGAGCCCCGAGCCCGCACAGCTGGGAGCGCTGGAGCCCAACCTTGCCGAGCAGCTCCTCCGACCAGTCGAAGGTGCTCATGTCGATCAGACCGAGGGGGTCGGCGCACGCGTACGCGGTCCGCCACTGTCCGGTCAGCTGCTTGACGAGGAACCCGTGGACATCGACCATCCGCGCCGTGCGCTCGAGCACCTCGGGCTCGTTCTCGCGCAGCCAAAGCAGCTTGTAGAAGGCGGGGGTGGTGTCAGGCGGCTTGCCGCTGATCCGGTGGACCTCCTCGTTGCCGTGCTCCTCGACCTCGCGCACGGCCCGCGCGTCCAGCCACAGGATCGCGGGGCGCAGGGGCGCTTCGTCCTCGCCAAGGCAGGCAAACGTTTCCCGTTGGTGGGTTAGGCCGATCGCTTCGATCTCGGAGGCTTTGACGCCGTTCGCGGCCTCGCGCAGCGCGGTCGCCGTCGAGCGCCACCAGTCCTGTGCGTCCTGCTCGTGCCAGCCGGGGTGCGGTATCGCGAGCTCGAACTCCTGCCGACCCTCGCTCACAGCGCGACCCTCGCGGTCCCATACGACGGCCTTCGTGGCCGTCGTCGAGCTGTCCACTCCGATCACGTAGCTCACGGCTGGAATCTGCCCGGTGCCGGACCGCACCTAACCGCGGTTGCGCACGCGGACCCCGGGGGTAGCTCGTCGCCGTGACAGCAGCACGCGACGTCGAACGGGTGCCCGAGCAGCTGTACGTGGGCTATGTGTTCGACCTCGATGGAACGATCTATCTCGGAGATGAGCTCCTGCCGGGCGCCGCGCGGGTGATCGAGGCGCTGCGCGAGCTCGAGCGGAAGGTCGTGTTTGTCTCGAACAACCCCACGCGCGATCCCGAGGACTACGCACAGAAGCTCTCGAGGCTCGGTCTCGAAGCGGCCGCCGACGATGTCATCAACACCGTCGTGACGACGACCGACTGGCTCGCCGCCAACGCCGCCGAGGCGACGGTCTTCCCGATCAGCGAGGAGCCGCTCAGGCGCGCGCTGCGCGAGCGTGAGATCCACATGTCCGAAGACCCCGCGGAGATCGACATCGTGATCGCCAGCTACGACCGCACGTTCGAATACCGCAAGCTGCAGATCGCATTCGACGCGATCCGGGGCCCGCGCAGGGCGCGGTTGCTGGCGACCAATCCGGACCGCTTCTGCCCGTTTCCGGGGGGCGGGGGCGAACCAGACGCCGCCGCGATCACGGCGGCGGTCGAGGTCTGCACCCAGACGCAGTGCGAGCTTCATTTCGGCAAGCCGGGCCCGATCATGCTGCAAGCGATCGCGGCGAAGCTCGAGCTGAGCCCCGAGGAATGCGTACTCACGGGCGACCGGATGACCACCGACATCCGCGCCGCCCAGGAGGCGTCGATGGCCTCGGCGCTGGTGCTCACCGGCGAGACCGATGCGGAGGCGGTCGCTGATCTGTCCGACGATCAGCGGCCGGACTATGTGCTCGAGCGGATTGACCGGCTGCTGCCGGCGGAGTACCGGCAGGGCCTTGGCTGGGGCCGCGATTAGGCGCCCGCGTCCTCGCCCCGAAACTCGGCGTCGACCTCCTTGATCTTCTCGACCTTCTCGGTAGACCCGCCGCCCTGGAACTCTGACGCCAGCCAGTGGTCGAGCACCTTCTCCGCGGCCTCCGGCGCGATCACGCGCGCGCCCATCGCCAGCACCTGAGCGTCGTTCGACTTCCTGGCGCGCTCGGCGGAATACGGGTCATGGGCGGTCACCGCGCGCACGCCGGGAATCTTGTTCGCCGTGATCGCCATCCCGAGCCCCGTACCGCATACGAGCAGCGCCCGCTCGTGCTCGCCAGCCGAGACAGCCTCGGCGACCTTGGCGGCGACATCCGGATAGTCCTGGTCGTTGCCGTTGCCGTAGTCCCTGATCTCGTATCCGTGCTCCTCGAGGTATTTCGCCAGGTGCTCCTTGAGCGGGCCACCCGCCTCATCCGCACCAACCGCAATTGCCTGCATCAACGTCTCCTTTCTCTCAAGCCTCCACGGCCTCCTGCTCAGCCACCTTGCCGGCGACGCGCTGGACGAGCGGCCGCATCGCGGGGTAGCTCTCGGCATAGGCGTCGAGGAAGAACTGGTAGCGCTCGTGCAAGTCGGCGTCGGGCTCGATCGTGTGGGCTTCGCGGACCATCTCCTTCACCGCATCCGGCACGCTCTCGAACACCTCCGCGCCGACCGCGGCGAGGACTGCGCCGCCCAGCACCACCGCGTCTGCGACCTCCGTAAAGGTGATCGGCAGCCCGCTGACGTCGGCGTGCATCTGCATCAGCTGCCGGCTGTTCGTGAAGCCACCGGTCGCCACCAGCGACTTGGCCTCGAACCCAGCCTGCTGCATCGTCCTCAGGATGTGCGCTGTGCCGTAGCAGACGCCCTCCTGGATCGCTCGATACACGTGCTCGGGCGTGTGGTGGAGGCTCAGTCCCCACACCATTCCGCGGGCCAGCGGGTCGGTGTACGGCGTTCGGTTGCCCTGCCAGTACTCGTTGACGATCAGTCCGCCGCATCCCGGGGGGATCGATGCAACGCGCTCGTTGAGAACCTCGTAGGGGCTGACGCCTCGGCGCTCGGCCTCGCGCAGCGCGTCCCCGCAGAACTGATGGGCAAACCACTTCAAGACCGATCCGGTCGAGACCTGGCCGCCTTCGACTGTGTACTGACCGGGGATCACGGCATCGGTGAACGCGCCGAAGAAGCCCTCGCCGGAAATCTGGCTGTCGGCCTGCCCGACCAGCACGTGCGAGGAGCCGGTGATCAGCGCCACCCGACCCGGCTTGACCACACCGAGTCCGATCTGGCCGATCCAGGCGTCGCCGCCGCCCTGGGCGACCGGGATCCCTGGCCTCAGCCCGAGCTCGTCAGCGGCCTCTCGCGACAGTCCCTCGACCACCGTCCCGAGGTCGAGCACCTCTTGGGGCAGCTTCTCGAACACGTCCTCGAGCCCGATCTCCTCGTAGAAGGACGTTGGCCAGCCACCATGGTCGCGGTCGTGAAAGCCGCGCACCGTAGCGGTGTTGATGTTCGCGGTCAAGCGGCCGGTGAGCCGGAACGCGACCCAGTCGGGGGCATCGGCGTAGTGCTTTGCGTCGCGGTAGGTATCGGGCTCGCGCTCCTTGAGCCAAAGCAGCTTCGAGGGCAGCCATTCCGCGGAGACGGGGCCACCGCCGTTGTACTTGCGCGCGGGGTGCTCGGACTCACTGATCCGAGCGGCCTGGTCCGAGGCGCGCACGTCCATCCACATGATCGCCGGGCGCAGCGCGTGTCCCGAGCCGTCGAACGCGACGACCGTGCAGGTCGTGGCGTCGGCGCTGAGGCCGACGATCGACTCGCCGTCGACCTCGGCGGCTCGGAGCACCTTGCCGACGGATTCGACCAGCGCCGCCCACCACTCGTCTGGATCCTGCTCGGCCCATCCGGGTCGCGGGTGCTCGAGCCCGTACGGGGTTGCCTCGGCGGCGAGGAGATTGCCGCTGGTGTCGAACAGACCTGCCCGGCAGCTCTCGGTACCGAGGTCGATCCCCAGCAGGTAGGGCCCCTGACTGCCGGCCGACTTGCTCACATCGACCTCCGTTTTCGCGCAGCCCCGGCGGGGCACCTTCGATCTATGGCCGGACAAAGCGCCACGCGACTAGATCTACCCGTTCGGCGGCACAAACCTCCGGCGAGGTCGTGAGTCGGGTCGCGATTCTCGGCGCCGGCGTGATGGGCAGCGCGCTGAGCGTGCCGCTCACTCGCAATGGCCACGATGTACGGCTCGTCGGGACCCACCTCGACCGCCAGATCATCGACAGCATCAAGAACCGCGGCGCCCATCCCGGTCTCGACGCCCCGCTGCCGGAGGCCGTAAAAGCCTTCCAGCTGGAGGAGGCCGGCGAGGCGTTCGCGGGCGCCGACTTCGTGCTAAGCGGGGTCAACTCGTTCGGAGTCAGGTGGGCCGGCGAGCAGCTGGCGCAGCTACTCCCCGACCACGCCCTGGTGATCGCGATCGCCAAAGGGCTGGCCGCCGAAGAGGATGGCGAGCTGCGGATCCTGCCCGAGGTGCTGACAGACGCCTGGTCAGAGCCGAAGCGCGCACGGCATCCGGTGGCCGCGATCACCGGACCTTCGATCGCCGGCGAGGTCGCGGCCGCACGTGACACCTGCGTCGTCTTCGCCGGGCGCGATCAAGCCGTGCTCGACCGGCTCGCGGCGACGTTCCGCACCGACACCTATCGCGTCTGGACCTCGACCGACCTGATCGGATGCGAGGTCTGCGCGGCGCTCAAGAACTGCTACGCGCTGGGAGTGGGCCTCGCCGAGGGGGTGCTCGAGGCGCAGGTAGGTTCCGAGAGCCCAGATCGGATGCACAACTACGAAGCCGCACTGTTCGCGCAAGGTGCCGCCGAGATGCGACGGATCGTGAGCTTGCTCGGCGGCGATCCTGAGACCGTGGGATGGCTCCCGGGCGTGGGCGACATGTACGTCACGAGCACCGGCGGACGCAACGTTCGGGTCGGGAGGCTGCTGGGAACCGGGCTGCACTTTGCCGAGGCGTCGGCCAAGCTCGGTGATCCCACGCTCGAGGGCGCCGCCGCGATTACCGAGATCGGCGGCGCCATACCGAAGCTGGCCCACCGCGACCTTATGAGGGTGGAGGATTTCCCGCTCCTGCGCCACCTCTACGACGTGATCGAGCGCGACCAACCCGTGGCCATGCCCTGGAGCGCGTTCTTCGGCGGCGAGCCAGACGTCTCGCTTGCACGGAGGGATGTCGCTTGAGCGGCGGCCCCTACACGATCGGGATCGACTTCGGCACCGAGGGCGTGAGGGTCGGGGTCTTCGACGCCGAAGGCGCGCCGCAGGGCTCAGGCTCGTGCGGATACGAGACCAAGCATCCGCAGGCGGGCTGGGCCGAGCAGGATCCCGACGAGTGGTGGTCGGCTCTTCGCGAAGCGGTCCCGGCGGCGCTCCGCGACGCCGACGTAGAGCAGATCGCGGGAATATCGGTTGACGCCACGTCCGCGACGGTGGTGGCCGCCGACGCCGACGGGCGGCCGACCCGCCCGGCGATCCTGTGGATGGACGTGCGAGCCGCCGAGCAGGCGAAGCGCGTGACGGCCACGCACGACGAGGCGCTCAAGTACAACGGTCACGGCGCGGTCTCGGCCGAGTTCGGTCTGCCGAAGGCGCTGTGGCTCCGGGACATCGAGCCCGATCATTACGAGGCCGCCCAGCGTGTGATCGACTGCGCGGACTGGGTGACCCAGCGGCTGACCGGGGAGGACACGATCTCGGTCAACACCGCCACCTGCAAGTACTACTTCGATCGGGGCGCTCGGGGATGGCCGCGCGAGCTGTACGAGAAGCTCGACGCGAGCGACCTGCTCGAGAAGTTCCCGCAGGACGTACGGAGCGTCGGCGAGAGAGTTGGCGGCCTGCGCCGCGATGTCGCCGAGGAGCTCGGGCTGAGCCCCGATACGGCCGTGGCGGCGGGCAGCATCGACGCCTACGCCGGCGCGCTGGGGCTGGGCGTAGTCGAGCCGGGCGCGCTCGCGCTGATCGCCGGTTCCTCGCACGTGCTGATCGCGCAATCGACGGAGCCGGTCCACGACCCCGGCTTCTGGGGCGCCTATCCCGACGCAATGGTCCCGGACCTGCACACGATCGAGGCCGGGCAGGCATCGACCGGCTCCGTCGTGGCGTGGCTCAAGAACGAGCTCGCGGGCAGCGTGGTCGCCGAGGCAGAGCGGCGCGGCGTCGATCCGTACGAGATCCTGGGCGATCTGGCCGGCGAGATTCCGCCTGGTTCCGAAGGGCTGCTGGTGCTCGACTACTTCCAGGGCAGCCGCTCGCCGCACACCGACCCGCACGCGCGGGGAGCGATCTCCGGGCTGTCGCTGAGCCACGGACTCGGCCACCTCTTTCGCGCCGTGATCGAGGGCATCTGCTACGGAACCGAGGACATCCTCCGCACGCTGCGCGACAAGGGCTTCGAGCCGAAGCTGACCGTGGTCTCCGGCGGGCCCGCCGCGAGCGAGCTGTGGATGCAGACCCACGCCGATGTCTCGAACCTGCCGATCACGTTCACCAAGGTCACCGCTGGGCCAACGCTTGGCGCGGCAATCGCAGCGAGCGTCGCGGCCGGGATCCATCCCGACCTACCGACGGCGGCCAAGGCGATGGTCGAGTTCGACCGCACGATCGAGCCCGATCCGAAGCGCCACGAGGAGTACTCCTTCTGGCTCGAGCGCTACCGCGAGCTGTACGGCGCTATCCGCGACGTGCAGCACGAGGTGGTTCGGCACCTCGGCCGGGGCGAGGCGTAGAGATGGATCAACGACGCATCAGCGAAGCGCTGCGCGAGGCCACCGACACGAAGGACGTGGTGATCGGCGACGGCGTGATCGACGGCGTGGGCGATGTCTTCCGCCGCTGCTTCGGCGACGAAGCTGCGGTGGTCATTGCGGACGAGAACACGCTCGAGGTGGCCGGCGAGCGGGCGGCACGTCAGCTCGAGTCCGGAGCGCGCGAGACCCTCGAGCCGTTCGTGTTCCCGGGCCGTCCCGTCCTGCACGCCGATTACGAGAACATCGAGAAGCTGATTGAGGCGCTGCATGGGCATCGGGCGATTCCGGTGGCGGTCGGTTCGGGGACGGTCAACGACATCGTTAAGCGCGCCGCGCGCGAGTGCGAGCGGCCCTACATGTGCGTCGCCACGGCGGCTTCGATGGATGGCTATACGTCGTTCGGCGCCTCGATCACCAAGGACGGGTTCAAGCAGACCATGGAGTGCTCCGCCCCTCGCGCCGTGGTCGCCGACCTAGCGGTGCTGATGAAGGCGCCGGCGCGGATGACGTCCTCCGGCTATGCGGACCTCTTGGCGAAGATCACTGCCGGTGCGGACTGGATCGTCGCCGACGCGCTCGAGGTCGAGGCGATCAAGCCCAAGGAACGGTCGCTGGTACAAGAGCCGCTGCGTGAAGCGACCGGCAGGCCCGCCGATCTGCACGGCGGCGATTCGTCGGCGATGGAGGGGCTGATCGAGGGGCTGATCATGTCGGGCCTCGCGATGCAGGCCGCGTCGTCGTCGCGCCCCGCCTCCGGCGCGGAGCATCAGTTCAGCCACCTCTGGGAGATGGAAGGCCTCGGCGAGGATGACGAGCCACCGCTATCGCATGGCTTCAAGGTTGGCCTTGGTACGGTCTCGATCTCGGCGCTCTACGAGCGGGTGTTGGCGCGCGACTACGAGAATCTCGACGTGGACGCGGCGGTCGGCGCGTGGCCCTCTCGCGATCAGGTCGAACAGCGTGTTCGCCAGGCTCTCGCCGGGACCGGGGTTGAGGACGACGCCGTCCGGGAGAGCCTCGCCAAGTACGTCGAGTCGGACGAGCTGGGGCGTCGGCTCGCTCTGCTTGGGGAACGGTGGCCGGAGCTCCGCGAGCGCCTCCACGAGCAGCTGCTCGCGGCAGAGCAGGTGCGAAAGCAGCTCGAGCAGGCGCGGTGTCCGACGACGCCGGCGGAGGTCGGGCTCAGCACGGAGCACTTCAAGACGACCTACCGCCGCGCGCAGATGATCCGTCGTCGATACACCGTTCTCGATCTCACCAACGAGACCGCCGCGCTCGACGGGTGCGTCGATGAGCTGTTCGCGCAGGGCGGCTTCTGGGCGGCCGCTATCGCACGCCGACCTCAGCCACCATCGGCATCCGCGACGCCGGCGCGCGGGTGATCACGAGGCGGAGATAACGAGCTCGGAGGCGGGGGAAAATCGCGACGTCCGGCTGGTTGGCCCCGCCGCCGATCGTGATCGGGTCCAGCTGCGACCGTCGCTCGACGCGGCGAGCGTGTATGAGCTTGGCCTCAGCGTTACGACGCGGTTCGGTCTGTCAAGGTGGCTCGCCAACCTCCCGCCCTGTTGCATGAGCAGGTCGCGGCTGAGATCCGCCGCGCCATCGCCGATGGCGAAGCTAAGCCCGGCAGCAGGCCTCCGCCGGCGCGTGACCTCGCCGCGGTGCTCGCCGTCAACACCAACATCGTGCTGCGCACCTTGCGTCTCCTGCGCGACGAGGGACTACTCGAGTTTCGCCGCGGCCGTAGCGTCACCGTCGCCGGCTCCCCCGAGCGCAACGCCCTACCGCCAACGGGCGCCTCGCGCGCCACCATGGCTACCGTCGCGATGAACTGATCGAACTCATCCAACAACTGCCGTAAGCGAGCGAGCGCCCAACAAGGTAAATACAGCTGTTCCGTCCGGGTTCCGCCCTATACGGTCACGTTTACGCGACTCTACAGGAGCCCACGCGACGGGGTTGGCGGCAACGACGAGCCGCTCCGGGCCCACACTTAGGTCACCAGCTCCGGCATGCCCGTCGCTGACCCAAAGCAAGTCGGAGTTGGCTGGCGCGGTGGCGTCTCGCTAATCGCCATTGTCGGGTCCGGGGTCGGCTCGACACGTGGCGCGACGCGCTTTCCGGCGGCGTGCACGGTATCCGCGCGATGCAGGGGCATCTGCAGCGTGTTCCGGATGCTTGTGTGTCACGACAGCGGGTCTAAGACTTGGGGTTGGCGCGGCACGCGGCCCTCCCGGCTTAACGGTGTCTTTGCTGAGGCGGCCCGCGCGTGGCGGCCCGCCTCACTCGTCAGTTGCCGCGGTTCAGCGCGTCGAGTGCTCGGGCGACGTACTGTATGAGCTCGGCATTGACCATTCCGCGCGACGCGGCCTCTGGGCTCTGCTCGCGGTACATCGTGGCGAGCGACTGGCGGATGCCCTCGTCGCCGCCCGTGAACCGCTCGATCAGCCCGCGCCACCGCAGCGCAAGCTCGAGCATCCGCGGATCGGTCGGGTCGGTGCCCGTGGCTTGCTCCGCCTTGACATCGTCGATCAGCTCGGCCCAATCGCGTTCCGCCTCGCGGACACGCTTCTCGCCCAGCTCAGCCCGTCGCCGCCCCAGCTGGGCCTGCTGTTCGGCTGTGTAGTACTTCTCGATCATGGTGGTCTCCTCGATGGCTCGAATGAACTGGTCGAGGGTCGGCTCGCACCCCTGTTCGAGCAGCTCGAGCATCCGGCTGAGCGTGCGCCTGAGCCGGCGCTGGAGGGAGAGGCTCTCCTCGACCTGAGCCAGGTGCTGGCGGATCGCAGCGGCGAGATCGAAGTCTCGGTCGAGAACGGAAGCGATCTCCTCGAGCGACAAACCCAGCTGCCTGAGCGCAACGATGCGGTAAAGCCGTCTGACGTTCTGTTCGGAGTACAGCCGCCGCCCCGAGTACGAGCGCTCCTCGGGTACCAACAAGCCGATCTCGTCGTAATGGTGCAGCGTGCGCACAGTCAGTCCGGCCGCCTTCGCTAGCGAACCGATCTGAACGTGCTCGGCTGTGTACTCCTCGTCGGTCATGACGGTCACCGGCGTCACCGTAGGACCTCACGCGACGTGAGGTTCAAGGGGAGCGGACCAAAGATTCTGTCGTGCCAAGCTCCCCCTCGTCGCCGCGGATTCGCGCCCATAGGGCGAGCTTTCCGCGCGCTGCGGGGCGCCGACCCGCCTGGCGCCCAGTACCGCCGCGAGAGCAAAGCGTGACCGAACCGTTGCGAGCTGGTGGGCACTGGCTCACGGAGATGCTGGCATCGCGAAGGGTCGATGGTGGTCAGCCGAGGGGCGCGGCGGGGGCGGTGATGTCGGTGTCGCGGCTGGCGAGGGCGGCTGGGAGTTGCTCGCGGGAGGTGATGTCGAGCTTCTGGTAGGCGTGGGTGAGGTGCCCTTCTACGGTTCGGGCTGTTACGAACAGGTGCTGGGCGATCTCGCGGTTGGGGAGCCCTGTGGCGGCGAGCTGGGCGACGCGACGCTCGCTCGGTGTGAGCGAGTCAAGCCCGGTGAGGACGAGGCGTCGGGGTCGTCCGCCGGCGGCGATGAGCTCGGTGCGGGTTCGCTCGGTGAGCGCGAGCGCGCCACAGCGGTGGGCGAGGTCGAGCGCGAGACGCAGGGCCTCACGGGCCTGTATTCGCTGGCCCGCGCGCCGGAGGGCGGCGCCCAGGTCGGTCATCGCGCGGGCGCGCTCCAGTCGCGCGGGCGAATCCTCCAGCACGTCTACCGCTTGGCGCAGGAGCTCGATGCCGCGTGTTCCGCCCTCTGCCAGACCGGCCGCGCGGAGGGCGGTCCCGAGCATGCGGGGGACACCGAACCCGGTGGCGACTGCGACCTCCGCGCCTGCAAGCGCCTTCGCCTCGTTCTGCGCGCCGAGCGCTAGGTGCGCGAGGGCGGCGTCCGACCGCCACTGCGTGGTCATCGCGTTGGGAGTGCGCAGCCGAGCGAAAAGCTCACCGGCAGCGAGGAGATCGTCGAGCGCCGCCGCTGGCCGAAGCTCGGCAAGACGAAGCCGACCGCGGGAGGCAAGCAGAACTCCCGCGTGGATCATCGTTGGGAACTGCGAGCCGAGCGGGTAGCGCTGATCCGCGGCTTCGGCGACGTCGAACTCCCCGCGCTCGGCGAGCGTCTCGAGCAGGACGGCGAGGGCGAGTGCCGCGTGGAAGCCGGGCGGTCGGCGGCCGGCCTCGAGCGCGACGCGTGCATCCGCTTCGGCGTCGGCGAGGTTGCCGATGCGGAGATGCAGCAGGGCGCGGTAGCAGGAGAGCCCCAGCACGTGGGGGAGCGAGCCGAGGCGGCGGGCATCCGCTACCGCTTCGTCGAACCGCGGCAGCGCCTCCTCGAACTGTTCCGCCATGGTCAGCGCGATGCAGGCGTGGTAGAAGAATGGGGGTCGGTCGACCGCCTCCGGCAGCAGCTTTGGCGCTCCCTCAAGCGCGCGCAGCGCAAGTCGCGCGGCCGTCTCGGCCGGCTCGTTCGCCATCACAGCTGCGAACGCCAACGTGCCGAAAACGCTCGACGGCACGTCGGCCTTTTCCTCAGTCAGACGACGGAGGGCGGCGATCCGCGCTGCGGCCTCGCCTGCGGTCTCTGCGTCGAGCTGCGCCGCGCCGAGGACCGCGCCCTCGAGCGTGATTGCACCACTTGGATCGCTGTCCGCGAGGCGAGCACGGGTCCGATCGAAGACCGCGAGCGCCTCACGGTTGCGGCCGGCGATCTGGAGCATGCGTCCCAGCGCAAGCGTGATCGACACCTGAGCAGCCGCGTCGACCGCCGTAGCGAGTGCCGCCTCGAGATCAGCCACCGCCTGCGGATCCCCAGCGTACGACTCGGCGAACCCCAGCTCGAGCAGGACATCAGGGCGAACGCGCTCTGATGGCGGCTCTGCCAGCGCCCGGCGCAAATCGGCCAGAGCGGAGTCCGTAGCGCCGTTTGCAAGCGCCGCGCTGGCGGCGGCCCGTAGTAACTCGACGACCCAGTCGTCTCCGGACGGGTCGATTACCAGCAGGTGGGCCGCGATCCGGTCCGCAGACGCGCCTTCGGACGCGAGCCGGCGCGCCGCCGCCGCGTGCAGGCCGGCCCGTTCGCCGGACGAGAGATCCGCCTCGACCGCCGCCCGGACGATCGGGTGCACGAAACGAAGCGGCCGGCCCTGCTCGAGGGTCCCGGCTGCGGCGAGCTCATCGGCCGCGGTTGCTGCGGCTCCGGGGTCGCGTCGGCGAGGCCGGCCGCGAGCCGAAGGTCGGCCTCGCCAAGCACGGCCGTCGCTCGTGCCAGCTCGCGGGCGGCTGAGGAAAGGCGACTCAGGCGCTGCACGACCGACTGCGAGACCGTCCGCGGCGCGAGCGCCGCGATCCTGGGGGCGGCTGCCGCCGTAGGCTCGATGCCCTCCTCGGCGATCTCGCGGACGAGCTCTTGGACGAGGAACGGAACACCGCCAGTCGCCTCGTGGCACGCACTCGCGAAAACCGACTCCACCTCGGCCCCGAGTCCGAACTGCACGAGCTCGGTCACCGCCCGCTCGCTCAATGGTGCGAGCGGCAGGACCTCGGCCGACGGGTCGGCGGTGAGCGCCGCGAGCAGCGGCGGCCCGTCATGCGACTGCGGCGGTCGCGTCGCGGCGACGACCGCGATCGACAGCTCCTGAACTCGTCGCCCGAGGTAGTAAAGAAACCGCAGCGAGGCCTGGTCGGCCCAATGGAGATCGTCGACGCACAGCAGAAGCGCTGAGCGCTGGGCGAGGTTCGCGCACAGCCAGTAGAGCCCATGCAGGATCGCGAACGAGGGGTCGAGCAGCGCGTCGGCGGCACGACCGTGCGGTCCGGCGACGCCGAACAGCGCCGCCGCGCGCCCGGCCGCCCCAGCTAGAAGCTCAGCTCGTTCCCGCGGCGACGCCGCCACGACCGGCGCCTCAAACAGCTGCCGAACGAGACCATACGCGAAGTCCCGTTCCAGTTCGAGGTTGTCCCGGGGTTCGTGGAACTTTGAGGTGACGGCGCTCCGGCCCGTCCGCTCTTGGTGGGAGCGTGGTGGGCGATCCGGCAAGATCGAAGGAGGAACCGCCGTGAAGTCAAACGTACCGGTCGCTGAGGCGATCAATGATGAGGACGTGCTCCCGGAGCGGGTGCGGGTGGCGTTGGGAGAGTTGGTGGGGGCGGCGAAGGAGGGGCTGCTGGCGCTGTCGGTTGAGGTTGGGCTCGGCGTGCTGCATGAGCTGCTGGAGCTGGAGGTCGACGAGGTCGTGGGCGTGAAGGGCAAGTGGAATCGGGATCGCAGCGCGGTCCGGCACGGTCATGAGGATGGCGAGGTCACGCTGGGGGGCCGGCGCGTGGGCGTGAGGCGGCCGCGCGCGCGGACGGCGGATGGGGAGAGCGAGGTGACGCTTGAGACCTATGAGCACTTCGCCAATCGGGACCAGCTCGGCCGGTTAGCGCTGGAGCGGATCCTGGCCGGCGTCTCGGGTCGCAAGTACCGTCGCGTGCAGGAACCGGTCGGCGATGACGCGGCGCGGCGGGAGCGCTCGACGTCGAAGTCGTCGATCTCGCGGGCGTTCGTGGCGCGCACCCGGGAGGCGCTGTGGCATCTGATGTCCCGGCAGCTCGCTGACTTGCGCCTGGCGGTGGTGATGCTCGATGGGATCGAGATCAAGGGCCGCACGAACGTCGTAGCGTTGGGGATCACGACCGAGGGCAACAAGCTCGCGCTCGGCCTGTGGTCGGGCAGCACCGAGAACGCCACGATCGCCACAGCGCTGTTGTCTGACCTGGTCTCTCGCGGCCTGGACGTCGAGCAGGGCCTGTTGTTCGTTATCGATGGCTCCAAGGCGCTGCGCAAGGCGATCCGGCAGGTGTTCGGCGACGAGGTCCCGGTCCAGCGCTGCGTGCGCCATAAGGAGCGCAACGTGCTCGAGCTGCTACCCGAACGTGAGCGCCTGCCGATCAAGCGTCGACTCATCCAGACGTGGCAGGAGACCGACCACGCCAAGGCGCTGGATCAACTCAAGCGTCTCGCGGTCGAGCTCGAGCACGAACACCCAGGCGCCGCCGCTTCGCTACGCGAGGGCATGGAAGAGACCCTGACCGTCACGCGGCTCGGGATCAGCGGCAAGCTCAAGCGGACCCTGCAGTCGACCAACCCGTGCGAATCGATGATCGGCACCGTCCGTGCGATCCAGCGCAACGTCAAGAACTGGAGCTCCGGCGAGATGTGTCTGCGCTGGACCGCCGCCGGGATGCTCGAAGCCGAGACGCGCTTCCGCAAAGTCGAGGGCTACCGCGGCCTCGCCCAACTCGCCATCCACATCGAAACCGACCTCATCAAACACCGCCACCAACTCCAACCCCGTTGACACGCGCCGTCGATGTGTGACCATCCGAATAGGACCGTCGCCAAGTCAGATTTCCACGGCGGCCGGGACATCCTCTCCAGTTCGGAGCCGCGCGCGCTGAGCACCTCGATGTCGAGCTCGCGGCCGCGTCGACCCGCGGCCATTACCAGGCGCGTCTTGCCAATGCCGGCCGGTCCCTCGAGCACAACCAGCGAACCGTCTCCCCCGATCGCGCCACGCAGGCGCTGATCGATCCGCTCCAGCGCCGCGTCTCGCTCCAGAAGCACTTGCCCCTCGTCAACTGCGGCCACGGCCGCTCGATCCTACGCGCTCAAAACTCCTCGGTCCAGCGCCGCTAAAGCAGGTGGTCTCCCACGTCGCGAAAACGATCGCACCGCGCGATGCTCGCGCCAGTCGACGATGTCCGAGCCAAGCCGCAGAAACCGAGGAGGCCGCGAAATGCACACCCCCAAGCACGCGATCAATGGCAGTGAGGCCCCGCGACCAACGGGTTCGGGCAGCGCTAACCCGACCCGTGCCTACCCGGACTCTGTCCCGGTGTTGTGGCAGCTCCAGGTCTCGCACTATGTCGAGAAGGTCCGTTGGGCGCTCGACTACAAGCGCATTCCCCACATCCGCGACTCGTTGCTGCCGGGGCTCCACGCCGTAAAGACCAGGCGTCTGAGCGGCGACACCTCGACAGCCCCGGTGCTCACGCTCGAGGGGCGCTCGATCGGCGGCTCCACCCGGATCATCGCCGCGATCGAGGAGCGGTGGCCGCAGCCGCCGCTCTATCCCGAGGATGAGGCGCTGCGGCGTCGCGCGCTCGAGCTCGAGGAGTTCTTCGACGAGGAGCTCGGACCGCACATCCGCCGCGCGTTCTACCACGAAGTGCTTCCCCGCCCGGAGCTGGTGGTTCCACTGTTCACCCAAGGCCGCCACCGCGCGCCGCGGGCGCTGCTCCGTGCCGGCTTCCCGGTGCTCCGTGTGGCGATGCGGCGAAGATTTGAGATCAGCGCCGAGTCGGCCGCAGACAGCCGCGCGAAGATGGTCGCCGCGATGGACCGGCTCGAGCGCGAAATCTCATCAAGCGGCTATCTCGTCGGCGACTCGTTCACGGTCGGGGACCTCACCGCAGCGGCGCTGTTCTACGGCGTGGCGCGACCGCCGGAGTTCCCGTATCCAATGGTCGCCGTCAACGACCTACCGGATTCATGGCGCGAGTTCCTTGACTTACTGGCGCAGCGCCCCGGCGGCCAATGGGTCGCACAGATGTACCGTCGGCACCGCGGCCCGTCAGCCGAACTGACCACTGGTGACATAAACAAGGCGCCGCACCCTGACGCCGCGAACGGCCAAAGGACAGGCCACCACGAGCCGGTGCCGAACTCGCAAACGGCGTTTTCCAATCTCACCCATCCGCCTGATCGACTTCCAGTGAGCACAACCGCCGCGGGCGAGCACGATCCGGCCTGACCCGAAATGGCCGCGATGGCACGGCACGGATGAAAGCCAGATCGACGGGAGCCGCATGCGTCACAAGAACGATCCAGTGAGGAGAAATCATGGACCCTCATCCCTACGGGCAAGCGTTGGCAGCCCGGGACCACGACGGGATGGTGCCCCTGCTCGCAGACGACGTTGTCTTCCACTCGCCGGTGATAACCGATCCGGGATTCGAGGGTCGCGACTCGGTCGCAGCGTTGCTCGCGATGGTCCTCGATTCGATCTTTATTGACGTGTACACGCACGAGCTCGGTGACGAGCACACGCGCATCCTCGTCGGCAATGGGCGGGTACTTGGCAAGCCGATCAAGGTCACAACCCTGCTCGAGCTCAATGCGGACGGAAAGATCCGAGAGATCTGGGTGATGGTGCGGCCGCTCACCGGGGTAGTCGCGATCGCCGAGGCGATCGGATCGCAGCTTGCCGAGCGGCAAGGACCCGGCCGCGGTCCTGCCATCCGCGTGCTGTCGAAGCCGCTCGCCGGACTGGCCGTGGTGACGGATCGGATTGGATCGAGCTTGATCGCAGCGCTGAACCGCTCGACCGCCTAGGCGAACAGTGCTCACACCTCACTAGCCCGTATGCGGATGACAACCGAGCGTTCCGATCGGAGGTCACGCATAGCGGGTCCGGGGTGAGAGGGGCCGCGGGTTGTGGGTTGATCGACATGGGAAGCCGGCCCGCTACGGGATGATGCGGTTCCTGAGCTGCGCCAGCATTGCTATCACGTTCAGCCTTCGGCACGGAAGGACGTGCACGATGGGTCGTCACATTCCGGGTGACCGCGCCGGCGATTGAGGGACGAGCTAAAGAAGCGGTCCGGCGATTGGTCGCCAAGCGGCTCGGCGTGGCGAGGTCGTCGGTGACGATCGTCGCGGGCATCGCTCACACCACAAAGTCGTCGAAATCGATGGTCTGGATCGATCGACCGTTCTCGATGCGCTGACCCCATGAGTCGCGCTGCCGGACGATCGAGACGCGACCAGGAGAGCCGGCACACCGTAGCCCGATGCCCCCGCAAGCGTTCGTGCCGATTATCGCGCGCTTGGCTTGAGCCTCGTTGCACGACGGGCCGAGTAGCCGTGATGCCT
>JAFAZV010000384.1 GCA_019239445.1 Solirubrobacterales bacterium
GCTTCGCGTCGCCGAGGTGCGGGCTCGTTCCGACCGAGTCGACGACGAGGCGGAAGTAGTAGCCCGTACCGGGTCTCAGGCCGCGCGCGGTGTCCGCGACTGCGGTGACGCCGGCGTCTGAGAGCGCGCGAACTGGCGTCTGCAAGACCAGCGCAGCCGGGTTCCGGCCGTACTGGAAGTACCAACGTGATGCGCTGCCGTCGTTGTTGACGACGCCTTGGAGAAGGGCCGTCGTCTTCGTGATCGAGGTGGCGCCCCCAGTGACCGCGACCACATCGGCGCGAGCGCTTGTCGGCGCCAGTGCAGCTGGGAGCAGCGTGCACAGCGGCAGCGCGATCCTGCTGATGGCGCGCGACCATCGCATTTGCGGGCAGGATAGGTCGCTCAGCGGACTCGCGCGGCGGACTCCTGCGGTTCCATATGCTCTGAGGCGCCCGCTACGATCGGCGGCGGATGACCAGCTCCGAGAGCACGGCCTCCTCGTTGCCACCACCTGGACCGCGCGCCGCGGGCGCGTCGCTCGCGATCCTCGTCGTCGACGATGAGTCGGATCTCCGGGAAATGTTGACCCGCTCGTTCTCGCGCGAAGGCCACCGGGTGATGGCGGTCGCAGACGGCCGAAGCGCGATCGACCGCGCCAGCACGGACCACTTCGACATCGTCCTGCTCGACGTCGCCCTGGGCGCGGGACCGGACGGCTACGAGGTCTGCCGGACGCTGCGCAGCCGCCGCAACGTAGTCCCGATCATCATGCTGACCGCGCTCGACTCCGAGGCCGATGCGGTGCTCGGGTTGGAGGCGGGAGCGGATGACTACGTGACTAAGCCGTTCGGGCTGGCGGAGCTCCGCAGCCGGATCCGAGCAGTACTCAGACGCGCCGGCACCAGGGCGATGGGCGAGGAGGTGCTTGTCGTCGGCCCGATCACGCTCGACCGAGCGCAGCGCGAGGTGATGGTGGAAGGTGCCGCGGTTCGCCTCACCTTCTCCGAGTTCGAGCTGCTCGACGCCCTGATGTCCCAACCAGGCCGTCTACTCAACCGGCAAGAGCTGCTGCGGGCGATCTGGGGCGACAGCGCCTACCGTGATCCACGTGCGATCGACGTCCACATCCGCCACCTGCGCGAGAAGCTCGAGCCCGAGCCGGAGAAGCCACGCTACATCCTCACCGTGCGCGGCGCCGGATACAGGCTGCGGGGTCCCTAGTGCTGCGGGCGCGACCGCGGCGAATGGCCCTCGGTCTGCGCGGACGGATCGTCGGCGCGGTGCTGGTGACCACGGTGGCGACGCTGGCCGTCGCCGCCCTGGCGCTGCTGGGACCGCTCGAGCAGAGCCTGCGCAAGGCCGCTCTCTCGACGCTGAAAAATGACCTTCCGAAGGATCCGGCCCAGCAGTTTCAGAAGCTCGATCTGCTCGGTCTAACCAATCCTGACGAGAGCGCGAGCGCGCAGTTCTCGCTCGCCACCACGCAGCAGCAGCTCGCCACGCGAGTAGGTGGCAACGTCTACGTGCTGGGCTATCCGGCCGCCGACGGGCAGGGCCAGCTGCTGCTTCCTCGCGACCTCGAAGTCGGCAACGTTCAGGCCGATTCCTTCGATGACGTAGCGACCGTCTTCCGCAGCGGGCGATCGCTCTCGAGCTTCGGGTCGATCGACGGCAAGGACTACGTGCGCGTGGCAGTCCCGTTCAGGAACGCCGGCCTGCAGTACGTGCTGGCGATTCGCCGCCCGATCGACGAGATCCCGGCGGCGGTGGACGCCGTGCGCACCGCGTTCATCACCGCTGCCCTAGCCGGGCTCGCGCTCACCCTGATCCTCGCCATTCCCCTGGCCATGACGCTGGTCCGGCGGCTGCGCCGGCTGCGCCAGGCCGCCCTCCGGGTGGCCCAAGAAGGCCCGGTGGTCGCCGTGCCCGAGGACCGCGCCAGCGACGAGGTCGGCGATCTCACGCGCACGTTCGCGATCATGCAGCGCCGCCTCCAGCACCAGGAGGAGGCGCGGCGGGCGTTCGTCGCGACGGCCTCGCACGAGCTGCGGACGCCGCTGGCGTCGCTGGACGGCATGCTCGAGCTGATGGACGACGAGCTGCGGGGCGGCGAGCCCGACCTCGACGACGCCCGGGCGCTCCTAGAGCGCGCTCGCGCTCAATCCCGGCGGCTGGGACGGCTGGCAGCCGATCTGCTCGACCTGAGCCGGATCGACGCCGACGTGCAGTTGCGCTCCGAGCCGGTCGAGCTGGGAGAGCTGAGCCGGGCTGTGCTGGCCGAGTTCGAACTGGGCACGAGCGAGCGCGGAATCGTCTCGGGTCTCGTGGACGGCGTCGGCCCGGTGTGGGCGCTTGGCGACCCCGGCAGCGTGGCGCGGATCCTGCGCATCCTGCTCGACAACGCCGTCCGGATGACTCCGACCGGAGGTGAAGTCACCGTCGAGCTGAGCGGCGGTCGGATGCCGGCGCTGAGTGTGCGCGATCAGGGCCCCGGCGTGCGTCCGGAGGAGCGCGCGCTGATCTTCGAGCGCTTCCAGCGCGGACGCGACACCGGTGGTCAGGCCGGGTTCGGCCTCGGCCTAGCCATCGGGCGGGAGCTGGCCGCGAGGATGGGCGGCGAGCTGGTCCTGGATGAGCCGAACGGCAGGGGAGCCAAGTTCACGCTCCGCCTGCCTGCGGCCCGGGCCCCCGACGCGGGCGCCGTGGCCCTCGTCTAGTGCTTCCCGCCGTGCATGCGGCCGCACCGAGAGGCGTGACGGGCGGATGCGTGCGGAGGACGCAGGAGGCAGCTGGACGACTCGGGGGCGGCCCGGCCGTTAGCGAGGCTGGAGGCCGAGCGGGCCGCCCCCGAGGCAGCAGCGCTGCGCGAGCCTCCGAGGACGAAGGCAGGCGCCGCCCGTCGCGGCTCGAATGCGGCGGTATGCGCGGTGGGGAGCACTAGCTGACAGCATCAGCGCATGGACGAGCGCCTGATGCAGGCGATGCTCGAGGCCGACGAGCATCACTGGTGGTATCGCGGCCGGCGGCGGGTCATCCGGGCCGAGCTCGCGCGGCTGCCCGTGCCGCCGGGCGCTTCGGTTCTCGACGCCGGCTGCGGCTCCGGCCGGACCCTCCAGGAGCTGGCCGAGTTCGGGCCGGTGGCCGGAGTCGAGCTCAGCCCGGATGCGGCCGCTGTGGCCCAAGGTCGCGGATCGGGCGCGTTCGACGTCCGCATCGGGAGGCTCGAGGAGCTGCCTTGGGAGGAATCGCGCTTTGACCTCATCACCTGCCTCGATGTGATCGAGCACACGCCCGATGACGTGGTCGCGCTGACCGAGCTGCGCCGCGTGAGCCGGCCGGGGGCGTGGCTGCTCGTGACGGTGCCGGCGTATCCGGCGTTGTGGTCGCGCCACGACGAGGCTAACCACCACCACCGCCGTTACACCCGCCGCACGCTACGCACAGCCGCGGCGCTTGCCGGCTGGCAGGTCGAGCGTGTCACTTCGTTCAACAGCGTGCTGCTGGCGCCGGCGGCAGCGGTCCGCCTCGCGCAACGATGGGGGCGGCTCGGCGCGGACGGCGACTACACCCCTGACCTGCAGCTCGGACCGCGATGGCTGAACGGAATGCTCGAGCGACCCATGCAGCTCGAGGCGAGCTGGCTGGGCGCGGGACATACGCTGCCGGCCGGGTTGTCGCTGCTCGCGATCATGCGCAATCCGCAGTTTGCCCCCGCCGGACCGCCGTGCTGATGCTCACCTTCGCCGCGCTGATCTCGGTCTCGAGCAGTCTCGGCTACCTCCTCCCGGCGGTAATCGGACTCGAGTCGATGGGCATTCCTTCGCCTGGGGAGACTGCGCTCGTCTTGGCGGCCGTGCTAGCGAGCCAGGGCAAGCTTCAGATCGAACTCGTGCTCGCAATCGGGATCGCGTCCGCGATCATCGGCGACAACATCGGCTACCTGCTCGGCCGCCACTTTGGCCGCGAGGTGCTCGTTGCGCCGGGGCCGTTGCATCACCGGCGCGTGAAGCTGATCGCGCGCGGTGACCGGTTCTTCGACCGGCACGGCAACAAGGCCGTGTTCATCGGGCGCTGGATCGCGCTCATACGCGTGGCGGCGGCCTGGCTCGCAGGAATCAACCACATGCCGTTCCGCGAGTTCTTCTTCTGGAACGCGCTCGGCGGGATCACCTGGGGAGTGACCTTCGGGCTCGCCGGTTACTTCGGCGGCGAGGCGGCCGCAAAGGTGATCGCGCGCTTCGGGATCGTCGCAGCGATCGTGATCGCACTTGTGTTGGCGCCCGTGCTGATCTTCAGACGACTCCGCGAGCGTAAGATGCGCGCCGGCGCTGACGCCGACGCGGGTGCGCCGTCGCGCGTAGACGTCGCGGCTCCTGAGCGCCCCTCCGCCGACGAACATCACCCGACGCGCGCGGGGCAAGGCGCCGGCAGCGACCCAGCCAGGCCGACCGCGGATCCATAACGTTTGCGCCGGCGGGGCCGGCGCAAACGTCGTGTCGTTTGGTTTGCGCTAGGAGTCGCTGGGCTCGAGCTCGAGCGCGCAGGAGTTGATGCAATAGCGCAACCCGGTCGGGCGTGGGCCGTCGTCGAAGACGTGGCCGAGGTGCCCGCCGCAGCGCTTGCACAGAACCTCGGTGCGCATCATGCCGAGGCTGCGGTCCGAACGCAGCTCGATGTTCTCCGCCACCGCGGGCTCGAAGAAGCTCGGCCAGCCGGTGCCGGAGTCGAACTTCGTGTCCGAGCGGAACAGCTCCGTCCCGCACCCGGCGCACCGATAGATGCCGTCGTCCTTGACGTTCCAGTAGGCGCCCGTGAAGGCTCGCTCGGTGCCGTGGCGGCGCAGAATCTCGTACTGCGCAGGCGTGAGCCGCTCGCGCCACTGCTCGTCGGTCAGGTCGACTTCGCGATTGGTGTTGGTGTCGATATTCATGACTCTGACGTTAGCGCTGTAGGGTGAAGAGTTCATGAACACGCCGGAAGACCGGGGGGCAGGCGTGACCGCGTCAGCCGGGCTGGGCCCGCTCGACCTCGTGCTCTCAGGTGGGGGTGTGCTCGGGATCGCGCACGTCGGCGCGGTCTCCGTGCTCGAGGAGCGGGGCGCGAAGTTCAAGCGAATCGCCGGCACCTCGGCGGGGTCGATCGTCGCCTCGCTGCTCGCCGCCGGGGCTAGTACGGACTACCTGCACCAGCTGCTGCTGGGGCTTCAGTACCGGCGGTTCATCGACAAAGACGCTTTGGACCGGGTGCCGCTCGTCGGTCCGGCCCTGTCCCTTGTGCTCGAGAACGGCTACGCCGAAGGCACCTACCTGCACGATCTGCTCGAAACGGAGCTCGCGCGCTTCGGAGTCACGACGTTCGCCGACCTGCGGATCAGCGACGACAACGACGCGGATCTCCGGCCTTCGCATCGCTGGCGGCTCACCGTGATGGCGGCCGATGTCACGCGCGGGCAGCTGCTGCGGCTGCCGGAGGACTACCAGCGCTATGACCTCGCCCCCGACCAGCAGCGCGTCGCGGACGCCGTGCGCGCCTCGACCGCCGTGCCTTACCTGTATGAGCCCTACAAGCTCCGCTACCCGGGCGGCGAATCGCTGCTCGTCGACGGCGGGCTGATCACCAACTACCCGGTCGACATCTTCGACCGCAGCGACGGCCGCTCCGGTCGCTGGCGGACGATCGGCGTGACCTTGATCCCGACGCTTCCGGCTGGCGACACGCGGCTGGTTCCGGCGCTGTCGCTGCTGCGAGGCTTCCCGGGCTTCCGGTTTCTCGAGTCGCTCGTGGTCACCGCCATCGTGGGACGAGATCAGGGTTATCTCGCTCAGCCGTGGGTGCAGTCGAGGTCGATCGAGGTTGATGGGCTCGGCGTGAGCCCGTTCGACTTCACGATCGACGCGCAGACCGCGGGACGGCTGTACGAGAGCGGCCGCCGCGCGGCAACGGAGTTCCTGGCTCAGCGCGGATCGGGCTGAGCGTCTGCCGTCCCTACGACGTCGAGCGACGCCACATCGCCACGACCGTCGTCACGCGCCGCGGCTCCATCGTGTTCGAGCGCTGAATGCGGCGTCGGGGTCGGGGTCGGGGTCGGCGGCAGAATTGACGACGGTTCGGCCACGTGGGCAGGGATGCGGCGGAACTGAAGCACGCCATCTTCGAGCCGGCTCAGCCGCAGGGAGACGATGTCGCGCGCGTAGTTCTGATGCAGGCGCCAGGGCGGCTTCGGCCCCTGGCGGGGGAACTTGTGGATGGCCCGGACCACATAACCGGAGCTGAAATCGATGAATGGCTCGGGAGCCAGGAACGGGTCGTGGTTCTCGGGGATGCAGAAGCTGTAGCCGTGCGCGTCCATGTGACGCAGCAAACGGCAGACGTATTCGCACGTGAGGTCGCACTTCAGCGTCCACGAAGCATTGGTGTAGCCAAACGCCACGGCCAGGTTGGGGATGCCGCTCAGCATCATCCCTCGGTAGGCGAGCGTCTCCGCGATCGAGACTTCTCGTCCGTCGACGGTCACCGCCATCCCGCCGAGCGGCACGAGGTCAAGGCCAGTGGCGGTGACGATCAGGTCCGCTTCGAGCTTGGTTCCTGAGGCGAGGCTGACGCCGGTCTCGGTGAACGCGTCGATGCGGTCGGTAACCATCGACGCCCGGCCGTTCGAGAGCGCCTCGAACAGGTCTCCGTCCGGGACCAGGCACATGCGCTGATCCCAGGGGTTGTAACGCGGCGTGAAGTGCGTGTCGATGTCGTAGCTCGGCGGCAACGCGCGCTCGAGGCCCTTGCGAATCAGCTTCTTCATCAGTTCTGGCCGGCGCCGGCTGAGCCGAAAGCTCAGCAGCATGAGCAGGACGTTCTTCCAACGGACGATGCCGTAGGCGAGCTTCGCCGGGAGCTTGCGCCGCAGCCGGTTCGCGAGCTCGTCTTCCGCCGGCAGCGAGACCACATAACTCGGCGAGCGCTGGAGCATCGTCACGTGCGCAGCCTTCTCCGCCAGTGCCGGCACCAGAGTCACCGCAGTGGCGCCACTGCCGATCACGATCACCCGCCGGTTCTCGTAGTCGATGTCGTCGCTCCAGTGCTGCGGGTGAACGATGCGGCCGCCGAAGCGCTCCAAGCCTTCGAAGTGAGGCGTAAAACCGTGGTCGTAGCGGTAATACCCGCAACAGCAGAGGAGAAAGTCGCAGGTCAGCCGGACCGTCTCGCCCGTGTCGGTGCGCTCGGCCTCGATCTCCCAGCGCGCTTTCGCGCTTGACCACGATGCGCCTCGGACGCGATGGTTGAAGCGGATCTTCTCCGCGATCCCGTAGTCATCCGCGGTGGAGCGGATGTAGGTCAGGATCGATCCACCGTCGGCGATCGCCTTTGGGTTGTCCCAGGGACGGAACGCGTAGCCGAGCGTGTGCATGTCGGAGTCCGAACGAATCCCGGGGTAGCGGAACAGGTCCCACGTCCCGCCGCTGCGCTCGCGGGCCTCGAGAATCGCGTAGCTCTTGGTCGGGCACTTGTCCTGGAGGTGGTAGCCGGCGCCGATCCCGGACAGGCCGGCACCAACGATCAAGACATCAAAGTGTTCGAGCGAGCGATCCACAGCGCGTTTGCGAGCGTACCTGTCAGGCCGCTTCGACCGAGTCGCGCCGTGGCGGGGTGCCGGTTCCGAGATAGCTGCTCCGCGTGCGCGGGTCGGGCTCGGTCAGCTCGATCGCCAACGACGACCAACCGAAGTCAAACGCGCCCATCCCCTGCCCGGTGTAGGGGTTGTAGTACTCGCGCAGTCCATGCGCATGAACCGTACCTGCGATGCGGCTGACGAGCTGCTCAGCGGGTTCGTCGTAGCCGAGCCGCACGAGCCCCAGCCACACGAGCCACGCGGCGTTGATCCAGGTCGGGCCCCGCCAGTAACGTCGCACGCCGAGGGCGTTGCGATCTTGCGTCGTGAACGTCGGATCGGCGGCCGATACCGACGGCGGCGGCACCGGCAGCCAGAAGCGGGCGCGGTCGAGCAAATGCCGCTCGACGAGCTTGCGAGCGATCTCCTCGGGCAGATCCGGCAGCGCCAGCGGCGCGAGCGCGGTCCACGTCAGCGCGGGCGTCCGGCTGGGCTCGGGGCGGGCGAGCGGGCGGAACAGCGCGGCGTCGGGGTCATACATACGCTCGACGATCTGCCCGGTCAGCGAAGGCCGGCCGAGCGCCGAGCGCGAGAGCGAGTAGATGACGTTCGTCATCACCTCGCAGCACACGGGTCCGCCGCTCGCCGCGATCCGGCGGGCGTCGTAGCCCAACCGTCGGTTGCGTTGGACGAGCAGGACGTAGCCAAGTCGGCTGTGCGCGCGGGCGCGCCAGACAGCGTCGAACTGCGGCGAAGCGTCAAGGCCTGACTCGTCGGGCTGCACGATCCAGATCAGGCCATCGTGGTCGAGATCGCGGTTCGCCTCGAGCCAATCGTGCTGACGCCCGATCCCTGGCACCTCGCGCGGATCGCCGATCGCGATCCGCCACGCCCAGGCCAGCGCCGGCGGCTGGATGCTGGCCGTCATCAACGCGCGCGGCTCGGTGACGTTGTAGGTGAAGCGACGAACGCCCCGCAGCGGCGTGTTCCAGAAGATCGTGTGACCGATGAAGCCGTCGGGCCGCTGCGCCGCGAGCAGTGACTCGAGCTCCCGTCGAGCGCGATCGGCG
>JAFAZV010000340.1 GCA_019239445.1 Solirubrobacterales bacterium
GTCACGTACGCAATCCGGTCTGCGACAGGATCACGCGTCAACACGAGCACCGGGCGATCGCCACCCGGTGCTGCGGCAAACCAGATCTCACCCCGCTTCATCGCTCGCACTGTCGGCCCAGTCGGCCCAGTCCTCCGCCGGGCCCCACTCGGCCACCTCGCCAAGCGATAGCTCCGAACCTGTTACCGGAAGCCGATCGTAGTGATCCCCCTCGCGTTGGCTGCGGAGCGTCACGAGGTGGCGGTGGAGAGCGTCCCTCAGGAGCTCTGAACGATCCACCCCAAGCCGATCCGCCCACTCTTGCGCTTCCGCCGCCTCGTCTTCTGCAACCCGAAAGCTGAGCATCGTCATACGTTCACCCTATCACGTATTACAGCCCTTCAATGGGTAAGCGCCCTTCAACCAGCCGCGGGCTGACGCAGCACGATCGATAATGGCGTCACCCGGGCTATGGCGAGGGCCCGGTGCTCGGAGAACTCCTCGCCGACCGGCGGATGCGCGTGCTTGTCGGTTCGGTCGACGGCGATGCGAACGCGCCGACACGCGAGGATTGGGTCGACCTCGCGGAACTGCAACCGGAGGCCATCATCGCCGCCATCACTGCCGGGTGTCTGAGGGTCAAGCAGGTCGATGACGCGGATCACCCCCAATTGCTTCGCGATTCCGCCGCGCCGCTCCGAGATGAACGCCGCGACCATGTGCGCCTCGTCGCGGTTGTCGTCGACCTGGAGGAAGATCGCTTCGCCGTCGCCAGGCGAGTACGCGGAGAACGCGCGCGTGACCCTCGCGTCGCCGACCTGCGACATCCAGACCGGCATACGCGTTGCCGGCAATGCTCCGGCCATCGCCCCTGCGACGACGCCGAGCGGACCTCGGTCGATGCGCGCGACGGCCGTCAAGACCCGCTTAGCTCCGTCCCCGCCCACGTCCGCGAAGAGGTCGAGGATCGGCTCGCCGACGACGAGCATCGGATCATCGTGCGCGGAGCGCGGGATCCAGCTCCGGCGCTCCCAGAGCCGACCGAGGAGCGATGAGGTCCATCGCTCGAGGTCGAGCGCGCGATTGTGCGAAGCGGCTTCAGCGCAGAGACGACGTGCGTCGAGGAGACGATCCCTCGGACGGCGCCAATCGCGCTGAGGACCGCGTCTCCGCGGTGCGGATGAGCTGGTCATGTTCATTAAGAGGCGGCGGCCGGCGATAACCACCCCTCCGAGGTCGAAGCGGCACGGCGTCGGCTATTGTCTGCGCGTTCCAGCGGCCGGCGCGGAGCATCAAGCTGAGGTTCAAGGAGGGAGAAAGCGGATGAGGAGCGCAGGCCGTTTCAGCCGTTGGGTGGTACTCGCAGCGCTGGTGTTTGGGGCGATGGTCGTGGCATCCGCTCAGGCGGCGACGCCGGCACAGCCCCGCCTCTCGATCGCGGTTCTGTCAGGCCGTGCGGATCTCGTCAGCGGTGGCTCGGCGCTCGTGGCGGTCAATCTGCCTCGACGCGCCGACGCGAGGCATCTCACGGTCACGCTCGGGCGGCGCAACGTGACCCGCGCGTTCGCATTTCGCCGCGACGGACGCTTCGAAGGCTTGGTAAGGGGTCTCGCGCTCGGACGGAACGTCTTGCGGGCGACGCTGCGCAGCGGTTGGGCCACGCAACTCGTCTTGGTCAACCATCCGAACGGCGGACCGGTGTTCTCGGGCCCGCAGCTCAAACCGTGGGGCTGCCAGCCTGGCGCGTTGAACGCGAAATGCGACCAGGCGCCGACCTTCAAGTACCTGTACATGTCGACGACCCCAGGCAAGCGAGGATTCCAGCCCTACGACACTTCGAGCCCACCTTCCGACGTTGCCCAGACGACGACTGATCAGGGCGTCAAGGTGCCGTTCATCGTCCGCGTCGAAACCGGCTATCAGGATCGAGACCAGTACCAGATCGCGGTCCTGTTCCAACCCGGCAGGCCGTGGACACCGTTTGCGCCACAGCGGCAGTTCGACCACAAGTTGCTGATCACGCACGGGGCGTCCTGCGGGGTCAATTACCAGACCGGCACGGCTCCCGGAACGACGGGCGAAGGCGCCGCCGACGCCGCGCTCGGTAGGGGGTTCATGACGATGTCAACCGCCCTCGACAACAGCGGACACAACTGCAACCTCCCGCTGCAGGCCGAGTCGCTCGTTATGGCCAAGGAGCACATCGTCAAGTCCTACGGGACGCTTCGATACACGATCGGCACCGGATGCTCGGGCGGGTCACTGGCCGAGCAATGGATCGCGAACGCCTACCCCGGCACCTATCAGGGAATCCTGCCCACCTGCTCGTTCCCCGACGCGTGGAGCACGGCGACGCAGTTCCTGGACTACCACCTGCTGCTCGCGTACTTCAACAACTCGTCGAAGTGGGGGCCCGGGGTGGCGTGGGCTCCGACACAAGAGGGAGATGTGCTAGGCGGTCCCGACGGGTTCGTGAACGCAGAGGTCTCCGATCACGCTCAGTTCCACGTCGCCGTCCCGACCGATCCGTGCGTTGGCACAACGGATGCTGACCGCTACAACCCGACGTCGAATCCGGGTGGAGTTCGCTGCAGCATCGGCGATGCCGCGATCAACGTCTTCGGGCCGGAGCCGCGCCGGTTCTGGTCGCCGATCGAGCAGAAGCTGGGCCGGGGGTTCGTGCGGCTACCGGTGGATAACGTGGGCGTCGAGTACGGGTTGAGCGCGCTCAAAGCCCACAAGATCACCCCGGCCGAGTTCGTCGACCTCAACGCCGCGGCCGGCGGCGCGGACGTCGATTCAAACCTGACGCCGACGCGCATCGACAGTGCAGGCTCACCGTCGCTGCCGAGGGCTTACCGCAGCGGGGCGATCAACGAGACCAACAACCTCGACCAGACGGCGATCATCGATTGCCGCGGCCCCAACCCCGGCCTGTTCCATGACGCCTATCGGGCGTTCGCGATCCGAGCTCGCCTCGATCGCGAACACGGCACCCATGCAAATCAGTTGATCTGGGAAGGCCCTGTTTCGCTCACCGCCGACGCGAATTGCGAGCTGAACAGCTTCATCGCGATGGACCGCTGGCTCAGCGCCGTCGAAAAGGACCGAAGCAGCACGGCGTTGCCGCGGAAGCTGATCCGCGACAAGCCCGCGGACCTAAGCGACGAGTGCTGGAACGGCACAGGGCACAAAATCTCGAATGGCCTCTGCCCCGCGGGCGTGGTGAACGTCGAAGGCACCCCTCGCACGGTCGCCGGGGACGCGATCACCACTGACGCGAACAAGTGCCAGCTCAGGCCTCTGCGCCGCGCCGACTATCCAGGCATCACGTTCACGAGCGCAGAGTGGGCGAAGCTCCAACAGACGTTCCGGCGCGGGGTCTGCGACTTCTCGAAGCCCGGCGTTGCCCAGCAGCCGACGATCCCGTGGTTGACCTACCAGGATGCTCGCGGTCGCGTCATCTACGGGGGCAGGCCGCTCGGCGCAGTGCCGGCATCGACGGAATTCCGCGTTCAGGCCCAGCGCCGCTGAGGGTAGTAAGAGACGGCATTCTCTTACCGTCTCGGAGACTTCGGGTAGATGATCTGGTTGCGGAGCCGTTCCCTCCCTCGCGTGCTGATCGTGCGTAGGTGGCTCATCACGGGCATCACCCTCGGAGCGGTGGCGGCCGAATGAGCGCCACCGGCAACAACAACCGCGCCGCCGTCTTACACGCTGCCGGCGATATTCGACTGCAGGACATCGCTCGTCCCGAACCGGGACCGCGCGAGGTGCTGGTCGAGATACGGTCCGTCGGCGTCTGCGGGTCAGACGTGCACTACTACGAACACGGACGGATCGGCCCGTTCGTGGTCGAAGCCCCGCTGATTCTCGGTCACGAATCGATGGGCGTGGTCGTCGACCTGGGCCCGGAGGCATCCCGCCATCGGGTCGGCGACCGTGTGACGCTCGAACCTGGCGTCCCGTGCGGCCGCTGCACCCAGTGCCGCCACGGCCGCTACAACCTCTGCCCCCACGTCCAGTTCTTCGCCACCCCTCCGGTGGACGGTGCGTTCGCCCACTACGTGGCGATTCACGAGGACTTCGCCTACGCGCTGCCAGACTCTCTGAGCGACGATCAGGGCGCGCTGATGGAGCCGCTCTCGGTCGGCCTGTGGGCGTGCTGGAAAGGCGGCGTCGGGCCAGAGAAGTCGGTGCTGGTCACCGGCGCGGGACCGATCGGCCAGCTGGCTATGCAAGTTGCGCTGGCGCTCGGCGCGACCGACGTGACGGTGACGGATGTCAACCCACACCGGCTGGAGGTCGCGCGGCGCTCCGGAGCATCACGGACGCTGAAGGTCGACGATGAGCCGCTTGGGTCCTCGGACGTGCGGGCCGACGTTCTGCTCGAGTGCTCGGGTCACCCCGATTCGCTGCTCGAAGGCATCAAGGCGCTCAGACCGGCGGGCGTAGCGGTGGCTGTCGGGATGGGCCCAGAAGAGGACGCCACCGTTCCCATGGCCGCCATCCAGAGCAGCGAAATCACGCTGACCGGGACCTTCCGCTATGCCAACACATATCCGGCGGCGATAGCGCTCGCGGCGAGCGGCCGAGTCGACCTCGACGCGATCATCACCCGTCACTTCTCGCTCGAGGAGACCGAGCGGGCGCTTCGGGCGGGCCGCGAGGACGCGACGTCGATCAAGCCGATGGTCGTTCCCGGCTTGCCTGGAGGCTGACCCCGGTCAAACGCCTAGCACGCGGCCGGAATCGCCGAGCGGCGGGCGGTGTTAGGGTCGCAGTCGATGGAGCTCGTGGTGCTCGTCAAGCACGACTGCGCGGTGTGCGACCAAGTGCTTCCGGTGCTCGACGCGGCGCGGGCGGACGGCAACGGGAAAGCGATCCGCATCGTTTCGCAGTCCTCGGCGGCGGACACCGCCGCGCAGGCCGAGAGGCTCCACCTCGCGGCCACGCCCGAACTCGATCCTGACCTCGAGCTGTCGGCGCGCTTCGATCCCGACGCTGTCCCCGCCGTCATCCTGCTCGACCGGGGCCACGAGCAGGCTCGCACCGAGGGCCTCGACCGCCGGCGACTCCACGAACTGGCCGACGCCGCGGGGATCGGGCTCCGGCTCGATGGACTCCCGGAACGGCGACCCGGCTGCGCCAGCATCACGCGCGATCCCCTCGTGGCGGCAACCCTCGCCGCCCGCAAGGCGAAGGCCGACGGACGGCTGAAAGCGCGCGAGCTCGAGATCGGCGACCTCGAGGACCCGATCGATGCGCTGTTCGACCGCGGCTACTCGGACGGGCTTCCCCTGGTCCCGCCCACCCCAGCCCGCGTTGTGGACATGCTCGAAGCGACGAGCCGCGACGCCCAGGACCTCGTCGCGCTCGTCCCGCCCTACGACGGCCGGGCGACGGTCGAGAAGGTGGCAATCAACGCCGTCATGGCCGGCTGCCCACCGGAGGTCTTCCCGATCGTGCTGGCGGCAGTCGAGGCAGCCTGCGATCCGGCGTTCGCGCTCCTGGGACTCGTCTCGACGACGCACCCGGCCGGCCCGGTCGTGGTCGTGAGCGGACCACTGGCTGACGAGGTGGGGATGAACAGCGCCGGCAACGCGCTCGGCCAGGGCAACCGGGCGAACGCGACGATCGGGCGGGCGCTGCAACTCGTGGTGCGGAACCTCGGAGGCGGCAAGCCCCAGGAGGAGGATCGGGCTGCGCACGGCCAGCCGGGCAAGATCACCTCGTGCTTCGCCGAGCGCCTGCATGACTCGCCGTGGCCCGGGCTCGCGCAGGATCGCGGCGTGGCCGCCGCGGAAACCGGCGTCACCTTGTTCGCCGGCGAAGCCCCGCGCCTGATCGTCGACCAGCTTGCGCGAACGCCCGAGCAGCTCTGCGCGAGCTTTGCGCAAGCGCTCGAATGGGTGGGACATCAACGGCAGCGCTTCGCGTTCGACGCCGTGCTCGTCGTCGGCCCTGAGCACGGCCGAGTCTTTCGCGAGCACGGTTGGGACCGCGCGCGCGTCCAGGGCGAGTTGTTCGAGCGATCGAAGCGCCCGGCCGGAGAGCTCAAACGCCGCGCCGGCGGTATCGCCGAAGGGATCGAGGAGCGGTTCATGACCGACCCGAGCGCGCTCGTCCCGAAGTTTGCCGCGCCCGAGCGAATCCTGATCGCCCATGCCGGCGGCGACGCCGGCCTGTTCAGCATGACCTATGGCGGCTGGGTTGCCGGAGACGTAGGATCCGCACCTGTGACCAGGAGCGTCGAGCCGTGGCGCTGAGCATCCTCGATCCGACAAGTGAGGCCGCACCGGCGGGTCGTCCTCTGGCCGCAGAACGCCTTCGCCGCGGTGCCGCGGCCAAGATCGCCCTCCTCGACATACGCAAGCCCCGCGGAGACGTGTTCCTTGACGAGCTCGAGCAGCTCCTCGTGCAGCGAGGTCACACCATCATCCGCGCGGCCAAGCCGACGTTCACCAAGCCCGCGCCGCAGGACGTCCGGGCCGAGATCGCGGAGAACTGCGACGCAGTCATCGAGGCGCTCGCTGACTGAGGCTCCTGCGTGTCGTGCGGTCTGCGCGACGTGCTCAGCTTCGAAGGGATGGACACGCCAGCGGTCCTGGTCGCGTCCAGCGCGTTTCGGCAAGCGGCCGAGCACCAGTCAAGAGCGCTCGGTCAGCCCGAGATTCACCGCGTGCTCGTAACCCACCCGATCCAGGATCGCTCCGACGAGGAGCTTCAGCAGCTAGCCCGCCGCGCCGTTGAGGCGATCGTGGCTGAGCTGTGCGATTGAGGCAGCGCGGCCGACGCGGAAACCGGGCGCGAGCCGGACGACTCAGAACGAAGCCGCCGCTTCGACCAGGTGCTCCATCTTCGCGCGCAAGACCGGCTGCGTCCGCGCCGGATGACGCCCGAAGCCGCACGACGGCGATATCCAAAGGCGTTCCTCGCCGACGACCCGAGCCCAGTCGGCGGCGCGATCGCGCACCTTCTTGACCGTCTCGATGCCGTAGCTCGCCTCGTCGACGATGCCCGCGGCCAACTGCATGCTCTGCGGCATCTCGCGGAAGGCATCGCGCTCCAGCCACTCGGCGAAGTAGCTGCACTCGAGCGCCGCGACATCGATGACCCCATCGAGGTGCTGCAGGAACGGAACCCAAGACGCGTTGCGGACCACCGATGACATCGGCCGGCCCTTGAAGTTGCCGTTGCAGACATGAACGCCTCGGGTTACGCCGTCCACTCCCTCGAAACAATCGGCCACGATGCGTGCCGCCTCCTCGGGTGACATCTGGCCGGTGTTGATCAGCACCCCGAAGATGGGAACGTCGAGCTGCACGTGCGGGCAGCCAGCCGCGGCCAAGTCCCGCAGCTCGCGGTTGACGATGCCGATCAAGGTCGGCATCTGGCGCTGGAGCGCTTCGTGCTGGTCCTGCGCGTGGACGGTGATCTCGAGCGGCCCCACCACGGTCGCCTTGCGCACGCCTCCGGGAAGCTGCGATTCGCGCTTGTAGGCGCGGACGTAGCCGAGGCCGTCGGGCGCGGACAGCTCTCCTCTGATGACGGCATGAGCCAGGTCGTCATAGTCGAACGGGTCGGGCTCATCGGGCTTGTCGATGTCGATGCCGTGCATGACCCGCTGCATGTGGTCGATGAAGTTGTCGGTGAAGTACTCGCCGCCCGTCCACTCATCAAGCCCGAGCTCGCGCTGCTCCGCGATTCCGGCGGCGGCCGCCCGCCGCAGCAGGTCCTCCCCCTCGGCTTCCGAGAGCTCGCCACGGTGATAGCGGGCTAGATCGTCCTCGAATTCGTTGAGCTTCCACCACGACCCGACCACCGTCGTGCGCAACGCCATTCGCGGCCTCCTGAGATCGACACTGGTCCTACCCCGAACGCGTCCGAGGCCTCGTCAGTAGATCACAGGCCGCAGCCGCGGGGCTAAGAGGCAGCCGCGCCGCTGGGCTCGCGACGGACAACGACGACGTCATCGTCGAACACGGCGCGAACCTCGAGATGACCGCCCAAAGCCTCGACGAAATGCGCCAGCGTGGAGACATAGAGATCCTCACGCTGCTCAGCTTCTGACAGCCGTTCGTCGGCCGCATCGAGGGCGTCCTGCACGAGCTGATCATCGACGCCACGCTCGTACCGGGAGTGGGCGATACGTTCCTGCGCTCGCATCAGCCGCGCATACAGCGCAGCGCGCTGTTCGTTCACCGGCTCGCCGCCGAGGACGTCCTTCCAGCTTCTCGTCGGCTCAGACACCCAGTCTCCTTTCCAATGCCTCGTTCGTGGTCCAGGTAAAGACGTTCGGCAAGCCGAATCTTCGACGGGTACCAGCGGTTCCACTTCCCCGTCTTGTCACCCCCGACCAGCATGACGAGGTTTCGGTTCGAGTCGAAGGCGAACAGGACGCGCATCCCACGGTCGATGCGTGCTTCTTTGAGCTTGTGAAAGCGGGATCCGTGGATGACGTCGACCCAGGGTCGTCCCAGCGTCGGCCCGCCCTCGGCGATTCGGAGGATTGCCCCGGCTAGTTTCACTCTCTGCTCGGCATCCAAGGTCTGCGACCAGCGGCGAAACGTAGTCGTCTTCACGACCTCTGGGACATGCCGCGGCGGCGGTGCCATCCCAAATAAGAGGGCCGAGCGGCGAAGGTCCTCCCCCTCGAGGGCGCCTGGCTCGGCGCGGACGCGCGCCTGCTCGCGTCAGCGGCTCGCCCCGTACGCCAAACGCCGTCAAACGCGCTGGACGCGTAAATGACGAAGCCTCCGATCGCTCGGAGGCCTCATTACCAAGAAACTGGTAGTAGCGGGGGCGGGATTCGAACCCGCGACCTTCGGGTTATGAGCCCGACGAGCTACCAGACTGCTCCACCCCGCGGCGGAAAGCTCATTTTAGCTCAAGGCCGCGGAACGCGGGAGTTTGCAAGCGCGCCGTCGAGGCCGTCGCGCGTCGCGACCGGCGCTGCGCGAAGTTGTTACAGAACCGGCGCTGAATTGGCGCATCTGCGTGTAG
>JAFAZV010000173.1 GCA_019239445.1 Solirubrobacterales bacterium
TGACCGAGCGAACCTGAATCACGTTCCTCCCACCTTGGCGCGCGGCATCATATACCCGGACCTCAACGCGTTGTTGAGGTCTGTCTGTGCCGTGGCGGCGGACGCGGGTCCCGGAGCTACGAGGTGTAGGAGATGAACTCGAGGAGACTGCCGTCGGGGTCGCGGAAGTAGACGCTCGTCCCCTCCCCCTGGGCTCCGCTACGGGCGACTGGACCCTCCTCGATCTCCACGCGCTGGCGGGCGAGGTGCGCCACCGCCTCCTCGATCGGCCCGTCCCAGACGAAGCACAGATCGCTGTTGCCGGGAGCGACGGGGACGCGGGCGAGCGGGTGAGCCTCGACTCCGGGACCGTGCACGTTCAGTTGCTGGCCGCCGAACCGATAGGCCCAGGTCCCATGGCCGCGTTCGACCAGCTCCGCGCCGAGCACCTCGGCGTAGAAGCGATTGGCCCGCTCCCAATCCGAGACGTGGATGACGCAATGGTCGAATTCGACCCGGAACTCGCTCAATGGCGGGCTCCTCGCGGACGGTCCGGGCGCACGGCGCGGATCATAATCACCGCTTGGCCGGAGCTGGCGACAGCGGACCCTTCCTCAGATCGCGCACGACACGATCATGGTCGAGCACCCGTTGATCGCGCTCACCGGCGCCACTGGCGCGGTGGGAACGCGGCTGGCGCGGCGGCTGCTCGAGGCGGGCGCCCGACAGCGCCTGGTGGTCCGCAACCCGAGCCGCATGAAAGAAGTCCCCGGCGCCGAAGTCCGCCAGGCCTCCGGCTACGGCGTGCGGGCTGAGATGCGCGCGGCGCTGGAGGGCGCCGACACGGTGTTCCTGATTCCCGCGGCCGAGGCGCCCGATCGCGTCGAGCAACACAAGATCGCCGTGGATGCCGCGCTCGCGGCCGGCGCAAGGCGAATCGTCTACCTGTCGTTCGTGGCCGCGGCGCCCGAGACCACCTTCACCCTCGGCCGCGACCACTGGCACACGGAGCAGCACATTCGCGCCAGCGGGTTGGCTTGGACGTTCCTGCGGATGAACCTCTACATGGATTTCATTCCCACCATGGTTGGCGCCGACGGCGTGATCCGAGGCCCCGCAGGGAAGGGACGGGTGGCCGCGATCCTGCGCGATGACGTCGCCGCCACGGCCGCCGCCGTCCTCACGTCGACTGGCCACGACGGGAGCACCTACGAGCTCACCGGACCCGAGGCTTTCTCCCTCGCCGAGGCGGCCGCGCAGATGAGCGAGGCCTCGGGTAAAGCGATCCGCTTCCACGACGAGAGCGACGAGGAGGCATTTGCCTCCCGCGCCGCTTACGGCGCGCCCGAGTTCGAGGTTCGCGGGTGGGTGAGCTCCTACTGGGCGATCCGGGACGGCAGCCTGTCGCGGGTGAGCGCCGACGTACGGCGCTTGACCGGACGGGACCCGGTGTCACTGCGCGAGTACCTGCGCTCACACCCTGGCCGGCCCACGGACGTCGGGTCCGGATGAGGCGGGTTTGCGCTCGTGCGGCCGGCGAACAGGAGAAAGTCGGTCGGTCCGTGGCCTGCCCGGGCCGCACGGAAGCCTCGTGGGCAACGTGCAGCCGGCCGGTCGTGCTCGGGATGCGCCCAGCCAGGATCAGGCGAGCGCTCGCGCTCGGCTTCCGCGGCTCAGCAGCGCCAGGCCGCCGGCGGCAAGACCAAGCACTCCCACGATCAGCGCGATGATCGTCAGCACGGAAGCCCCGCCTCCCCCGAGCGAGCTCTTCGCCTCGATCGTGGGCGCCGGGGCGTCAGAGCTCTCGGCGCCGCTCCAGTTGACGATCGAGCCATCGGAGTAGGTCTGCTGGACCTGAAAGGTGTAGGTCTTGGCCGACGAAGGCTGAGCCAGGAACTGAAACAGAGAGTCCTGGCCGGTCGGCGTCTTCCCGCCCGTCCACGTCGCCCTCGTGATCACCGCATTTTGGCCCGAGCCGCTCTGCTGCACCTGCTGTGTCCAACCCAGCGGTGGCGGCACGAACGAGTCGATCCCGAACCCGGACGGAACGGTGAGCACGACCTTCGTTGTGGTCAGTCCATCCTTCTCGGTCGGTACGGCAAGACTATAGAGCTGCAACTTTCCGGACAGTGACACGGCCGGGCTGACGCGGGCGTGGGCGCCGGCCGTGGCCGCGAGCGCAAGCGCCCCCAGCGTGACAATCAGGATCACGGCCGGACCGCGGCGCGCGCGGCGGCGCTTAAACATGTCGATGCTCATGTTGTTCTCCAAGTTTCGTGGATGGTGCGAGGGGTCGGATGACCCGCGAGCCCACGCGGAGCCGGCGCCGGGGCGAGCCTAAGGGCGACTCACGGGCACGGACACAGCCCAGTGGGCGCGGGTCCCAGCCTCGGTGGCCCGCGTCGCGAGTAACCCACCGCGAGAGCTCCCAGGCGGACCGGACGCGCCTCGCTAACGCACCATCCCGTTGCCGTGGATGGGCGAAGGCGCCCACGGCGGATCGATCCCCGCAGCTGGCTGCCGATGCGCTTCGCGGTCCTGAACAGCAGTCGAGCGAGCAGGAACGCGATCAGCGCGAACGGCAGCTGCAGCAACAATCCGAGCCGGAACGTCGGCTGCAGCACCATCCACCACGGGAACGACGAGCGGGTCAGCCAGCGCTCGAACAGCTCCTGCAGCGTGAAGCCGAGGATGGGCAGGAGCGCAAACGCCAGCGGCGGCACCGGCCGGTGACCGGTCCGGCGCGCCGCACCCACGATCAGCCAGCCGACCGCCACCGCCTCGGCAGCGAACGCCAAGCCGAGCAGCATCGGCAGGTATCCCGCCAGGTCCATGTAGCTGTGGCCGCTGGCCAGCAGCTCGCCCAAGCGGACCCGCGCGCCCGGATAGACCAGCCGGTAGGCGAATACGTGCGCCACCTGCGATCCCAGCACCATCAGCGGGAGCGACAACAGCCAAGCAGCCATCCGGCGACGCTGCATGGATTGGATTCAACCAGGCCTACGACGCGCGCGAGCGGCCGCCGCCGTTCCGGCGACGCCGAGGCGCCGCGACCGAGCGCGCTACCCCAGCCAGCGCCTGGGGTTCTGCACCATCATCGTGTCGAGCTGCTCGCCGGTCATGCCGGCCTGCTCCAGTGCGGGAATGACTGCCTCGAACAGGAAGGTCATGCTCCAGTTCGTCGCCGCGCCCGTGGCCTCGAGCTGCTCGATCACCTCCGGCGGGTACCAGTCGAGGCCAGCGGCGATCGGAGGATCGAAATCCTGGGAGAGGAACATCCGCTCGGCGTGACCGCGGCGCAGCAGCTCGATCACGGTCGCGTTGCGCCTGTCCGTGGGCAGGAAGATGTCGAGCCCGTAGCGGTCGAGGCCGATGTACACGCCGGCATCGAGCAGCCGCTCGATGTAGTCGAGGTCATCCGTGTCGCCGGTGTGCGCGATCTGGATCTTTTCCGGGGCGACTCCTTCCTCGAGGAAGATCTCCACCTGTCGTGGGCCCGTGGCCGAAGCCGGGCGCGAGTGGGCCATGATCGGCGCGCCCGTCTGCAGGCTGGCCCGCGCGGCGGCGCGGTGCACCTTCTCGATCCGCTCATCGACTCCCGGCTCGTCCGCGGCGCACTTGATGAAAGCCGCCTTGATCTCCGTCCCCTGGATCCCCTGCTCGATGTCGTGAACGAACAGGCCGGCGATGAAGTCGGCGCTGCGGTTGAGCAGGAATTGCGGCAGATGGTCGTAGGTGTAGATGCCCGTGCAGGGGACGATCTGCAGGCCGGTCTCGGCCGCCAGCCGATGCAGCGCGGCGATGTCGCGCCCGAGCAGCATCGCCGTCGGCTCGACGATCGTCCGTACACCGTGTGCCTTGACCGCATCGGCTGACTCGCGTGCCAGCGCCCATTCCCGCTCCCGATCGCGTACGTGCGGCCACTGGACCGAGACGGCTTCATCGCCGGAGAAAAAGTGCTCGTGGATCAGCGTCAGCCCGAGCTGCTCGGGCTCGACCGCCCCGCTCACCGTCTGCACAGCTGGCACCGCACTCCTCCAGTTCGAGCCGGGATCCTACCCGTTGCCCGACCGCGTGCGCTCCGGGGAGGGGGGCGGCCGCGCGGCCCGGCGAGGGAGCGCCGAGCCGCAGCGGAAGAAGGTCAGCGCATGCGACGCGAGGGCGTGCGGCGGGCCGGCCCGAACAGGTACGCGGCTGCCAGCACCGTGACCAGGACCGAGACGAAGTACGGCAGGCCGAGCGTCGTGGCCAGAATCCACACTAACGCGACGATGAGAATGGTTATGAGCACGTGGGGCATACTCCTCAATTCGCTGCTCAGCCCTTCATCCCTCCTGTCAGGCGCGGAGAAGCACGGTGAGGACTCACGCGGGCTGGGGTTCGTCAGGCGCCTCGATCGGACAGGTCCAGCACCATCCTTGGCGCCGGACCGAAGCGGGTCTGAGAGACGTCGGTCTGGCGGAACCCCTGACGGGCATAGAAGGC
>JAFAZV010000358.1 GCA_019239445.1 Solirubrobacterales bacterium
GCCACGAGCTGCGGTAACCCCTCGGTCGGTCAGGCCCAGCTCCTGGCTGGCGCGACCGCGACCTACGGGTGCAACTATCCCGGCACGCGGGTGGAGTACTCGGTCACCGAGGTGACCAACCCGGCGACGACGCCGAACTTCGTCCACGCGCCGATCCGCCGGCTCTAACCGCGAGGGCTCCGCTGCACCGGGCGTGCCGGCGTTAGCGTCGGTCGTGGCGTCCGGTCGTGGCGTCCGGTCATGGCGTCCGGTCATGGCGTCAGGCGCGCGAGCGCCCGCCTTCAGCAGGCGCCGGGGTTCTGCTGACAGAACGCCGAGCCGAGTCCGGCGCCGCCGCTCCTCGAGCCGGAGCCCGTGCCCGAGCCGGAGCCCGCGCCCGAGCCGCCGCTGATTCCCGAGCCACCGCTGCTGCTCGCGCCGCCACCCGCGCCGGTACCCGCTCCGCCACCCGCGCCGGTACCCGCGCCGCCACCTGCGCCACCGCCGCCCGAGCCAGTGGCGACGCTGCCGCCGCCACCTGACCCGCCGCCGGTCGTCCCGCCCGTCGCGGCGCCCCCGGAGCCGGAGGGCGATGCTCCCGATGACGCCGCCGCGCCGCCGGTCGCCGCCGCCGCGGTTCCCGAGCCGCCTCCCGAGCCGCCTGGCGATGGCGCCGCTGCGCCGGGTGTCGTCGACGTGCTCGCGCTCGTGGTCGTGGCGTTCACCGGCGGCGTCACGCTGGCGGAGCTGCCCGTGGGAACGGTCAACGGCGGCGCGCCGGCCGTGTTGGGAGTGACCGAGCCGCCGCCGCAGGCGCCCAAGCCGGCGCCGAGCGCCAGCATGGCCGCGAGCGCCGCGGCACCGCGCGAGCGGCCGAATCTCCGGGCCGGCATCAGGAGCCGAGTGGATCCATCCGCCTGCCGCAGTGCGGGCAGTCGTTCAGATCCTTTTGCGTTAGTTGGTCGCACCAGTTGCAGAAGCGCAGGTTCTCAACCGCCCAGGGAAGCTCCGACGCCGTCGGCGCCAGCGGCAGCAGTTGCGCCACCACCTCGAGGTCCTCGCCGGTCTCCCGGTCCACGTAGTCGACGCCGGGCGCGGCCTCGACTACCACTTCCCTGCCGGTCGAAGGCGTCCGCATCCGGTACTTCTGACGCAGCCTCATCCGCGGCGATGCTAGCAACGCGCTCGGCGGAGACGTCCGGTGGGGGACCGCGCGCGGCCGGCGCCTCGCGGCCGCGGGCTCGGATAAAGTGCCGCTCCGCAGGTATGTCGAGATCGGATTCCCGAGCCCCGTCCGCGCGCGCGCTGTTGGCGATCGGCGCGCTGATCGCGATCGTCGCCGTGAGCGGCTGCTCGCTCAAGCACGACACCCCGAACCTGGTCCACGGCAAGCAGCTGTTCGTCCAGAAGTGCGGCTCCTGCCATCAGCTCTCGCACGCGGGAACTCAGGGCGCGGTGGGCCCGAATCTCGACGACGCCTTCCGCCAGGATCGCGCCAACAACCTGCGAAGCTCCGACATCCGCGGTCTGGTCGAGTACTGGATCGAGTACCCGAGCGTCGGTGGCGTGATGCCGGCGCAGCTGTACAAGGGGCAGGCGGCGAGGGACGTCGCGGGCTACGTGTCAACCGTGGCCGCGCGGCCCGGGCAAGACAGCGGGGAGCTGGCCACCGCTGTGCAGACGGTGGCGCAGAAGCCCGTGAGCGAGCAGAACGGGAAGCTTCAGATCGACGCCGATCCGACTGGTCAGCTTAAGTTCCTGGCCTCGAGCGCTAGCGCCACGACGGGCCAGCTCACGTTGCGGATGCTCAACAAATCCTCGGTGCCGCACGACATCGCCGTGAAGGGCGCGGGCGTCAACGAGGTCGGCCCGGTGGTGTCGAACGGCGGCACCTCGGTCGTAGCCGCGACACTCAAGCCCGGGACCTACACGTTCTACTGCTCAGTGGACGGACACGAAGCGGCGGGGATGAAGGGGACGCTCACCGTCAAGTAGCGCCGGCGCGCGAGCGCACGCGCTCGAGCAGCTCAGGGCCTCGTCCCGCCGCTACCGCGCGCGCGGCCCGGCGCTCGTCGAGCTCGATGCCCTCGGCCGCGGCGTAGTCGAGCAGCTGCTGGCGCTCCTCGCCCTCGCGCGCGACCTTCAGGAACAGCCAGCAGAACAAGCCGATGGTGAGGAGGCTCTCCTCGACCATCATCAAGCCGGCGGCGGCGATCTGATCGCCCATCGGGCTGACGTGCCAATGGGCGTCTCCGGGGAGGTAGTAGGGATAGAACACCGTGCCGGCGAAGATCATCGCGTTGGCCAGCACGGTTCCGATCAGGCGGACGGCGATGATGTAGACGAGCCTGGCGCCGTTGCCGAACCAGGCCGGCTTCGGGAGCGGCCCGAGCAGCGCCATCCAGACCGCGATGCCGAAGCCGAGGAACGTGGCGTGTTGCAAGGCGTGGATCGCGTCGTGGCGCAGGGCCGCCTGGTAGAGCCCGGGCAGGTGCCAGACGTAGAAGTTGATCGCCCACGCGCTGACGGCCACCACGGGGTGGATGAACACGCGCAGCGCGGCGATCGCCCGGATGCGCAGCAGCGGCGCCAGCAGCGGCCCGGTCAGGCCGAGGACGATGAGCAGCGCCGCCACGTCCCCGATCAGCAGGTGTTCGGCCATGTGAGCGACGAGCAGCTGGTCGGCCAGCTTGTCCACCGGCGGGCTGAGCGCGATCGCGAGCACCAGAAGGCCGCTCGCGTAGCAGGCCTGCCGCCAGCCCGGCACCGGACGCCGTTCGCGCTTCAGCGTGCTGGCGCGCATGTGGTAGGGCAGCCAGTAGAGCAGAATCAGGACCGGGAGCGCGACGCTGCCGAAGGGCCCCACGGCGGCTGGACTCAGAGGGAAAGCGCTCGAGTGCACCGGAGAACCATGGTGCCACGCGCGAGGTCTCGCCGCGGCGGCTGCGCTCTAGTGTCCCGAGTCAGAAATTCGACAGCAGTCGAGCGGCCCCTGGCGGCGCCGCGGTTCGTCCCGCCACCGACTGCGCCGGCGGCGCCGGCCTCGCGCAGCGCTGCTGCCTCGGGGGCGGCCCGCTCGGCATCCAGCCTCGCCAACGGCCGGGCCGCCCCCGAGTCGTCCGGCTGGCTCCTGCGTCCTTCCGCGGCATCCACCAGTGACCACTCTTGGTGCCTCCGAACTTCTGACTCGCGACACTAGGCGACCGCGCGCACGAGCAGGATGATGCCGACGATCACCGCTGCGGCGATCACCACGTAGACCAACAGCTGGAAAGCCTCGGCTTCTGAGCGCAGCGGGTTCAGCACCGTCAAATCACGTACACGGTCGTGTACACGATGATCCACATGATGTCGACGAAGTGCCAGTAGATGCCGGGCACTTCCATCCCGCGGTGACGTTCAGGCGAGTAGTGACCGCGGAACGCGCGGATCGTGACCATCAACAGCAGGCACAGACCGATGAACACGTGGGCTCCGTGCAGACCGGTGAGCGAGTAGAACACGGTGGCCTGAGCGGAGTCGTGTGGCGCGAAGCCGATGTGCACGTACTCGTTGACCTGAACCGTGAGGAACGTGAGTCCGAGCAGGAACGTCGTCACCATGCCGGCTTTGAGGCCGAAGCGGTTGTTGTTCTTGATCGAGGTGAGCGCCCAGTGGATGGTGAGCGAGGAGGAGAGCAGGATCGCCGTGTTGATCCCGGCCACGTCCTCGGGGAGCTTGGTGCCGTGTGCCGGCCACGGGTTCTTCGTCACCACCCGGATGAAGAAGTAGGCGGTGAAGAAGGCGCCGAAGATCATCACCTCGGAGATGATGAAAAGCAGCATCCCGAGCGTGGCCGGCTCGACGCGCGAGGAGCGATTAGCGGGCGGCGGGCCGTGGTGCTCGGCGTGGGCGATCGCGGCGGCTTCCATGATTACCTAGGCGGTGGCTGCTTCGCGGTGGACGACGTGCTCGACCGGCTTGCCGGTGGTGTTGCGCACCCGCTCGATCAAGTCGGCACGCAGCCAACCGGACTTGGTGGCCGCAAACGTCGAGATCACGATGTCATCGACGCGGAAGTACTGCAGCGCGTTCATGATCGCCGTGTAGGGGTCCGGGTCGCCCGTCATGCCGGCGGCAAACATCCCGTGACCGACCAGCCGGTCGAGGACCAGCTTCAGGCGCGTTCGCGCTCGGCGGCCAGCCGAGCCGTCGCCGCCCTCGAGGGGCACGATGACGACGAACAGCCGGCCACGCTCCTTCTGGGTCTCGGCCTCGGCTTTGGCCCGCAGGGCCTCGAACAGCTCATCGCCGCTGGCGGTGCGGTTGGCCACCGCCAGGGTGACGTGGAAGGGCAGGCCCTCTGTGTCGGGATCCGCGATGACGTGCTGGACCGGGACGCCGGACGCGTCGCGCACACGGTCGATCAGGTCGCGCCGCAGCCAACCGGAGCGCGTCTCGGGATACGTCGAGATGATGATCTCATCCGGGTTGTACTCGCGCACGGCGTCCAGGGTCGCCGTGTAGGGATCGGGATCGCCGACCTCGCCGACGGCCTCGATGCCCTCGGCGTGAACGAACTCGAGCGCCAGATCGACGCGGATCTGGGCGGCATCGAACACGGCGTCCTGGTAGACGACGAGCCCGGCGCGAGGACGGTTCTGAGGCACGGTGAGGACGAAGCGGACTTCGCCCTCGGCCACCCGCTCGCGAACCGCTTCGATCAGGGGCCGCCCGCCGAGGGTCTCGTTGGCGACGACGAGGACCGTCTTCACGTATGGCTCTCCTGGCTCGGCGGCGTCGTGGCGGCGCCGGCGGCCACCGTTCGTGTGGCCTCAACCGGAGGTTTGAAGATGCCGTGCACGGCGCCCGGCACTCCGTACTCGTAGGGGCCGCCGACCACCGTCGGAACGGCATCGAAGTTGAAGATCGGCGGAGGGGATGACACCTGCCACTCGAGCGTCAGCCCGCGCCACGGGTTCGCCGCCGCGCGCGGACCGCCCCGCCAGCTGGCGGCGATGTTGTAGACGAAGATCAGGATGCTCAGGCCGAGGATGAAGCTCGAGAGCGAGATGATCAGGTTCCAGGCCGCGAACTGCTGTGAGTAGTCCGCGACTCGCCGCGGCATCCCCTGGATGCCGATCAGGTGCATCGGCGCGAACGTCAGGTTGAAGAAGATGAACGTGGTCCAGAAGTGGAGCTTGCCTAGGCGGTCGTCGAACATCCGCCCCGTCATCTTCGGGAACCAGTAGTAGACGCCAGCGAAGATCGTGAACAGCGAGCCGCCGAACAGCACGTAGTGAATGTGGGCGACGATGAAGTACGTCTGCGAGACGTGGATGTCAAACGGGATCATCGCCAGCATCACGCCGCTGATCCCGCCGAGGGTGAACATGGTCAAGAAGCCGAGAGCGAACAGCATCGGCGTGTCGAGGTGAAGCACCCCGCGCCAGAGCGTGGCTAACCAGGAGAAGATCTTGATCCCGGTGGGGATCGCGATGATCGCGGTGGTGATCATCATCGGGATGCGGATCCACGGCTGCATTCCGGACACGAACATGTGGTGCGCCCAGACGGTGAAGCCGAGCACCACGATGGCCAGCAGCGAGAACGCCATCATCCGGTAGCCGAAGATCGGCTTGCGCGACTTCACCGCGATGATCTCGGAGATGATCCCGAACCCAGGCAGCATCATGATGTACACGGCCGGGTGCGAGTAGAACCAAAAGACGTGCTGGTACATGATCACGTTGCCGTTCTTGCCCGCGCCGACGAAGGCGTCGAAGAAGTGGAAGCCGAGCGCGCGGTCGAGCAGCACGAAGAACTGCGAGGCGGCGATGAACGGCGTCGCGATCACGACCAGCAGCGAGGTCGAGAAGTTCGCCCACACGAGCAGCGGCATGCGGAAGAAGCTCATGCCGGGCGCCCGCATCGTGATGATCGTGACCAGGAAGTTGAGTGCAGTCGCGATCGATGATGCGCCGGCCAGCTGCACCGCGATGGTGAAGAAGAGCTGCCCGAGCGGCATCGTCGTCGACAGCGGGGCATAAGCCGTCCAGCCGGACGCGAACGAGCCTCCGGGAGCCAGGAAGCTCATCAGCATCATCAGGCCGGCAAGGGGCAGGAACCAGAACGACAGCGCGTTCAGCCGCGGGAAGGCCATGTCCGGGGCGCCGATCATCAGCGGCAGCACGAAGTTGGCCAATCCCGCAAACACCGGGATGACGAACAGGAAGATCAGCAGCGTGGCATGGACCGAGAACAGGCCGTTGAACTCCTGCGGAGTAACGAACTGCATCCCTGGCTGGGCCAGCTCGGCTCGCATCAGCATCGCCAGCAGGCCGCCGACGAGCAGGAAGAAGAACGACGTGACCGTGTACTGGATCCCGATCACCTTGTGATCGGTATTGACCCGGAAGTAGTCGCGCCAGCTGCGCGCGCCGTGCGCGGAGTGATCCTCGGCTCGGGTGGCCTTACCGGCCGCCCAGTAGAACCAGTAATCGGCCGTCCCGAGGCCGACGAGGAAGAACAGCGGCACCGCGAGCAGTGCGACGATCGTGATCGCGTGGCCGTCGACGACCGGATGCTGATGCATCAAGTAGCGGATCAGCACCGTCAGTCCGAACGCGAAGCCGAAGCCGATCACGTCGAACAGCGCTGCGCGATACCAGCCGGGTGCCCTCAGCTTCGCCGGGATCGGCATGCGCACACCTCCTTATGCATGTCCTGCAGGCTACCTCTCACTTGGTCGCGCTGGCAATGAAGTCCACAAGCTGCTGGATCTGGGTCGGAGTCAGAGTCTGGGAGAAGGTCTGGGGCATCACGTTGGGTGGGAACCCCGGAGAAATAAACGCGTTCGGCTTGGTGATCGACTCGTCGATGAACTGCTTGAGCGGCAAGCCGCGCTTCTTCGAGTCGGGCACGACCCGGGTACCGAGGTTCGGGCCCACGGTGCCGCTGGTCCCGGCCGCGGCCAGCGTGTGGCAGGTGCCGCAGCCCGCCGAGCCGGTGAAGATCGCCTTGCCGGCGGTCGCAGACGCCGAGGCGCCGGCCGCTGCGCCGGCGGCGCTCGTGCCCGTCGTCGTGCTCGAGCCGCCCGATGCGCCACCGGAGCCCGAGGTGCTCGATCCGCCGCCAGAGCCCGAGGCTCCCGGCCCGCTCTGGGCGCCACCGGAGCCTTCGGCGGCGCCACCAGACGGCGAGCTCGGCGCGGCGCCCGGCTCGCCGGCCAGCCCGGCACCAGGCGGCGGGGTGCCGATCGGCGGAGTGGCGTTGGCAGGCTGGGACTGCAACCAGCTCTGCAGTGCTGCCGGTGTGACCACGTGGACGGCCGAACGCATCAGCGCATGCCCGGCGCCGCACAGCTCGGTGCACTCGACCGGGTAGGTGCCGAGCTGGGTCGGGGTGACTCGCAGCGTCGTGGTGATGCCGGGCACGGCGTCGAGCTTCTCCGAGAACTCGGGGACGAAGAAGCTGTGGATCACGTCGAGCGAGCGCAGGTGGAACTGCACGGGCTGGCCCTGGGCCATGTACAGCTGGGGCGAGACGACCGTCTTGCCGCCGGGGCCGGGGTAGGAGAACTCGAAGGCGAACTGGCGCTCGGTCACGTTGACTGTCATCTCGTTCTTCTTGGTCGCCTCGTTCGAGCGCAGGACCGTGTAGGCGTAGGAGACGAGGCTGACGATGAGGATCGCCGGCACCGCCGTCCAGATGACCTCGAGCCGCGTATTGCCGTGGATCGGCGGACCATCCTTCTGCTCCTCGCCGGGACGCATGCGGAACTTCCACACCGAGAACAGCACCACGGTCTCGACGAGAACGAACACCGGCACCGAGGCGATGAGCAGGACGTCGTAGAGCGTCCTCACGTTGTTCGCCTGTCGCGAGCCGTTGGCCGGGAACCAGGGGATGATCAGCGCCACCGGAATCCCGATCGCCAGCGCGATCACGCCGATCACGATCATTTGAACGAACGGACGGTTACGCATGGGAGTGGACGACTGATGAGTTTGATTCGGCCCGGCTCATCAAACCCCAGCATCCTATGACTTCTCGGTGACAGGAGGCGCCGGATCAGCCGCGACGGTCAGCGCGCAAACCACGCCCCGGCGGCACGTTGGCGCTCGAGCTACACGCCGGCCGGGCCAAGCTCTCGACTATGATTGCGGCAATCGTTGCAAGCTGACGAAGGGGTGGCATGTACGTACGCGCCGGGATGTCGGAAGTGGTTCTCACGGTCGGTCCAGGCCACACGCTGCGGGAGGCGGCGCGGCTGATGTGCCGGCGAAACGTCGGCGCCGCGATCGTCGTCGATCCTGACGCCCCCGGACCCGGCGTGATCACCGAGCGCGACCTCCTCCGATCGCTCGCCGCCGACGAGGATCCCGACACGCAGCTCGTGGCCGATCACCTCACGGCGGACCTCACGTTCGCCCACCCCGACTGGTCGCTCGAGCAGGCCGCGGCGGCGATGGTACGGGGCGGCTTTCGCCACCTGGTCGTCGTCGACGGTGGTGAGCTCGCCGGCATCCTGTCGATGCGGGACATCGTTCGCTGCTGGACCGAGGACGGGGCCACGAGCGAGATCCCGGCGCGCGCGCAGGCGTAGCCGGAGTCCACGCGCGCGAACACGGGAGAAACGTCGGGTCACCTTCGCCCGGCCGCCGGGGTACGGGATCAAGCTGGCGCCTGGCGAGAGAAATCCCCCGAACGTCGCGACTGCTCGAGGGTTTGGGGACTTTCTACCGCTGCGAGCGCGCCGAGGGTCGTCGTCCGCCCCGGTCGACGGTCTTCAGCCGCGCGCTGCGCGCTGGGCCCGGGTTTGGGCTAGTGATGCTCGTCCGGAAGCGCCGAGATGTCGCGCCGCGTGTCCCGGACCCAGCGGACCAGGGTGACGATGAAGATGATCACGCCGACGATCGTGAACAGCCAGTTGATCGTGGTCCCGACCACGGCCAGAGTGATGCCCACCGCCATCACGAGCGGGATCAGCGTCGGTCCAGGGATGTGGATCTCTTCGCCGACGGGCGGAGCGTCGCGGTAGTTCTCGGCCGGGATTGCGGCCGCGCGCTCTTCCTGGGTCGCGCTCACGCGTGGACGTAGATCGCCGCGGCGACGAACGTGATTCCCAGCATGAACACGCACACGGCGCCGGCGATCAGCCCCGAGCGGATGTTCCTGCGTGCAAGTCTGCGGTCCATAGGCGGCTAAAGCTTAGCGTCCAGCACCATGGCACCGAACAGCAGCGCCAGGTACAGCAGCGAGAACAGGTAGAGGCGCAGGGCGCTGCGGCGGTCGGCGCGCCGGTACAGCCAGATCGAGCCGGCGATGAAGGTCAAGCCGAGCACCATCGAGGCGCCCAGATAGATCCCGCCGAAGGCGCCGGCGCAGAACGGCAGCTGCGAGATGGCGTAGAGGAGCAGGGTGTAGAGCACGATGTGGCGGCGCGTCTCGCGTTCGCCTCGGACCACCGGCAGCATCGGCACGCCCACTTTGGCGTACTCGTCCTTCATCAGCAGGCTGAGGGCCCAGAAGTGAGGCGGCGTCCAGTAGAAGACGATCGCGAACAGGTAGGCGGCGGTCCAGGACAGCGAGCCGCGCGTGGCCGCCCAGCCGACCAAGGGCGGAATCGCGCCGGCGGCGCCGCCGATGACGATGTTCTGAGGGGTGCGGCGCTTCAGCCATATCGTGTAGACACCGACGTAGCCGACGAACCCGGCCGCCGCGAGCGAGGCGGCGAGCAGGTTCACGCACGTCCACAGCAGCAGAAACGACAACGCCGCCAGGACGAAGCCGTAGCTCAGCGCGACTTTCGGCGCGATCCGCCCGGCCGGGATCGGCCGCCCGGCCGTGCGCGCCATCTGGGCGTCGATGTCGCGGTCGAAGTAGTGGTTGACGGCGCCGGCGCCGCCCGCCGACAGGTACCCGCCGAGGCAGGTCAGGGCGATCTTCGAGACCGGCGGGCTGCCGGCGATCTCCATCGTCGTAACCGTGGTGAAGAGAAGCAGCGTCTGGACCTTCGGCTTGGTCAGCTCGAGGAGGTCGAGGACCAGCTGACGGGCGCCGGACGCAAACGACTCCCGCCCGGCGGCGGAGATCGACGCGCCTGAGCTCAGCGACACGCGCTCACACCCGCGTGTAACGCTCGCTGCCGCCGGTCTTCTGCGTCACGCCCGTTTGTCGCTCGATCTGGCGCCGGATGTCGCGCATCGGCTCGACCGAGCGCACGCGCGGGATCGTGTCGAAGTTGTTGGCCGGCGGAGGCGAGGTGGTGAACCACTCGAGCGTGTTGCCCTTCCACGGGTCGGGTCCGGCGATGGCGCCGCGGCGGAGGCTGCGGGCGACGTTGATGACCGTCAAGAGAATGCCCACGCCGAGGATGAGCGAGCCGATCGAAGAGATCAGGTTGTAGGTCGACCAGCCCTGGTTTGGCGGATAGGTGTAGACGCGGCGCGGCATGCCGGAGAGGCCGAGCGCATGCTGAACGAAGAAGGTCAGGTTGAAGCCGACGAACATCACCCAGAACGACAGCTTGCCGAGCCGTTCGTTCAGCATTCGTCCGGTCATCTTCGGGAACCAGTAGTAGATCCCGGCGAAGATCGAGAACACGGCGCCGCCCATCAATACGTAGTGGAAGTGCGCGACGACGAAGTAGGTGTCGTTGAGCTGCCAGTCGACCGGGAACGTGGCCAGGAAGATGCCGGTGATGCCGCCGAGGATGAAGATCGCGATGAAGCCAACGGCGAAGTACAACGACGCCGTGGTGACGATCGAGCCTCGCCAGAGCGTGGCGATCCAGTTGAACACCTTCACCCCGGTCGGCACCCCGATCAGGAACGAGCTCAGCATGAAGAAGCCGAGGACGACGACCGGGACCGGCGAGACGAACATGTGGTGCGCCCACACGAGGGTGGCCAGGAATGCGATCACGGCCGTCGCGGCGGCGATCGCCTTGTAGCCGAACACCGGCTTGCGCGAGAACACCGGGATGACCTCGGAGATGATCCCGAACCCCGGGAGGATCATGATGTAGACCTCGGGGTGGCCGAAGAACCAGAACAGGTGCTGCCACAGCACCGGTGAGCCGTGGTTGGTGGGATCGAAGAAATGCGTCCCGAAATGACGGTCGGTGAGCAGCATGGTCACCGCCGCCGCCACCGGCGGGAGCGCGATGATCAGCAGGATCGCGTAGATCAGGATCGCCCACACGAACAGCGGCAGCCGGCCCCAGCTCATACCCGGCGCGCGCATGTTGACGATCGTCGCGTAGAAGTTGATCGCACCGACGAGCGAGGAGATGCCGGTGATGTGGATCAGGAAGATCCACGCGTCCTGGCCCCCGCTGGGTGAGTAAACGGAGCTCGAGAGCGGCGGATAGCTCCACCAGCCGGCCTCCGGCGGATGGAAGAACAGCGTCACGTAGAAGACGATCCCGCCGAGCAGCAGCAGCCAGAACGACAGCGCATTCAGGTGCGGGAAGGCCATGTCCCGGGCGCCGATCATCAGCGGCACGAAGTAGTTGCCAAATCCGGCCATGATCGGCACGACGAACAGGAAGACCATCGTCGTGCCATGGAGCGTCAGCAGCTGGTTGTAGTGCTCGTTCGAGATCAGGGTGTTGTTCGGCACGCTCAGCTGCGCGCGCATCAGCAGCGCCTCGATCCCCCCGAGGATGAAGAACACGAACGTCGTGACCAGGTAGAGGATTCCGATCCGCTTGTGGTCGGTGGTCGTGAGCCAGTCGACCCAACGCTTGGTCGTGCGCGGCACCGTCACCTCTTCGGCGATCACCTGCGGTACGGGGCGCAGAACGTATTCAGTGGTCGACATCGAGCTCCTACGGGTTTCCGGTCGGGGGGAGGTTGCCGTTCTGGCTGAGGATCGAGCGCAGCTGCGTGACCTGGCTGTTGGCGGCGGCGATGCCGGTGCTCAGCTGCGAGAGCTTGGCCTGATATGCCGCCGGGTCCATCACGTTGACGAGGGCGGTCATCGCAGCGTGGTTGCGACCGCATAGCTGCGCACACTGGCCGTGAAAAATCGCCCGGTGGGGAGACTTGAACCAGGTGTAGGTTGTGTAGCCCGGGACCGCGTCGACCTTGCCGCCGAGCGATGGGACCCACCAGTCATGAATCACGTCCTGGGCCTGGATCACCAGCACCACGGTCGTGTTCGTGGGCGCGTACATCGTCTGGTAGCTGTAGGGCAGCTTGGCGCTGAAGGCGTTGTTGTCGCACTCCGCGCCGTACACGTAGCGCCAGATGAACTGGCGTCCCTGCACGCAGATCGTGACCTTGTTGCCATTTGGTGGGCTCGGCTTGCCGAGCGAGGCCGAGAGAAGCCCGTTGGCACTGGTGTTCGGGGGGTTGATGATGCTCGGGAGCTTGACGAACGTGACGACGGTGAGGACGACGAGGATCAGCGCCGCCGCCACCGTCCAGCCGATCTCGAGCCGCGTGTTGCCGTGGATCTGGGCCGCGACGCGGCTGCGCCGCGCCCGGAACTTGTACACGGAGTAGACGAGCGCGCCTTCGACGAGCACGAACACGACGGCGGCGATGTAGAGGATGATCTTGTAGAGGCTGGCGATCTGGTCGGCGTTGGGAGAGCCGCCGGATTTCGGCGTGAGGAAGTTCGCGAACGCGCTCGGGGCGAGCACCAGCGACGCGGCCAGGACGAGCACCAAGAGCGTCAGCCCGCGCGAGCAGCGGCGCCTGCGATTGGGTGGAGCGTCGGACGGATGGGCTCGCAAGGCCGCGAGATTCTACCCCGGCCGGACCGGCGGGAGGCGCACCCAGCGCATCGGCCTCGCCGTCCCGACTCCGAACGCGCGGTGGGTGACGTGGGTGCCGAGGCCACGATGACCTGCCGGCCGCCGGCGCCTAGGCCCTGCCATCCGCCGGCGCCTTGGACCTGCCGACCGCCGGCGCCCCGTGCCGTGCCCGGAGGCGGGCGGGACGAACCTTATACTGGCGCTCCTTGCGCAGGTCGAGGGCCATCCGAGCGGCAGCCTGGGCTCTCGTCGCGCTAGGCGTCGCCGCTCCCCCGGCGCGCAAGCGCTTGGGGCTCCCCGCGCCTGCGGTGCTCGGTATGTCGGCTCTGTCGGTCCCCGCTCTCTGCGTTGTGTGGCCGCGCAGCCGCACCCGCGACGCTGCCGTGTGCGCGCTGAACATGTGGGGCTACGTGGCCGCGTACGAGATGCCGCACGACGATCCGGAACGGTTGGCGGCGCGCGTGCATGTCGGCTACCCGATCGTCATCGACCGGGCGCTTGGCCTCGGCGTGCCGCCGACGCTGCGCCTGCAGCGGAGCTTCTCGACCCCCGCGAGGGTGAACCGGTTCGAACGACTGCTCGTGTGGTGTCACTGGCTGTGGTTCGCGGTCCCGCACGGGGCAGTCGGATACATGCTCGTGCGCCGGCGCGACCTGTTCCCGGGCGCCGCGGCTCGGATGTACGCCGTGTTCGACCTCGGAGCGCTGTTCTACTGGACGATCCCAACCGCGCCCCCCTGGTGGGCCGCCGCGCACGCCCGGCTCGAGGATGGGCAGACGGTGCGCACGCGACGGATGATGATCGAGTACGGCGAGCAGTACTGGGGTGACCGCTGGGGCGCTCTTTACGATGTGCTCGGAGGTAACCCCCTTGCGGCTATGCCCTCGCTTCACTTCGCCACGTCGCTGATGGCGGCGCACCTGCTCGCGGAGGCCGGACTGCTGGCGGGCACGATCGGTTTCGCTTACACGGCGCTCCTCGGGCTAGCCCTGGTCTACCTCGGCGAGCATTACGCCATCGACCTGATCGCCGGCGCAGCGTTGACCGAGACGGTGCGGGCGGGGGCGCCGCGGGCGCTGCCGCTCGCGCGGCGAATCTCGCTGTCGCTGCAGCGGCTCGAGCATCGCGCTGCGAGGCCCGGGCAGCAAGGGCTCCTCCACCGCCGCCACGATTAGCCGCAATGCGCGACCGGGTGCTAGCCGAGCAGCGTCTTCCGGCCCCTCCGGACGCCGGCGCGCTGCAGGCCACGACTCGAGAGGAGATGCCGCGCGTTCGCTTCACGCGCCGGCGCGTGTTGTTATCGGTCCTGTTCGTCGCCTCGACGGTGGCGTTCCTCTACCTCGTGCTGCCCAAGATCCTCGGCCTGCAGGAGACGTGGGACCGCATCAGGCAGGGCAACCTGTGGTGGTTCGCGCTCGGGTTAGCGCTCGAGGTGTGCTCGTTCGGAGGCTACGTCGCGCTGTTCCGCGCCGTGTTCGTCCGCGGCGAGTCGCAGATCGGCTGGCGCGAGAGCTACCAGATCACGATGGCCGGGCTCGCCGCGACGCGACTGATCGCGTCAGCCGGAGCCGGCGGGATCGCTCTGACGGCCTGGGCGCTGAGGCGCTCCGGCATGCCTGCGCGCGTCGTGGGGTCCCGGATGGTGGCGTTCATGGCGCTCCTCTACGCGGTTTACATGGGGGCGCTGCTGCTCGTCGGCTTGGGCCTGTATCTCGGCATCCTCCCGGGTCCGGCACCGTTCGCGATCACTGTGATACCGGCGCTCTTCGGCGCAGCGCTGATAGGGCTGTTCCTGGCCGTCTCAGCGCTGCCCGGAGATTTCGAGCGACTGGTGGCGCGGTGGACGAGCGGCGGGGGTCGGATCGCGACGCTCGCCGCTCGCCTCGCGTTGGTTCCGGCTACGGCGGCGACCGGCGTGCGGACGGCGCTCTCGCTTGTGCGCTCGCGCGACCCGTACCTGCTCGGGGCGATCGCGTGGTGGGGATTCGACATCGCCGTCTTGTGGGCTTGTTTTCACGCTTTCGGGGAAGCGCCGCCACAGGCCGTGATAGTGATGGCGTACTTCGTCGGCATGCTCGCCAACACGCTGCCACTTCCGGGCGGGATCGGTGGGGTCGACGGCGGCATGATCGGCGCCTTCTCGGCCTTTGGCGTTCCCGTCGAGCTGTCGGTCGTTTCGGTGCTCGCGTACCGTGCAATCGCGTTCTGGCTGCCTACGATTCCGGGTGGGATCGCCTACCTGCAGCTACGGCGCACGGTACAGCGGTGGCGCACCGCCGAGGCGCCTAGCTATACTTAATGAAGTGAGTGAGCGAATCGAAAATGTGATCATCGTCGGTAGCGGCCCGGCCGGCTACACCGCCGCGCTCTACACCGCGCGGGCGAACCTCGAACCGTTGGTCATCGAGGGCTTCGCCTGGGGTGGCCTGCTCCAGCAGACGACCGATGTCGAGAATTTCCCCGGCTTCCCCGAGGGGATCATGGGCCCCGAGATGATGCAGCGTTTCCGCGACCAGGCCGAACGCTTCGGCGCCCGTCTCGAGACCGACGACGCGACGCGCCTCGAGCTCTCGCCGGATGCCGGACTGCACAAGGTATGGGTCGGCGACGAGCTTCACGTCGCGCGCACGGTCATCCTCGCCATGGGAGCGCAGCACCGCAAGCTGGGCGTGGCCGGCGAGGCGGAGCTGTCCGGCCGCGGCGTGAGCTACTGCGCAACATGCGATGCGGCCTTCTTCCGCGACGCGCCCACGATCATCGTCGGCGGCGGCGACTCGGCGATGGAGGAGGCGATGTTCCTGTCCAAGTTCGCCTCACGGGTCGCGATCGTCCATCGTCGCGACGACTTCCGCGCCTCGAAGATCATGCTCGAGCGCGCCCGGGAGATCCCCAACATCGACTGGGTCACGCCATACGTGGTCGAGGAGTTCGCCCCCGGCACCGACGGCAGCCTGAGCCTGGCCCGGCTGCGCAACACCAGCGACGCCGGCGAGCTTGAGCTGGAGATCGCCGGCGCCTTCATCGCGGTCGGGCACGAGCCCCAGTCGCAGCTGGTCGTGGGCCAGGTCGAAACCGATCCGGCCGGCTACGTGCTGACCCAGGGGCGCTCGACGCTGACGAACGTGCCTGGCGTCTTCGCCGCCGGCGACCTCGTCGACCACACCTACCGGCAGGCGATCACAGCGGCGGGCTCAGGATGCCAGGCGGCGCTCGACGCCGAGTGGTATCTGCGCGATACGCCGCTTCCGATCGAAAGGCCCGAGCACGCCATCGCGAGCTCAGGGGACGTCGCCAGCGCCGCCGCCTCCTGAGTACGGCGCCTACGGCCGGAGCACGATCTTGAGCGCCTCGCGGCGGTCATACACCGCGTAGGCCTCGGGCGCGTCCTCCAGAGGCATGTGATGCGTCACGAGCGGCGTCGGGTCGAGCGCCCCGGCCTCGAGCATCGACAGCACCCGATCGACATGACCGATCACGTTGGCGTGCCCGCTCTTGATCGTCAGCGCCTTGATCCACACGAGGCCCATGTGGACCTGGCAGGGTTCCGCATAGACCCCGATCGCCACCACCGTGCCGGCCTTGCGTGCCAGGCGGATGGCCAGATCGAGTGCTTCAGGATGACCGACCGCGTCGATTGCCGTGTCCACGCCGCGGCCACCGGTGGCGGCGCGAATCAGCTCCCGTGGGCTGTCCTCGGTGAGGTGGACCGGGACGGCCCCGAAGCTCCGAGCGACTTCTAGGCGATCGGCGACGGAGTCGATCGCCACGACCGGCGAGGCGCCGGCGGCGACGGCGATCTGCGCCGCGCAGAGCCCGACGGGTCCCAGACCGAGTACGGCGACGCTGTCGCCGGGCCGAACCCCGCCTTCCGCGACCGCGTGGTACCCCGTCCCCATCACGTCGCCGGCGAACAGCGCGACGTCGTCGGAGACACCGGCCGGAACGCGCCGCAGGGTCATGTTGGCCATCGGCACGAGCGCCTCCTCGGCCTGCGTCCCGGGCAGGCCCCCGAGCAGCTGGCCGTGGCCGAACACGCGCATGCGGTCGCACTTGTGATAGGCGCCGCGCAGGCAGAAGAAGCACGTGCCGCAGGCGGAGTGGTAGCAGCCCAGCACGCGGTCGCCGACCGCAACCCGGGTGACGTCATCGCCGGCGGCAGTGACTGTGCCCACGAACTCGTGCCCGATCGTGAACCCGGCCTCGATCTTCACCCGGCCGTGGTAGATGTGCAGATCTGAGCCGCAGATTCCGCTCGCATCAATCCGGACGATCGCATCGGCCCGACTCTCGAGCTGAGGCGAGGGACGCTCCTGGAGGCGCAGCTCGCGGGGGGCTTGGAACGTGACGGCTCGCATCGTGACTCAGATCATGCCTGAGTCGTCGTAGTTGAAGAAGCCAGCGCCGGTCTGGTGCCCGAGCCGGCCTGAGAGCGCCAGGCCGTGCAGCGTGGGAGCGGGCCGATAACGCTCGTCGCGGCGCTCCTCGGCCATCGCCAGCAGCACGGCGAGTACATGGTCGAGTCCGATGGCATCCGCCCACGCGAGGATCCCTCTGGGGTAGTTGAGGCCGTGGACCATTCCCGCGTCTATGTCCTCGGCGCTGCCTACGCCTTCGCCGAGCGCGAACGCCGCTTCGTTGATCACTTGGCAGACGATTCGGCCGAGCACCATCCCGGGCGCATCCGCCACCCATTCCGGAGCCTTGCCGATCGTGGTGAAGAAACGCTCGGCCGCCGCAGCCGCCGCGGCTGAGGTGTCGCGTCCGCGACAGAGCTCGACAATCCGGGCCGACGCGAGCGGCGGCAGGGCGTGAAAGCCAACCGCGGCGCCGCCGGGGTCGAGCGCCGCGAGCGAGCCCGACGCGCAGCAGATCGCCTGCGGAGCGCCCTGCAGCGGCGCTTGCGGGTCTTCACCGTCCAGCGTGAGGTCGAGGATCAGGAACGGTGGCTCGCGTCCGCCCGCCTCGAGCGGCTCGGCGACCTCCCATCCGGCTGTGGCCGCGGCTTCGCGAAGCTCGGCTGCCAGCGCCGATTCCCCCGCGACGACCACGATGCCGTCCCCGCCGCCGGCGCGCGGCGGTTCCGGGTCGGCCGGCCGGTGCTCGCCACCCGCGTAGTCGTAGTAGCCGCGGCCGGATTTGCGTCCGAGACGCCCGGCGGCGACCATCCGCACCGCGATCGGCGAAGGCCGCCACCGCGGTTCGCCGAAGCTCTGCTCGTAGAACGAGCGCGATACCTCGAGCCCCACGTCGATCCCGACCAGGTCCATCAGCTCGAACGGGCCCATCCTGAAGCCGGCGCCGAGGCGGCAGATCCGGTCGATTTGCTCTACCGGCGCCACGCGCTCCTGGAGCAAACGCAGCGCTTCGAGGCCGAAGGGCCGGTTGCAGCGGTTGACGAGAAACCCGGGGCCATCGGCGGCGACGATGACGTGCCTGTCCATGGCTTCGCCGGTGGCGCGAGCCAGTGCCAGCGCCCACTCGGCCGACTGCTCGCCGGCGATGACTTCGACCAGGCGCATCACCGGCGCCGGGTTGAAGAAATGCATGCCGACGACACGCTCGGGGCGCTGGGTTCCGGCGGCGATCGCCGTAACCAGCAGCGAGGACGTGTTCGTGGCGAGGACCGCGTCGGCGCTCAGCACCTCTCCTGACAGGCGCCCGAACAGCTCGCGCTTGAGCTCGAGCGACTCGGGCGCGGCCTCGATCACGAGGCGGCATTCGGCTAGGTCGCCAAGCGACCTCACCGGATGCAGGCGTGCCGCGGCGTCGCGTGCCTGCGCTTCGCCTAGCCGCCCGCGCTGCGCTTCGTGCTCGAATCGCTTCTCGATCGACTCGGCCCCGCGCGCCAGCGCCTCCGCGACGGGATCGTGGAGCATGGTCTTGGCGCCGGTCAGGCAGGCCAGCTGCGCGATCCCGGCGCCCATCGTGCCGGCGCCAATCACGCCGATCGTCTCAGGAGCGCTCACGGCGCGCGCGCCTACGTGGGGACGAGCGCGTTTATGCCCGTCAGCGCCCGGCCGATGATCAGCTTCTGGATCTGCGACGTACCCTCGTAGAGCGTCGTCACGCGGACGTCGCGGAAGTACCGCTCGACGGGATGGTCGTCGACGTACCCCGATCCACCATGGACCTGGATCGCGGTGTTCGCGCAGTGAACCGCGGCCTCGGTCGCGTAGAGCTTGGCGATCGAGGTCTCCGTCGTGTTGGGTGCTCCCGTGTCCTTGAGCCAGCCGGCGCGCCACACGAGCATGCGCGCGGCGTCGGTTTGCACCTTCATGTCGGCGAGCATCCCCTGGACGAGCTGGAAGCTCGCGATGGGGCGGCCGAACTGCTCGCGTTCCTTGGCGTAATCGACTGAAGCCTCGACGCAGCCTTGGCAGATCCCGACGCACCCGGCGGCCACGCTGTAGCGGCCTGAGTCGAGCGCGCTCATGGCGACTTTGAAGCCGTCGCCGACGGCTCCAAGCATCGCGTCGGGAGCGACCTCGACGTCGTCCAGGGAGATTGCCGCCGTGTCCGAGGCGCGCAGCCCCATCTTGTGGTGGATGGGTTGAGGTTGAAACCCGGGCTGATCGGTGTCGACGAGAAAGCAGGCGAGTCCGCGATGCGCCTGCTCGGGATCGGTCTGGGCGAAGATCAGCGCGACCTTGGCGTGGTTGCCGAGCGAGATCCACATCTTGGCGCCGTTGATGACCCAGCCGGCGCCGGTGCGTCGGGCGCGGGTGCGCTGGTTGGCGGCGTCTGAGCCGGTGTCCGGTTCGGTCAGGCCGAAGCAGCCGAGCCATTCGCCCGTGCAGAGGTTGGGCAGGTAGCGCTGCTTTTGCTCCTCGGTGCCCCAGCGCAGGATTGCCGCGCAGACGAGCGAGGTCTGCACGGAGATCACTGTGCGCATTGCCGAGTCGCCGCGGCCGATCTCCTCGACCACGAGGCCGTAAGTCAAATAGTCCAGCCCTGCGCCGCCGTACTCGCGCGGAACGATCGCGCCTAGGTAGCCCTGATCGGCGATCTTGCCAACCAGCTCGACGTCGAAGCGCTCATCGCGGTCGTTGTCCCGCGCGCGCTCCACGATCTCGTTGTCGGTGAACTCGCGCGCCGTCTGTCGAATCAGTCGCTGCTCGTCGTTCAGCGTGAAGTCCACGGGATGGACGCTACCGCAGGGTTGCCGAGCGCGCGGCGGCGTCCCAGTACGCTGCTCGCGGCGATGGGGCCGGAGACCAGATATGCGCGCAGTGGCGAGTTTCACATCGCGTATCAGGCCGTTGGCGCTGGGCCGCTCGACCTCATCTATGTGCCGACCTGGATCTCCCAGGTCGAGCATTACTGGGAGGAGCCGATCGTGGCGCGGTACTTCAATCGGCTCGCTTCCTTCAGCCGGCTGATCCTGTTCGATCGCCGCGGTTCGGGCTTATCGGACCCGGTCACCCGAGCCCCGACGCTCGAGGAGCAGATGGACGATGTCGTGGCCGTGATGGACGCCGTTGGCTCTCGTCAAGCGGCGGTCTACGCGCAGCTCGAGGGAGGCGCGATGGCGGCCCTGTTTGCTGCGACTCATCCCGAGCGCACAAGCGCTTTGATCCTTTACGCGGCGATGCCGCGCATGGCGTGGGCGCCCGACTACGACTGGGCGCTGCGCGACGAGGAGCGCGAGGAGGCGATCCGGCGTCCGTGGGGCGACGGCTCGCGGCTCGACGCGCTGGCGCCGGAGTCGGCGAGCGACCCGCGGCTGCGCGACTGGTTTGCACGACTGGAGCGGCTGGCGGCGAGCCCGGGCACAGCGGCCAAGCTAATGATGATGACGGCGCAGGTCGATGTCCGGGCGGTGCTGCCGACGATCCAGGTGCCGACCCTGGTGCTCCACCGGACCGGCGACCGGTTTGCCGATATCCGCCATTCGCGCTACCTGCAAGCACATATCCCGGGCGCGCGCCTCGTCGAGCTGCCGGGCAACGAGGTGCTGTCGTTCGGGTCCGACAGCGAGACGCTGCTCGACGAGATCGAGGAGTTCCTAACCGGTGAGCGCCAGACGTCCGACGTCGACCGGGTGCTGGCCACGGTCATGTTCTCCGACATCGTCGACTCGACCCGGCGCGCTGCCGCGCTCGGGGACCAGCGCTGGCGGGATGTCCTGGTGGGGCTGGAGGGCGTGGTCGTGCGCGAGCTCGTGCGATTCCGCGGCCGGCCGGTGAAGACGTTGGGCGACGGATTTCTCGCCACCTTCGACGGTCCGGCGCGGGCGATCCGCGCCGCCAGCGCGATCCACGACGCCGCCCGCGAGGGGTTCGGGCTCGAAGTGCGGACCGGGCTGCACACCGGCGAGGTCGAGGTCATCGGCGACGACGTCGGAGGCATCGCGGTTCACATCGGCGCCCGCGTCGGTGCCTACGCGGAGCCGGGGGAGGTGCTCGTGTCAGGAACCGTGAAGGATCTCGTCGTCGGCTCCGGGATTCGCTTCGCGGATCGCGGCGAACGCGAGCTCAAGGGCGTCCCCGGAACCTGGCGGCTGTGGTCGGTCGCGGCTTAGTGCTTCCCGCCGTAAATACGGACGCACCGAGAGACGCGACTGGCGGATGCATGCCGAGGACGCAGGAGGTGTGGCGCAGCAGCGCTGCGCGAG
>JAFAZV010000377.1 GCA_019239445.1 Solirubrobacterales bacterium
GCGCGTCCCGGAGAGCATCTCGGACGAGCAGGCCGGCGCGCTGCAGATCGCCTTCGGCACCGCGTGGCACATGCTGTTCGGCCGCGGGGAGCTGCGCATCGGCGAGACCGTGCTGATCAACTCGGTCTCGAGCGGGATCGGCTCGGCCGCCGTGCAGCTGGCGCACCTCGCCGGCGCGTACGTGATCGGCACCTCGAGCTCCGCCGAGAAGCTGAAGCAGGCGACCAACAACGGGATGGACGTCGGCATCGACTACACCTCCGAAGACGTTCCGGCGCGAGTCATGGAGATCACCGGCGGTCGCGGCGCCGACCTGGTGTTCGAGCACGTCGGCGGCGAGCTGTTCCAAAACGCGCTCGAGTCATTGGCGCAGAACGGGCGGATGGTCACCTGTGGCGCCCACGCCGGCGAAGTCGTGCCGTTCGACATCATCCCGTTCTTCCGCGCCCAGCACCGAATCATCGGGTCGTTCGTCTACGAGCGCGAAGAGCTCGACAAGGTGCTCGGCTTCGCCGAGCGCGGCCTGCTCAAGCCGCTGGTGGCCGAGACCTTCCCGCTCCCGGAGGTGCGCGACGCGTTCGAGCTGCTCGAGAGCCGCGACTTTTTCGGAAAGATTCTCCTGCGTCCGTGAAACCGTCAGTCTGGAGTACGCCATGAAACGCCTCGGAGTGGACGTCGGCGGCACGTTCACCGACCTGATCTACGTGGACGACGAAGCCGGAAAGATCCTCATCCACAAGCTGGCGTCCACGCCTGATGATCCCTCGCGCGGAACCGTGCAAGGGATCAAGGAGCTGACCGCCGACGCGGAAGTCACGCCCGCAGACCTCGATCAGGTCTTCCACGGTACGACGATCGCCACCAACATCGTGATCGAGCACAACGGCGCGACGGTTGGAATGATCACGACTCAGGGCTATCGAGACATCCTCCACATCGCGCGCCACAAGAAGCCGATGAACTTCTCTAATTACCAAGATCTCCCGTGGCAGCGCTATCCGCTCGTTCGCCGTCGCTATCGCCTGACGGTTCCAGAACGGATCACGGCCGAGGGCGAGGTGCTGGTAGCGCTGGACGAGGCGCAGGCGCGAGCGCAGGTCCGGCGGCTGAAGGAGCTGGGCGTGGAGGCGGTCGCGGTCTGCTTCCTGTTCTCCTTCCTCAACGCCGAACACGAGCAGCGAGTGGCGGAGATCGTGCGGGAGGAGTTCCCGGACGCGTTCCTCTCGGTGTCCTCCGAGGTCCTGCCGCAGTACCGCGAATACGAGCGCTTCTCCACCGTCGCGCTGAACGCGTTCGTGGGCCCGCGGGTGGCCGGCTACGTCCGCCGTCTCCAGGATGAGCTAACCGGTCTCGGCGTGCGCACGGGGCTCCATCTGATGACGTCGGCGAGTGGCGTGGTCACCGCGGAGGGCGCGGTCCAGCGGCCGGTCAACCTGCTGATGTCAGGTCCGGTAGCGGGCGTCGTCGGTGGCATCTGGGTGGGTCGCCAAGCCGGATTTGAAAACGTCATCACGCTCGACGTCGGCGGGACCTCGGCCGACATCGGCCTCTCGCAGGGCGGCAAGCTGCGGATGAAGCACCTGCTGGACACGCGGGTCGGTCCCTATCAGGCCATGATCCCGATGGTCGATGTCGACACGATCGGCGCCGGCGGAGGCTCGATCGCCTACGTCGACGCTGGAGGCAGCTTCCGCTCCGGCCCCCGCTCGGCCGGCGCCGTCCCCGGGCCGGCGGCGTACGGGCGCGGTGGCAGCGAGCCGACGGCGACCGACGCGATGGTCAACCTCGGCTGGCTGCAGCCGCAGGACTTCCTCGGTGGAACCATGGGGCTTGAGCCTGCGCTGGCCCGGCAGGCGTTCGAGCCGATGGCCCGCGAGCTTGGGATGACCGTCGAGGAAGCGTCGATGGGAGCGATTCAGATCGCCAGCCACTCGATGGTCGACTCGATTGAGGAGAACTCGGTGCGCAAGGGCTTCGACCCGCGCGATTTCGCGCTCGTCGCGGAGGGAGGCGCGGGCCCGATGTTCGCCGCCAGCATCGCCGCCGAGGTCGGCACGCCGGCCGTCATCGTGCCGGAGTATCCCGGCGTCACCGCGGCGCTCGGGCTGCTGGTCACCGACTCCGTCTACGAGTACGTCACCACCACTTATCAGCGGATGTCAGCGCTCAACAGCGAGGAGCTGCAAGCCCGCTTCGCCGAGCTCGAGGAGCAGGCGCGTGGCCAGCTGCAAGCGGACGGGATCCCCGAGGACCGCTGGGTGATTCAGCGGGTGGCCGATTGCCGCTACTTAGGGCAAGGCTACGAGCTGCGCGTCGAAGCGGGATCAGGCGCGATCGACGAGCGCTGGACGGCCAAGCTCGCGGCAGACTTCCATGACGCCCACGAGCGCGAGTACTCCCGGCGCTTCGAGGAGTCGGACATCGAGATCCCGAACATCCGCGTCCGCGGCATCGGGCTCATCCCGCCGCTCGAGATGCCCGAGGCGCCACACGGTGGCGAGTCGCCGGCGGCGGCGCTCCGCCACGAGCGCGAGGCCTGGTTCCGAGTCGACGGTGAGCTGCGCGAGCTCCCCACCAAGTTCTACGCGCGTGAAGCGCTGGCGGCCGGGAACCAGATCGAGGGTCCGGCGGTGATCAACCAGTACGACACCACGACGATCGTTCCGCCCGGATTGACGGCCGAGATCGATCGCTACGGAAACATCTTGATCTGGATCGAACAAGCCGCCCGCTCGGCAACGGTTGGCGCGGCCGGCGTCGCAGCCGGTTCCTAGACGGCATCGAGGAAGGAGAAGCAGCCCATGTCGCTCGTCACCTATGAGGTCGGCCGCTCGCCCGGTCCCCCCACGCGTACGCGCGTCGACGTCGATCCGATCACGATGCGGGTGCTCGGCGGCGCCTTCCACGCCATCGCCAAGGAGATGGCGGGGGTCCTGTTCCGCATGTCCTACTCATCGATCATCCGCGAGTCCGAGGACCTCGGCGCCGGGATCTTCGATGCCCATGGACGCGAGCTGTGCGAGTCCGACTCGACGCCGATGCACATCGGTTCGCTGCCGTGGTACATCCGCGGCTTTCTCGACCGGCTCGACGGCGACATCCACGACCGGGACGTGATCGTCCACAACCACCCGTTCCTGGGTGCCTCGCACAGTCCGGACGTGGCGGTGGCGGTGCCGATCTTCTGGGAAGGCGAGCTGCTCGGGTTCGCGGCGGTGACGGCCCACGTGCTCGACGTCGGTGGATCGTTTCCCGGCATCAACGCCGACGCGTTCGACGTCTACGCCGAGGCCAAGCTCTACAACGGGCTGCGCTGGTATCGCGAGGGCGAGCTCAACCTCGACGTCGACCGGATGATGTTCGACAACGTCCGCACGGAGACGATGAACCGCGGCGACATGAACGCGATGATGGCCGCCTGCCAGCTCGGCCGCGATCGCTTCCTGCGGCTGATCCAGCGCTACGGCGTCGAGACCGTGATGAGCGCGGCGTACGGCTGGATGGACTACTCCGAGCGGATGCTGCGCGAGCAGATCGCGAAGATCCCGGACGGCGAGTACGTCGCGCCGACGGCGTGGCTGGACGACGACGCGCGCAACCGGGGTCGGCGCCTGCGCGTCGAGACCAAGGTGGTCGTCGAAGGCGACGGGATAACCATCGACCTGACCGGTTCGGAAGCCGAGGTGCCAACCGGTTTCAACGTGCCGTTCGAAGGCTCGCTGCTGGTGGGGGCCTATTACGCCGTCCGCACGCTGCTGCTCGACGAGCTGACGTTCCCCGAGCACGTCCCCCAGAACGACGGCGTGTTCCGGCCCGTGGAGGTGATCGCGCCCAAGGGGACGATCTTCAACCCCAACTTCCCGCGCGCCTGCTTCTCACGCTTCTGCCAGGTCCAGCGCGTGGTCGACAACACGCTTCTTGCCTTGGCCGAGCAGCTCCCGCAGCAGGTGACGGCCGGGAACTCGGCCGGGATCCACTTCTGCTCGTATTCCGGGTTCGTACCCGAGAGCGGCGAGTACTGGCTGTATCTCGAGGTAAACGAAGGTGCCTACGGCGGGCGCTACGGCAAGGACGCGATGGATTCGGTCGACAACCTGATGGCGAACACGCGCAACAACCCGATCGAGGAGCTCGACCTGCGCTTCCCGATGCGCTGCGACCAGTATGAGCTCCGGCCTGAGCCGGCAGCACCGGGACAGTGGCGAGGCGGGCTCGGCATCATCCGGCGCAACCGGTTCCTCGTCGACGGCACCTATTCGTGCGAGGGCGATCGCCAGTACGACCCGCCGCGCGGCGTGTTCGGCGGCTGGGACGGGATGACCGCCTCGACGTACAAGAACCCGGGCACCGCGCGGCAGGAATACCTCGAGGCCAAGGTCACGGGGATCGAGTTCAAGGCCGGCGAGTACATCGAGTTCCGCGAGCCCAACGGCGGCGGCTACGGCGATCCATTGGAGCGCGACCCTGCCCGCGTGCGCGAGGACGTGCTCGATGACTTCACCACGATCGACCTCGCGCGCGACGCCTATGGCGTCGTCTTCACCGACGAAAAGAGCCTCGAGATCGACACCGAGGCGACCGAGCGCCGGCGCTCTGAGCTGCGGGCCTCGCGCGATGGCGCCCGCGCCTCGTTGAACACCGTCTTCGCTCGTGACGAGGGCAAGCTGCTCCCGTCGGCGAGTCCCGTCTCGGAGGCAGGAAACCGCGCTTTCGGGCTCTGACGTCATCGGCGCGTCGATTGCTCGGGCGCGCGAGCAGATCAAGGCCGGCGAGCTTTCGCCGGTGGACTTGACGGAGGCCTGCCTCGCTCAGATTGACAATCGCCTCAACGCCTTCCGGCATGTAGCGCAGGACGCGGCACTCTGCGACGCGCGGCGCGTGGAGGAGGCGGCGGGGCGAGGCGAGCCGCTGGGGCGGCTGGCCGGCATCCCCGTGGCGGTGAAGGACAACATCGAGGTGGCGGGGATGCCGATCACCGCCGGGACCCGTCACCTGGCCCGCGGCGTTCCGCGTGCTGACGCGCCCGTGACCGCCCGGTTGCGCGAGGCCGGCGCGATCTTGCTGGGCAAGCTGCACATGTCCGAGTGGGCGATCGGCGCCACCGGCCACAACGTCCACTTCGGCCCCTGCCGCAACGCCTGGGACCCCGCTCGCATCGCCGGGGGCTCATCGTCGGGATCGGGGGTCGCGGCCGCCTCCGGCATGGCGCTGGTCACGCTCGGCACCGACACAGGCGGCTCGGCGCGCGTGCCGGCCGCGCTGAATGGCGTCTGCGGCCTGCGTCCTTCCGGCGGACGCGTGAGTAATCGCGGCAGCGTGCCGGTAGCGTGGACCTTCGACGCGATCTGCCCGATGGCGCGGCGCGCGGCTGACGTGGCCGAGGTCCTGGCCGTGATCGCCGGCTACGACGCGGAGGATCCGGCGTCCATCCAGGCGCCCGTCGATGACTACGTTGAGGCGCTGGACCGGGGCGCGGAGAGGCTGCGGATCGGGCTGCTGTCAGGCTGGTGGCTCGACTACCCTGCGGCGGCCGTGGCCGATACGGTTCGCTCGGCCGGGGCGGCGCTCGAGCGAGCGGGTGCGGTGGTGGAGGAGGTCGAGCTCGAGGGCCATGCCGAGGCGTTCGAGGTGACCGCGGAGCTGCTGCTGGCCGAGGCGGCATGGTTTCACCGCGAACGGCTGAACGAGGATCCCGACATGTTCGCCCCCGATGTGCGCACGCGGCTCGAGCGCGGCGCCGCCATCGGCGGCCCGCGTTACGGCGGTGCTCGTCAACGGCAGCGGATCTGGCGCCGGCGGGTGCTCGAGACTCTGGCCGGACGCGACCTCCTGCTGGCGCCGGCGTGCGGGATCCCGGCGCCGCTCATCGATGAGAGCGATCCGTTGGAGACGACGGTGGCGCTTACGCGCTCGATCTCCCTCTGGGTCCTGGCGCGCATGCCGGTCATGGCGCTGCCTTGCGGCTTCGTCGATGGCTTGCCGGTCGGGATGCAGCTGATTGGCCGGCCGTTAGCCGAGGCGACGGTGCTACAGGCGGCGCACGCCTACCAGCAGGTCACCGACTGGCACCTGCGGGATCCGTCGCGGTAGGCGTGCCGAAGGTCCCGTCGGCGCGCAATGAGGCGATCTCCTCCTCGGAGTAGCCGCACACTTCTTGCAGGACCGTGTCGCTGTGCTCTCCGCGCCGCGGGGCTCGCGCCAGCGGGTTCGGGTCTCCGCTGAGACGCAGGGGCGAGGCGGCCTGGCGCACGGTGCCGAGCGCCGGGTGCTCGATCTCGACGATCGCCTCACGCGCCTGCGCCTGGGGATCCTCGAGCGCCTCGGCAACCTCGTACACCGGGCCGTGGGGAACGCCGGCCTGCGAGAGCAAGGCGACGGACTCTTCGGTCGTGCGCCGGCGAAATGCGTCGCGGAGGATCGGCAGCAGCTCGTCGCGGTTCCGGTTGCGCTCGGCGAAGCCGGCGAAGCGCGGGTCGGCGATCAGCTCCTCGCGCCCGAGCGCTTGACACAGCAGCTCCCAGAACTTCTGCTTGGCGCAGGCGACGGTGATCCATCCGTCGGCGGTCTGGAAGGCCTGAAACGGCACGATCGACGGGTGCGCTGACTCGGCCATGCGCTTGGGTACGTATCCAGCCGTGGCAGTCCAAGTACCTACGTACATGAGCTCGTGAAGCGCCGTCTCGTAGAGCGAGATGTCACAGTCGCAGCCCACGCCGTCGCGGCGCGCGCGCCAGAGGCCGCTGAGCAATGCGATCGCCGCCACGTAACCGCCGGCCAGGTCGACCAGAGACAGGCCGCTCTTGGTCGGTGGCGAGTCGGGATCTCCGGTTAGGCTCATCCAGCCCGCCATGCCCTGCATGATGTAGTCGTAGCCGGCCTCGGCACTGCGCGGTCCGCTCATGCCGAAGCCCGACAGCGAGCAGCAGACGACACGAGGATTGACCGTCTTCAGGTCCTCGTAGGTGAGTCGCAGCTTGCGCGGCTGGTCGCCGCGCAGGTTCGAGTAGACGGCGTCGGCGTTCGCCACCAGCGCCTCGAGCACCTCGCGCCCTCGCGGCGCACGCAGATCGAGTGAGACGCTCTTCTTGTTGCGATTGAAGGTCTCGAAGAACAGTGAGTCCTCGCCCTCCTGGTAGGGCGGGACGTACCGGCCGACGTCACCCCCTGACTGCGGGTCTTCGATCTTGATCACCTCGGCGCCAAGATCGGCGAGCTGCAACGAGCCCCATGGACCCGCTCCGTACTGCTCTACCGCGATGATCCGCACGTCCGCCAGCGGCAATGTCATGAGCGCCTTCCTCGAAAAGTCGGACTTACCTCTTTCTATCTGCTCACCAGAGCAGTGTCAATCATCGCGCGGACGTAGTGATGTCTGACATATACTGATACCTGCCACGCGAACTTGAGAGGAGTGGGATGGCGGACGACTACATCGACGTCAACGGCGCGCGTCTGTGGTACGAGATCAGCGGCGAGGGCGAACCGGTGCTGCAGATCCACGGCGCCGGGTTCGGGCACTTCAATTTCGTCCCCGTGACGCCGCTGCTCAGTCAGGAGTTTCGCTGCATCGACTACGACCAGCGCGGCTACGGCAAGTCCGAGAAGCCCGAGCAGCACTACGACCTCGAGGTCTGGGCAGACGACGCCGTCGGCCTGCTCGACGCGCTGGGCATCGGCAAGGCGCACGTGCACGGCACGTCGATGGGCGGCATGGTCGCCACCGTGATGGCGGGCAAGTACCCCGACCGGATCCAGTCAGTCGTGATCAACTGCGCCGCGGCCAAGCTCGGTTTCTCCGGGCGCCTGGTGTTCAAGAACTGGATCGACCTGATCAAGCTCGAAGGCGTCGGCAGCCGCATCCTGGCCGAGCTCATCTCCTGGCAGTGCTTGTCGAAGGCCTACATGGAGACATCCGAGGGTCAGGCCGGCGTGGACACGATCCAGCAGATCCTGCGCGACTCCAACGAACCGCACGTGATGATCGCCGCCTGCGAAGCGATGAACGCGATGGACAACCGCGAGTGGGTGACGAAGATAACCGTCCCGGCGATCGTGGTCGGCGGTGACGAGGACGTGATGACGCCGTGGGACCAGGGTCCCGAGGGCGCCGGTCAGCAGTGGATCGCCGATCACCTGCCCGAAGGCGAGACCGCCGTCATCAAAGGCTCCAACCACTCCACGATCTTCGACAACTCGGCGGAGCACGCGCGGGTGGTGGGGGAGTTCTTCCGCCGGCATGCCGGCGCGGGATAGTCCGGGTCGACCGCCCGGGGGGCCGCGCGTCCCTGAGCGTGATGAGCTAGGCCCGGCGCTCGCCCGCCGGCCACCCGAGCTCGTGACGCGACGACGTGGGTAGCTTGCTGACGACGAGGTCGTAGGAGTCCTCGATCATGTCCTTGATCATCTGCTCGGGCAGGGAGCCGTTGACGATGACGGTGTTCCAGTGCCGCTTATTGAGGTGGTATCCAGGGGTCACGTCCGCGTGAGCCTCGCGTAGCTGGGCGGCGAGGCCGGACTCACACTTGAGGCTGACCCGGAGCTCATCGGCGCTGAGCTGCGAGAGGGCGAACATCTTGCCGGCGACCTTGAAGACCGAGGTTTTGGGGCCGAACGGAAACGTTTCCTCGGCGCCTGGATAGGACAAGCAGTGACCGCGAAGCTCGGCGGGATTCATCGTCCCAGGTCGACCCCGGTTGCGGGCTCCCCGCCAGCCGCCCTCAGTCGTGTGGCCAGCCCGCGCGCGGCCTGCACCAGCTCGGGCGGTCCGAGCACCTCGAGTGGCTCGCCGAGCAGCGCGGTCCACACGAGCGCACTGTGCGACCACGGGCCGCGCGTGGTCATGATGCAGGTGTCTGCGCCGTCCGGCTCGACGGTGGCATGTCGGGCCGGGATCCGCCTGCGCATAACCTCGGCGGGGGCGTGGAGACGGATTCGCCCTGGAGCGGCTTCGGTTTCACCGGCTCGGTCGGCGCGCAGCCGCTGCTGCACGTACGCTGCCGGGTCGCCGCCCGGCACCGTACGCCGGGACGCCCTGGGACCGACCTGGACTCTCCCGTTGATCCGGTCGATGCGGAACGTCCGCCAGTCGTCGCGGTCGAGGTCGTAGGCCACGAGGTACCAGCGGTAGCCGGTATGAACCACGGCGTTGGGCTCAGCGTTGCGCTTCGCCGCCCGCGCGTCCCGCGTCGTGTATGAGAAGCGAACGCGTACGCCGTCACGGCACGCGCCGGCGATGCTCGCCAGGAGCTCGGAGTCGATCGAGGGGCCCTCGACGGCGAATGTTGAGGTCGCCCCGGCCAGCGCACTGACCCGGCGGCGCAGGCGGTCAGGCAGGACCTGCTCGAGCTTTGCCAGGGCTCGAACCGAGGTCTCCTCGATTCCCGTGATCGACGCCGCCGCGGCCGTCCGCAGTCCCACCGCCACCGCTACCGCTTCGCTGTCCTCGAGCAGCAGGGGCGGCAACTCACCTCCCGCTCCGAGCCGGTAGCCGCCGGCCACCCCTGGCGCGGCCTCGATCGGGTATCCGAGCGAGCGAAGCTTCTCGACGTCGCGCCGGATCGTACGCGGGCCGACAGCCAGCCGGTCGGCAAGCTCCTGGCCGGTCCATTCCCGTCGGAGCTGGAGCAGCGAGAGCAACGCGAGCAGCCGAGCTGACGTCTGAACCATCGGCCGCAGCTTTGCACGAAACGAGGACAGAAGCTGACCGCATAGGCCGTGCTCGGCTCAGTATTGCGGACGTGAGCTGACCGCAATTATCGAGATAGCTGGGGCCATGCAAAACAACACGCTCACCACCCCGCGCGCGAAGAGCTTCGCGCTGCTGCTCCTGGCGATGACGCAGTTCGTGCTGGTCATCGACGCCTCGATCGTGAACGTGGCGATGCCATCGATCGGCCGGGCGCTGAAGTTCTCGCAGGCCGACCTCTCGTGGGTCGTCAACGCGTACACGCTCACTTTTGGCGGCTGCCTTCTGCTCGGCGGCCGCCTGGCTGACCTGCTCGGACGCCGCCGGATGTTCACGATCGGCCTGATCCTGTTCTCGGGCGCTTCGCTCGCCGGAGGGCTTGCCCAGTCCGAGGCATGGCTGATCGCCGCGCGTGCCGTGCAGGGGCTCGGTGGCGCGATCGTGTCGCCGGCCGCGTTGTCGATCATCATCACAACCTTCTCCGAGGGGCCCGAGCGCAACCGCGCGCTCGGCGTCTGGGGTGCCGTCGCCGGGGCCGGCGGCGCTGCCGGCGTGCTCCTGGGCGGGATCCTCACGACCGGCCTGAGCTGGCGTTGGGTGCTGTTCGTCAACGTGCCGATCGGGTTGGCGTCAGCGTCGCTGGCACCACGGTTGCTGCCGGAGAGCCGTGCGCAGACGGACACGCGCTCGTTCGATCTACCCGGTGCGGTGACGGTCACGGCCGGGCTGGCGCTGCTCGTCTACGCGCTCGTGGATGCCGTCAACGTCGGCTGGGGTTCGACGACGACACTCGTCCGGCTGGCCGGAACGGTGGTCCTCATCGGCACCTTTCTCGTGCTCGAGTCGCGCCGGCGCGCGCCCCTGATGCCGTTTTCGATCTTCAGGCTGCCAACGCTCCGCGGCTCCAATACGGTCGCGCTTCTGATCGGGATGTCGCTGTTCTCGATGTTCTTCTTCATCTCGCTGTACATGCAGCAGGTACTGCACTACTCGGCACTCAAAGCGGGCTTCTCGTACCTCCCGCTCGCGGTCGGGATCATCGTCGCGGCCGGGGCCGCGTCGGCTGCGGTCACCCGGCTCGGGTTCAAGCCGGTGCTGATCACGGGGCTGCTCCTGATCGCCGGCGCGCTGCTGTGGTTCTCCCGAGTCCCGGCGTACGGCGGCTCCTACATGAGCAACCTGCTCGGGCCATCGCTGCTGGCGGCGTTCGGGCTTGGACTGTCGTTCGTTCCGGTCACGATCGGCGCGATGATCGGGACCAGGCCACACGAGGCCGGTCTTGCCTCGGGTCTCGTCAACACCGCCCAGCAGGTTGGTGGCGCGCTCGGGCTTGCCCTCCTCTCGACGGTTGCGAACAGCCGGACACATGAACTCCTGACGAGCGGCCACCACACCGTCACGTCAGCGTTGACGCAAGGCTTTCAGCGTGCGTTCATGGTTGGAGCCGGGTTCGCGCTGCTCGGGGCGCTGCTCGCGGCACTCCTCATCTCCTCCCGCGCCAGCCGGTCCCACGCGCGCGCTGCCGCCGCTGGGAGCGAGGCGGTGGTTTCAGCGGCAGCGAGCTGAACTCAAGAGCGCAAACGTCGCGATGGGATCGCCGTAGCGTGCGTCAGCGCCGGCCGTCTCAGGCGCTCACGAACACTGCGGCGAGAAAATCGACGTGGTGTTCGGAAGCGGCCGAATCCGCCGACGCTGGCGAACGTTACAGCGATCGCGGGGGGCGGCGGGCTTCAAGGCGCTATGCGGCCGAGCGCACCGCCACGAAAACGCAAGCCCGCGCCACCGACTAGCCCGCCACCAGCTCGAGGTGAGTGCTGACCTCGATCGAGCCTTCAAGGCTGCGTGCCACTGGGCAGAAGCGCGCATGGAAGCCGTGGACGCGTTCGGCAACGGGGTGGCTCTCGGCCGGGATGCGCAGGCGGTAGTGGACGGCGATCCGTTTGATCACGAGGACCCCGTCCTCCTTCTCCACCTCGCCGATCGCCTGGATCCCGTAGGTGTCAGGATCGACTTCGATGTGGCGCGCCTCCAGCGCGCCGGCGAAAGTGCCGGCCAGTCAGCCGCCGGTGGCGGCGACGATGTAGTCGAGCGTCGTCGCATGGGGCGGGTGCTGCTCACGGCGCACGCCGTAGTGCTCGGCCACTTCGTCGTGGACGCCGAACTCGACCGGGTCGTTCTCGGCCGGGAGGTAGGCCAGGCGTTGAGGTCCGCCAAGCCGCTCGATCCGAACGCGGGAGGTGTAGAAGACGGTCATGCCACCGAGCTCAGGAACTCGGCGTGCCGGATGAGCTCGAGCGTCTCGTCAACCGAGACGACGTCTCCGTACTTGGCGTCGATGTCGAACAGGTTGGCCTCGTGTGGGCCGGGGGCGCGATCGGCCACCGCCTCGCGCGGGACGACGACGCGGTAGCCGTACTGCATGCCGTCGACGGCGGTGGCGCGGACGCAGCCCGACGTCGAGGCGCCGGTGATGATCACGGTGTCGCAGTGGGCGGCCGCGAGCATCGGCGACAGCGGCGTGCCGAAGAACGCGGAGGCGAACAGCTTGAGCAGCACGGGCTCGTCGGCGAGCGGCGTGATGCGCTCGTCGATCTCGGGCCAGCGGGTGCCGGCGGCGAGCGTCAAAAGCGAAGGCACCTTGTCGATGAACGCCTTGGCCACCTTCTTGCCGGCTTCGTCGTACTGGATGGTGGTGAAGGCGATCGGGAGATGGGCCTCGCGCGCGGCGGCGAGCAGGCGCGCGGTCGCCTCGACCGCCGAGTCGGTGTCGCAGTACAGCGGCGATTCGGGATCGGTGAAGCCGCGGTTCAGGTCGACGACGACCAGCGCCGGCCGCGTCCCGGCGCCTTGGCGACCACCCAGGCCGCGGTCCTCATAGAGCTTGCGGGTGCTGTCATCCATCGTCTATCTCCTCTCATCCAACCGGCAGCTCGCCGAAATCAAATTGCGCCGGCTCGCCGCGCTCGGCGGCCAGGACCGCGCGGAGCTCGCCGGTCGCACGTTCGTCAATCGCGTCCTCACGAATGACGACTCCATAGTCCCGCCGCGCCGCCTCTGCGGAGACGAGGTCGCGGCGCACGTCGCGCAGCACCGCGTCGGCCGGGCGCTCGAGGGGATCCCCCCAGCCGCCCGCACCGGCGGTGCGGAACACCAGTCGCTCCCCGGCCTCGACGTGGTACGCGTCAACCTTGGAGGGCAGGTCGAGGATCGTGCCGTCGCGGCGGATCAGCTGCTTGACGCTGCGACCGCCGGCGCGACCACCACCGATGCCCCAGGGACTGATCAGCGCGCGGTCGTCGTGAACGGTGAACTCGCCTGGCCCGGTGAACAGGTAGAGCTTCTCGATTCCGGTGCCACCGCGGTGGCGGCCGGCCCCGCCGGAATCGCGAACCGGGATGTAATGCTCGATCACCACCGGGTAGTAGGACTCGGTGTACTCGGCCGGCGTGGTTCGGAACATCGGCCACCACGAGTGGCCGTCGAGCCCGTCGCCGATCGGCCGGCCGGGGATGCCGCCGAACAGCAGCTCGACGAACTGGAAGTAGCGTCCCTGCGGGTCCGTGCCGGAGAACACGAACACGGGGCTGGTTCCGTACCCGGCGGCCATCGACAGGTCAGGGGCTTTCTGGCCCAGCGCGCCGCTCTGACAGTCGAAGAAGCGCGTGTGCACGTTCAGGCGATTGGACAGCGGCGCGGGGAAACGCGGGTTGAGCAGCGAGCCCTCGGGCAGGGTCACGTCGAACACGTCGTAGAGCCCGTCGTTGAACAGGATCTGCGGGTCGAAGGCCATGATC
>JAFAZV010000139.1 GCA_019239445.1 Solirubrobacterales bacterium
GGGTCTGTACCGTCGCCACCGCCTCGACCGCGCCGGCGGCGCCGAGCAGGTGACCGATCGTCGATTTGGTCGAGGACACCGGGATCTGCTTGGCCCGCTCCTCGCCCAGGGCGCGCTTGAGCGCACGCGTCTCGGCGGCGTCGTTGAGCTGGGTCGAGGTTCCGTGAGCGTTGACGTAGTCGAGCCCGTCCGGGTTGACGCCGGCGTCGCCGAGCGCGAACTCGATCGCTCGCGAGGCCGGGCCACCGCTCGGCTCGGGCGCAGTCAGATGGTGGGCATCCGAGGTCGAGCCGTACCCGGCTACCTCGCCCAGCACAGTGGCGCCGCGGGCACGCGCCGCCTCCGCGTCCTCGAGCACCAGCATGCCCGCACCCTCGCCCATCACGAAGCCGTCGCGACGCAGATCGAACGGCCTCGAGATGCCCGTAGGCGAGAGTGCTTGCATCGAGTTGAAGCACGCGAAGCCGAACTCCGTCAGCGTCGCCTCGGAGCCGCCGGCTACGGCGGCATCAGCGTCGCCGCACTGGATCATCCGCAGCGCCGAGCCGATGGCGTGGCCGCCGCTCGCGCACGCCGAGACAACGCCGTACATCTGACCCTGGATCCCGTGCTTCATCGCGACCGCGGCCGCGGCTGCGTTCGGCATGTACTGCGGGATGCCCAGGGGCGAGACCATCTTCGCGCCGCGCTGACGCATCACGTCGTGCTGCGTCTCCACGGTGTCGATGCCGCCGATCCCGGTGGCGATGACGCAGCCGATGCGAAGCGGGTCGTACGGCAGCTCATCCGCCCAGCCGGCTTGCGAGAGGGCCTCGGCCGCCGCCACGAGCGCGAACTGCGAGAACCGGTCGAGCCGGCGCGCTTCCTTCACCGACAGGTGCTCGGCAGGCTCAAACGACCGGCAGACGCCGGCACCGTCAACGATCCCGCACTCACCAGCCACCCAGCGCTCGTGCAGCCCGGCGGCGCCCACGCCGAGCGGCGTGACCGCGCCGACTCCGGTGATGACTACGCGTCGCTTCAAGAAGCCCTCGCCGCGATCAGGTCGATCGCGTCGCCGACGGTCTTCAGCTCTTTCATGTCCTCGCCCTTGAGGACGACGCCGTACTCATCCTCGACGATCTGCGCCAGCTCGACGAGGTCGAGCGAGTCGACGTCGAGCGACTCGAACGTGGCATCGCGGGTGATCTGGCTGGGGTCGGGGCCGAAGCTCGCCAGCGCCTCGACGACGCGGCTCTCGATCTGTGCGGGTGTGGTCGTGGACATGCCTGGGTGGCTCCTTTCAGAGGGTTGTGGTCATGCCGCGAGGCCGCCGTCGACCGACAGCACTGCGCCGGTGACATAGCTCGCAGCGTCGGAGGCGAGAAAGCGTACGCACGCCGCCACCTCCTCCGGCGTACCGGCGCGCCGCGCGGGCACGGCGTCGAGAAGGTCGCGGGAGACGGAGGCGGTCATGTCGGTGTCGATCCAGCCGGGAGCCACGGCGTTGACGGTGATTCCGCGCCGCGCCACTTCGACCGCCGCGGTTCGGCTCAGGGCGATCAAGCCGGCCTTCGCGGCCGCATAGTTGGCCTGGCCGGGATTGGCGCGCAGGCCGACGACCGAGGAGACGTTGACGATCCGGCCACGGCGGGCCCGGAGCATCGGCTTCAGTGCCCGGCGGGTCATGCGAAACGCACCGGTCAAGTCGGTTTCGATCACCGCCGACCACTCCTCGTCGCCGAGCGAAGGCGTCAGGTCATCGCGGCTGATCCCGGCGTTGTTGACCAGCACGAGCACGGGGCAATCGAACTCGGCCTCGAGCGCGCCGAACAGCTCGTCCGCCGCCGCCGGGTCGGCCACATCGGCCGCGAGCGCGACCGCCTGGCCGCCGGCCTCGGTGATCGATGCCACGACAGCCTCGGCGCCGTCACGGTCGGAGCGGTAGTTGACCCCCACCGGCCAGCCGTCCTCGGCCAGGCCGCGGGCGATCGCGGCGCCTATCCCACGCGAGGCGCCGGTCACGAGCGCTGATCCTTCAGGTCGGCCCTCAGCATCAGCCACGCCCCGAACCCCACTCGACAACGCCGCCGCCCCAGGTGAAGCCCGCGCCGAAGGCGCTGATCAGCACGCGCGCGCCGGGCCGCAGACGCCCGTCGCGCTGAGCGCTCGCGAGCGCCACCGGAAGCGTTGCGGCGGAGGCGTTGCCGAGCATCTCGATGCAGTCGACCACGCGCTCGGACGCCAGCCCGAGCCGCTCACCGAGCGCCCGCGTGATCCGCGCGTTAGCCTGGTGGTAGACGAACAGATCGATCTCCTCGAGCGTCAGCCCCGCCCGCGCCACCGCGTCGAGCGTGACCTCGCTCATCCGCGCCACCGCGTGCTTGAACACCTCGGTGCCGTCCATGCGGATCTTGCGGTCCTCGAGCGGGGCGTAGATGGCGTCGCGCTTTGACCCGTCGGCCCCCAGCACCAGCGGTCCGATCGCGCCGAGCTCGCCGCCGCCGGGCCCGAGCACGACCGCGCCGGCCGCGTCGGCGAACAGCGGCGCCGAGCGCTTGTCGGTGTAATCGACGATCCGGGTGACGAAGTCGGCGCCGACGAGCAGCACCAACTCCGACCGGCCGCTCTCGATCTGGGCTGCGCCGACGGCAAGTCCGGACAGAAACGCGGTGCAGGCGGCGCCGACGTCGAACGCGCCGGCTCGCTCGGCCCCGAGCGCGTGCGCCACGAGAGGCGCCGTGTTCGGCGTGACCTCATCTTGGCTCAAGGTGGCGACGAGTACGAGATCGAGATCGGCGGCATCGACGCCGGCGGCAGTGAGCGCAGTCGCGCCGGCGCGGGCTGCGTAGTCGCTCAGCCGCTCATCGGGTGCAGCCTGGCGGCGCTCGCGGATCCCGGTGCGCGACAGGATCCAGTCCTCGGAGACACCCAGCGTCGGGGCCAGGTCAGCGCTGGTCAACCGGCCTTCGGGCAGCTCGGTGGTGACGGACATGATCGTCGCCCGGAGCGCGGCCGGAGCATGGACGATAGGTGGCGCCAGCGTCGGCTCAAGCATGGCTCGGCTCCAGCTCTCTCAGGGTTCGCTTGACGAGCCCGGTCAGCACCCGGCCCGGACCGACCTCGGTGAACTCCTCGGCGCCCAGCTCGTGCAGCGCCACCACCGTCTCGCGCCAGCGCACCGGCATCGTCAGCGCCTCGGCCAGCCGGCGCCGGACGTCGTCAAACGGCGCCGCGGTGACGGCTGAGAGCACGGTCGCCTGTGGCGGGCGAACCTCGACCCGCTCGAGCGCGGCGGCGAACTCCGGCACCGCCGAGGCCATCATCGGGGAATGGAAAGCGCCGCTCACCGGCAGCTCGGACGTGCGCAGGCCGAGTTCCTCGGCCGCGGCAGCGGCGGCCGGCAGATCAGCCCGCTGACCAGAGAGCACGACCTGCTGGGGCGAGTTGTCATTGGCGACCGCGAGACCGTGCGCGGCAGCGAGACTGCCCGCATGCTCGGCGGCGCCAGCACCGAGCAGCGCCAGCATCCCGCCCGCCCCGGCGCGCTCGCCGGCCTCGTGCATCAGCCGCCCGCGCAGCGCGACGAGCTCGAGCCCATCGTGCTCATCGAGACTGCCGGCCGCGACCAGCGCCGCCAGCTCGCCCAGCGAGTGCCCGGCCATATAGCCGCCCCGCGGGCGGCCGAGCTGCGTCCAGCCGGCGAGGCTCGCGCAGAAGATCGCCGGCTGCGCGTAGTGCGTGCCGTCCTCGGCGCGCGCAAACGGATCCTCGCCGACGATCTCGCTCGCCAGCGCGAACAGATCCGGCCGCGCGGTGGCGACTGTGTCGCGCATATCCCGGGTTTGGCTGCCTTGACCGGGGAACAGCAGGGCGGTGGTGCTCATACGTTCGAACGTACGCGGGGTTCGACGCGCGGATACAGGGCACCTTGCGAGTTCCCCCCGTTCGGGGGGCCGGCCTCGTCCGTCGCTCTTTCCGCCAGGTCCGAGGGAGGTCTCTGGATGTTTTCCGCGCTATAGCACCCCTTAGATCCACAGACCTCGGCCGGGGCGCGGTCCACTAGGCTTCCGCCCCGCGCGATGAGCCGGCTACCCGACCCTGTAGAGACCTCGGCGGCGCTCGTCACGGGCGCCTCGGCCGGCATCGGAGCGGAGATCGCGCGCCAGCTGGCCACGCGCGGGCACGGGTTGGTCCTCGTCGCGCGCCGTAAGCCTCAGCTCGACGCGCTGGCCGAGGAACTGAGCGACTCGCACGGGATCCGTGCCGAGACGCTGAGCTGTGACCTGGCCGAGCCGGCGGCGCGGGCAGAGCTCCCGGAACGGATCGAGGCGCTCGGGCTGGAGGTCGAGATCCTGGTCAACAACGCCGGCTTCGCCACCAACGGCGCGTTCGCCGAGTCCGATCCCGAGCGCGAGCTCGAGCAGGTCCGCGTGCTGGTCGAGGCGCCGGTAGCGCTGTGCGCCAGCTTCGCGCCGGCGATGGCCAGGCGCGGGCGCGGGGCGATCCTGAACGTCGCCTCCACCGCCGCGATGCAGCCGCTGCCCTACTCCGCCGGCTACTCGGCTGCGAAGGCCTACATGCTGACGTTCTCGGAGGCGATTCACCAGGAGCTGAGCGGCCGCGGGGTCACGGTGACCGCGCTGTGCCCGGGGCCGGTGTCGACGGACTTCTGGGAGATCTCGGGCTGGCAGGTCCAGGGCGGTCAGAGCTTCGAGCGCGCGGTCCCGCGGCCGGCGTGGATCACGCCGCAGGCCGCAGCCAAGGCGGGCGTGCGCGGGCTCGAGCGCGGAGAGCGTGTGGTCATCCCGGGTCTGCAGGTCCGCGCTGCGATGCAGGCGGCGCGATATCTGCCCCACGCGGTCAAGCTGCCGGCGCTCGAGTGGTTGATGCGCGGGCGCTAGGGCTCCCGCCGCAAACACGGCCTCATTCGAGCCGCGCCCGCTCCCCGCCTACGCCGCCGCCGCGTTTCCGTCTGTTCGCTCGACCACGGTCTCGACCGGCGGCTGGACCCGTGCCCCGCGCCCCAGCCGCCGCGCCAGCCAATCGAGCGCCACCGGCGTCCCCGCTACGGCGCCGCTGATGTGGTCCACGCCGCCGCGCGTCACGTACAGCCGCACATCGGCTCCGAGCTGCTTCCAATCGTCTCGCAGATCGACGCTCTGCTGGAAGGACACGATCTGGTCGCGCCGCGCGTGATGCAGCAGCACCGGCGCTGCCGGCGCGATCGTCCCGAGCCGGTTCTCGCGCAGCCGCTGGCGCCACTCGGGCAGCTCGAGCACGTTCGGCTGCGTGAGCTCATCGGCATGCATGTACCGCGGCCCGAGCAGCATCGCCTGGACGATCGTCGACTCTCGCAGCGCGGCGACGCGCGTTCGCGCCATCGGGGTCAGGTGGGAGTCGAGATCCAGCTCCGGATACGCGGCGGCGTACCCGATGCCTCCGTAGGCGATGAAGAACGAGAAGAAGCTGCCCTCGAGGTTGGGGCCGGCGACCTCGACGTTCGCCGCCGCCGCGCCGGCGACAACTGCGGCCAGCGGAACGTCGGGAGCGTAGGTCGGCTGCAGCTGAGCGGCCCACGCCGCGGCCGCGCCGCCCTCGGAGTAGCCGATGATCGCCGCAGGACCCTCAACCGGCAGCTCCTCCGGGCTCAGCGATCGCGCCGCGCGCATCGCGTCGAGCACGTTGGGCCCGAGTGCGCGGCCGACCATGTAGGTGTGATCGCCCGGGGTGCCGAGGCCTTGATAGTCGGTGATCGCAACCGCCCATCCGCGCGCCAGCACCATGGCCATCAAGCCGGCTTCCCAGTCAAGCCCCCGTGGCAGCAGCCGCGACGGCGCCGCGGCGTCGCCGATCCCGTGCGTCCCGATCGCATAGCCGATCAGCGCCCGCGGCCGGTCCTTGCCGCGCGGGAGCAGCACCGTGCCGGAAACGGCCACTGGCTCGCCCGTGGCCGAAGTCGACCGGTAGAGGATCCGCCACGCCCGCGCCCGCAGTCGGAGCCCGGGGACGAGGTAGGCCTCCACCGGCTCGAACCGGATCAACTCGCCAGGTTCAAGGTCCTCGAGCGGTGCCGGCGCCTCGTAGAAGCCCTCCGCGCCGGCGGTGTGACGTCGCGACGGTGAAACCAGCATGAGCTGGGCGGTGGCCTGGCGCGCGACGTTCAGAAAGCTCACTCTTCGGCTCGTTTCGACGAACAATAAACGCTATTTCCTAAGTAAATTTTTACCGGACGCGCACGTCGCCTGACGTCCGATGAGCCAATTCGTGCAAAACGCGGACGGCGTCGGGCGGGCTCAAGGACAGGCAGCGCCGCCGGTTTCGAGCCGCGGCGGGCGATCCAGCCGATGGCTCGCGCGGGCCGCTAACCGAGCAGGCCGATGCGTTGCGCCCGCTGCACGGCGTCGGCCCGATTGCGCGCCGACAGCTTGCGGTACAGAGCGCTCGTGTGCTCCTTGACCGTGTGCGGCGAGAGGTAGAGCCGCTCGGCGATCTCGCGGTTGGTCGAGCCGGCGGCGATCAGCTCCAGCACCTCCCGCTCGCGTTCACTGAGGAGCGGTGCCGGCTGCTCGGCCCGCGGCGGGAACATCGTCATCCCGAGCCCGACCATCCGCACCGCGAGCGCCACCTCGCTCGCCTCCCAATCCTTGGACACGAATCCGGACGCGCCGGCGGCGCGCGCGGCGGCGGGCGACATCCGCCCTGCCCCGGAGATCAGCAGCACCCGCGTCGAAGGCGACGCCGCGCGGACCGACTTGGACACGTCGGCGCCAGATTCGCCGGACAGGAACAGATCGACCAGCGCGACGTGCGGGCGCAGCGTCCGCGTCAGCTCCAGCGCTTCGGCGCCCGTGCGCGCCGCCAGACAGCGCTCGACCCAGGGCTGGCCCCCGAGCAGCACGCGGAAGCCCCAGTGAACGACGTCGTGGTCGTCGACGACGAGCACGCGCAGCCGCCGGCGGTCTAGCTTCATACCGGCAGCGGCACCCGACCCACCGGCAGCGGCACCCAACCCACCGGCAGCGCCACCGAACGCGCCGGCAGCGGCCCCCGACCCAGCCCCGCCGTCACGTCCACCCGCCTCGCGCGCCATCACGCCTCCCCTTCCGCCAGCGCCACCACCAGCCTGACGCGCCATCCGCTGCCGTCGCCCGCGGGCCCGAACTCGAGCACTCCGCCTTGCTGGAGCACTTCGAACGCGGTCAGGCGCAGTCCCATCCCCGAGCCCCCCGCTCCCGCTCGCCCGCCGTCGTTTTGCACCTCGAGCGTGAACGTCTCCGCGTCCCGCCCCACCGACACCTCGATCGAGCTCGGATCAGCGTGCTTGGCCACGTTGCGCATCGCCTCCGAGAGAACCGATTGCGCCAGCGGCTCGAGATCGAGCGGCACGGCCACGTCCTCGGGCCAGTTGAGCTTGACGGGAACACTGGCCGCGGAGGCCAAGCGGTCGAGCTCGTCGGCGAGCGTCGTCCCCGTCTCCGGCGGCAGCGGCGCCAGCGGCCGCTCGAGCGCGCGGCGCAGGTCGCTCAGCGCCTGCTGCATCTCGACTCGACACCGCTCCCGCTCGGCCAGCTCGAGGGGCGCCTCCGCGCTCAGGGCCAGCGACACGCCGAACAGGCGTTGCATCACCCGCTCGTGAATCTCGCGCGCCAGCTCGA
>JAFAZV010000355.1 GCA_019239445.1 Solirubrobacterales bacterium
GGCGCGTTGGCCGACCGCTTCGGCCCGCATCTGTTCATGGGCTTTGGACCGATGGTCGCGGGGCTCGGGCTGCTCGCGTTGACCCGTACCACCGCAAGCGCTCCCTACGTGAGCACGATCTTGCCCGGAGTTGTGATCTTCGGGCTAGGGCTGGCCGCGACCGTCGCGCCGCTTACGGCCACCGTGCTCGGCTCGGTGGCAGCCGGCCATTCCGGGCTGGCCAGCGGAGTCAACAACGCGATCTCGCGGGTCGCCAGCTTGCTCGCGATCGCGGCGCTCGGCGCGGTGGTCGCGAGCAGCTTCGGCGGCCGCCTCGGCCATGATCTGCGCCGCCACTCGCTGGATCGCGCCACCGAGGCGGCGGTCGCCCAGGCACGTTCTCGGCCGCTCGTGACCGATGCCAGCGCGGTGCCGGCGAGCAACCGCGCTGTCGTTCACGCCGCGCTGGTCGACTCCTCGGTCCACGCCTTCGATGTCGGAATGGAAATCGCCGCGGGGCTGGCCGTGCTCGGCGGCGTGCTCGCGTTGGTGGGGATTCAGAACCCGCGCCCGCGTGTGCGATGCGAGGAGTGCGCGGGTGGCGCCCAGCTACCTCCGGGAGTTTCGGCCGGGCTCGCCGATGGAGCCCGTGGCCGCGAGCTGGTCGAACATAGCCCGTAGCCGCTCGAGCACCGCAGCAGCGATCCGCAGGTCTTCGTCGCTGAAATCCGCCAAGGTGGCGCGCCACAGGGGCTCGTAGCGGGCACGGCGTTCGTCGATCAGCGCGGCGCCTCTGTCCGTCAGCGAGATCAGCACGACGCGCCGATCGCGCTCGGAGCGCCGGCGATGCACCAGGCCCGCGGCCACCAATCCGTCGAGCATTTCGGTGGCGGTCGCGGGCGAGAGGTCCGCGGCAAGCGCCAGTTCCCCCGAGGAGAGCTCCTCCTGGTCACACAGCCCAAAGAGGAGCCCGTATTGGGCATCGCTCAGCTCGCCCGGTGCCCGCCTCGTTTCGCGTCCCCGCAGCCGGCGCACCGCCGCCGTGGCGCGTTTGAAGGCGCGGCCGAGCTCCGCGGCGGAGTCGAGCCGCTCGTCGCTGCCCGCCTGATGTTCCTTGACGCTCACGCCGCCGCTACCTCTGGGACTTTTTCGCTGGGCGGCGCGTCCTCGGCTGCCATCTTTGCGCGTGCCGCTCGCTCTGCCCGCAACAGCACGATGCAGGGGATGATCGCCAGTGCGGTCAGCCCCGCCGACCACCAGAACGCGGTGCCGTAAGCGGAGGCGGCCGCGGCCTGCGTGTGGGCTCCCTCCAGCGCGCGCTGGAGCACCACCGCGAGGACCGCGACGCCGATCGACCCGCCGACCCGTTGGAGAACGTTCAGCTGAGGCGTGGCGTCGGGCAGCTCGAATGACTCCAGCGAGGCAAACGCCGCAGTCATCGCCGGCATGAACGCAAACCCGATCCCGGCACCGCGAACCAGCATCACGCACGACAGCCACACGATCGACGTGTGATCGGTAATCAGGCCGAACGGGATCGTCGCGAGCGTCGTCAGGAGCACTCCGAACAGGGCCAGCGGTCCGCCGCCGAGCTTGTCGGTGAGCTTGCCGGCGAGCGGCATCACGAGCGCCATGCCCAGTCCTTGTGGCGCCGTCAGAAGACCGGTGTCGACGACGCTTTCGTGGCGGACGCCCTGCCAGTACAGCGGCAGCAGCACCATGCCGCCGAATAGGGCAGCGCCGAGGCAGAACATCGCCACCGAGGCGGAGGAGAACGTCGGTCGCCGGTACAGACGCAGATCCAGCAGCGGGTGCGGGATGCGCAGCGCGTGCACGGCGAACAGGGCGATCAGCGCGAGCCCGGCGAGGAGCGGCAGCACGACCTTGACCGATGTGAACGTTCCGGTCGATCCGACCTCGGCCAGTCCGTAGGTCAAGAGCGGCAGACCGATGGACATCAACGCGAGCCCGCGGACGTCGAGCGTCATGCCGCGCCCCGGCTGCACCCGGGGCAGCGTCCGCAGCGCGGCGATGACCGCAATCGCGCCGATCGGGACATTGACGTAGAAGATCCAGCGCCAGCTGATGTTGTCGACGATCAGCCCGCCGATCGTCGGCCCGAGGATCGGCGCCAGCATCGCCGGCACGGCGACGATGCTCATCACTCGCCCCATGCGCTCAGGACCCGCCGCCTGGGCCATCATCAGCTGCCCGACGGGGAGGATCATCCCGCCGCCGACACCTTGAAGGACGCGGAACGCGATCAGCTCGGTCGAGGAGCCGGCGAGCCCACAGAGCGCCGAGGCGCCGGTGAACAGAGCCAGCGAGACAAGGTACACCTGCTTGGCGCCGAAGCGCTCGGCGGCCCATCCGGTCACGGGGATCACCGCGGCCAGCGAGAGCATGTAGCCGGTCACGACCCACTGGATCTGAGAGATGCCCGCGTGAAGGTCCCGGCCCAGCGTGGCCAGCGCGACGTTGACGATCGTCGTGTCGAGGATCGACATGATCGCCCCGAGGATCACGACGAGGCTGATCCGCCAGACCTGGGAATCGATGCGGTTCGAGTCGTTGCTCATCAGCCTTAAGGTACCAAAAGGTTAGGACCCTAATGATCTCGGAGTCAAGCTATCTTGGTCTCCATGAGCGGGTTTTCCGATCTGGGGCTTGAGCCGGTGCTGCTGGAGGCGATCCACGACGTCGGCTATGAGGAGCCGAGTCCGATCCAGGAGCAGGCGATCCCGCCGTTGCTCGAGGGCGCGGACGTGATCGGTCAGGCGCAGACCGGATCGGGCAAGACGGCTGCGTTCGGGTTACCCATGCTTCAGTACGTCGACCCTCGCGAAACCGAGGTCCAGGGGCTGGTCCTGACTCCGACGCGCGAGCTCTGCATCCAGGTCACGCAAGCGTTGCGGGCGTACGGCAACCGTAAGGGGGTCGACGTCGTAGCGGTGTTCGGCGGGGCGCCGATCCGCAGCCAGCAGGCGCAGCTGCGTGGCGGCGGCCACATCGTGGTCGGCACCGTCGGCCGGGTCAAGGACTTGATCTCGCGCCATTCGTTACTGCTCCACGCCTGCCGCTTCGTTGTCCTCGACGAGGCCGACGAAATGCTCGACCTCGGCTTTCTCGAGGACGTTGAGCGGATCCTCGCGCTCACGCCCTCGAGCCGTCAGACGGCACTCTTCTCGGCCACGATGCCGCCGGAGATCCGGCGCCTCGCCGACCAGTATCTCTACGACCCGCTGACGATCAAGGTCAAGGCGGCGACGCTGACGGTCGACACGGTCGAGCAGTTCGCGCTCGAGGTGCGTCCGCGGGATAAGGCCGACCAGTTGGTGGAGGTGGTGCAGTCCGAGCAGCCCGAGCAGGCGATTGTGTTCGTGCGCACGAAGATCCGCTGCGAGCAGCTCTACCGCACGCTGCGCGAGCGCGGCATGAACGTCAAGGCGCTCCACGGCGACATGACCCAGGGCGCGCGCGACGGGGTGATGATCTCGTTCAAGGACGGCCGGCTGCCGATCCTCGTCGCCACTGACGTCGCCGCCCGCGGCCTCGACATCTCCGGCGTCTCGCACGTGATCAACTTCGACGTCCCCACCTCGCCGGACGTCTACGTCCACCGGATCGGTCGCACGGGCCGGGTTGGTCGCAGCGGCCGCGCGATCACCTTCTACGAGCCGCGCCAGCAGCGTGAGCTGCAGGCCATCGAGCGTCACGCCGGGGTGAGGCTCTCGCCCTGGGTCAAGGACGCCCACGTCGCGCCCACGCCGATCAGGCCGCGTCCGCGCCGGCATTCCAAGCCGCACGTGTCGCTCAATGGCGAGGGGCCACTGCGCAAGCTGATCCTGTCCGGGGGCCGCGCCGAGGGACTCGAGCCGTCGGACATCATCCACGCCATCACGATGGCCGCGGGCCTCGACGGTGAGGCGGTGCGCAACGTCCGCATGCTCGAGCGCTTCGCGTTCGTCGAGGTGCCCGAACCCGACGCCGAGCGCGTGGTCGAGCACGTCCAGGGCACGGAGGTGCGTGGGCACCGACTGCGGCTCGAGCCGGCGCGCGCATAACCACTAACCTGCGAGCGATGTCTCACGCCACCATGCACACCAGTCAGGGCGACATCGGCCTCGAGCTGTTCGACGACGACGCGCCGAAGACCGTCGCCAACTTCCGCAAGCTCGCCGGCGACGGGTTCTACGACGGCATCATCTTCCACCGCGTGATCCGCGATTTCATGATCCAGGGCGGCTGCCCGCAGGGAACCGGCACCGGCGGCCCCGGCTACACGTTCGAAGACGAGATCAACGAGCACAAGGTGGTCCGCGGAGCGCTGGCGATGGCCAACGCGGGACCGAATACGAACGGCAGCCAGTTCTTCATCGTCACCACCAAGAGCGCCCCTTGGCTTGACGGCAAGCACACCGTGTTCGGCCGCGTCACCGCCGGCATGGACGCCGTCGACGCGATCGAGGCGCTGCCGACGGGTGCCCGTGACCGTCCGCAGGAGCCGCCGGTGATCGAGGCGATCGAGTTCGACTCCGCGTAGCGGCGCGTTTCGCCACAGTGGCGAATCGCCGGGCGCAAAACGGGCCACGAGAGCCGTGAGCACCGTGCGATCCTGATTGGCGAAGATGAGCGTGGCGCGCGACACCCGGCTGTGGCACCCATTCGCCGACATGGGCTTGGTCCGGCACGAGGAGCTGGTCATCGAGCGCGGCGAGGACGTCTGGGTGTGGGACAGTCAGGGCCGGCGCTACTTCGACGCCACCGCCAGCCTCTGGTATGCGAACGTCGGCCACGGGCGGCCCGAGATCGCGGCCGCGATCGCTGAGCAGCTGTCCAAGCTCGAGGCGTACTCGGCGTTCGGAGACTTCGCCAGCCCGCCGGCGCTGGAGCTCGCGGACGTGCTCTGCGACCGCGCTCCGATGCCCTCGCGTTTGTTTCTGGTCTCAGGCGGTGGCGACGCCATCGATACGGCGGCCAAGCTGGCGCGCCGCTACTGGTCAGAGCTCGGGCAGCCTGAGCGGACCGTTCTGGTCAGCCGCAGCGCGGGCTATCACGGAACCCACGGGTTCGGGACCGCGATCGGCGGCATCCCGGCCAACCGCGAGGGCTTCGGCCCGATGCCGGAGAGCGCTCAGGTGGCGCACGATTCGCTGGCAGATATGCAGGAGACGTTCGCGCGTATCGGGCCCGAGCGGATCGCTGCCGTGTTCGTTGAGCCGGTGATCGGTGCCGGCGGCGTCTACCCACCGGTCGACGGCTATCTCGAAGGGCTGGCCGAGCTGTGCGCGCAGAGCGGCGTGCTGCTCGTCGTCGACGCGGTCATCAACGGCTTCGGCCGGCTCGGATCCTGGTTCGGGATTGAGCGCTGGGAGATCGAGCCGGACATGATCGTGTTCGCCAAAGGCGTCACCAGCGGGTATCTCCCGCTTGGTGGCGTGGTCATCTCCGAGCAGGTGGCGGAGCCGTTCTGGGGCGAGCCGGGCGGCCCGGTGTTTCGCCACGGGCCGACCTACTCCGGTCACGCGACGTGCTGTGCCGCTGCGCTGGCCAACATCGAGCTGTTGGAGCGCGAGGGCCTGCTCGCGCGCGGACGCGAGAACGAGCGGGCGCTGTTCGATGCGCTCACGCCGTTTGCGTCCTCCGGCGCCGTGAGCGAGGTGCGCGGCGGCGTTGGAATGCTGGCTGCGGTCGAGCTTGCGCCGGACGTGCTCGAGCGCGAGCCGCGAGCGGTGGCTCTGACCGTTGCCGCGGCTCGAGAGGCCGGAGTGCTCGTGCGGCCGCTGGCTGGCGCCGTTGCCGTGTCCCCGCCGCTCACCGCTGGTCCGGAGCATTTCGCGCTGATCACGAGCGCCTTCGAGCAAGGTCTTCAAGCGGCGGCGCCGGCAGCCCTCCGTTAGCCTTCACCCTCGCGTCCCGCGGCACGCGGTGGCTGCGGTCGGACACCTCAAAAGGGCTTAAGGAGACAGCATGGCGAGCTTGGGTCAGCAGGCGCCGGTGGCAGGCAATGGTGCCGGCGCCACGGCGACGATCGAGGTCGAGAATCCCGCCACAGGCGAACTCATCACGACCGTCCCGGTACTCGGTGCAGCGGAGGTGGAGGCGATGGCGGCCCGGGCGCGCGCCGCGCAACCGGCGTGGGACGTGATCGGCTTCGAGGGCCGCGCCCAGGTCCTGCGCCGCGCCCAGAAGTGGATGCTCGACAACGCCGAGCGGGTGATCGACGTCGTCGTCTCCGAGAGCGGCAAGACCGTGGAGGACGCGCAGCTCGCCGACCTCGGCTACACGGTGAGCGCGCTCGGGTTCTGGGCCAAACAGGCGCGCAAGTACCTGGCCGACGAGCGCGTGCCGTCCTGGAACAACCCGGTCGTGGCCGGCAAGAAGCTGATCATCCGCTACGCGCCCGCGGGTGTGGTCGGGGTGATCGGCCCGTGGAACTACCCGATCGCCAACTCGTTCGGCGACTGCGTCCCGGCGCTCGCCGCCGGCAACAGCGTGATCCTCAAGCCGAGCGAGGTGACGCCGCTCAGCTCGCTGCTGATGGAGGAGATGATGCGCGAGTGCGGGCTGCCCGAGCACGTGTTCCAGGTCGCCACCGGCGACGGCTCGACCGGCGCCGCGCTGATCGGTCACGTCGACTGCGTGATGTTCACCGGCTCGACGGAGACTGGTAAGAGCGTGATGAAGGCCGCCGCCGATGCGCTGATCCCGTGCTACCTGGAGCTCGGCGGCAAGGACCCGATGCTCGTCCTGGCCGATGCCGATCTCGACCGCGCCGCCAACGCCGCCTCCTACTACTCGATGAACAACGCAGGTCAGGTCTGCATCTCCGTCGAGCGCGTCTACGTCGAGGAGCCGGTCTACGACGAGTTCGTGACCAAGGTGAGCGGCAACATTTCCCGGCTGCGCCAGGGCCCGCCAACCGGCGCCGGCGCGGTCGACGTCGGTGCTGTTACGTTCCCGCCCCAGCTCGACGTGGTGCAGGAGCACGTGAGCGACGCGGTCAGCAAGGGCGCCAAGGTCCTGGTCGGCGGTCACTCCCGCACCGAGGCTGGGCGCTTCTATGCCCCGACGGTTCTGGTCGACGTCGACCACTCGATGAAGATCATGCGCGAGGAGACGTTCGGCCCGACGATCCCGATCATGAAGGTGAGCGACTGCGAGGAGGGCATCCGGCTCGCCAACGACTCGAGCTACGGGCTTCAAGCCAGCGTGTGGACGAAGGACGTCGAGCGCGGCGAGCAGCTGGCGCGGCGGATCGAGGCCGGCGTGGTGACGGTCAACGACGCACAGATGAACTACAGCGCGCTGAACCTGCCGATGGGCGGGTGGAAGGCCTCCGGTCTCGGATCCCGGCACGGCGCCGCCGGGATCCGCAAGTACACGAAGGTGCAGTCGTTGCTCGTCACGCGGCGCGCACCAAAGCGCGAGCCGCACATGTTCCCCTACCGCGCTCGGCGAACGATGATGCTTCGGCGGGCGTTCAAGCTGCTCTACGGGCGCGGCTCGCGCGACTGACGCGGTCGCAGTGAGCTTTCGGGACTGGCGCCCGGCGGCATTCTTGTGAGCTCCGAGAACAGGAGCTCGCTGTAGATGGTCGCGGTGGCCGCTGCGAGTTTGCCCTTCGTCGCAGTGAGCGCGAGTGCGATCCTCCTCGAAGGCAGGTAGGCCGATCGGATTCTTCGAGCCGCCACCATTTCCGCCTAAGCCGCCCGAGCCCCGGCGCTATCGGATGCCTGAGTGGATGGGGCCGCCGGAGCATGTCGCGCCCGGAGTGGCGCTGCTCGAGCTGATGCTGGTGAACGTTGGCCGCCACGCCGTGTGGATCGGCCATGCCGACGTTTACCCGTCTGGCCTTGCTTTGCGGGTGGATCTTCACGGCCGCGAACCGGCGCCACCCGACCTGGAGTCCGGTCCCGGCACTTGGCGCTTTGGCGTTCAGTTCTCTGACGGGCGCAAGGCGACCACGTTCGGGCTGGGAGCGTTCTCCGGGGGCGGCGGAGTCACCGCGCCAGGCGGAGTCACGGCCGCCGCGCCAACCGCTCGCGCCGCCACCACGGTCGCCGCCGGCCACACCGGTTCACCTCCCGAGGGACCGCTCCTACGTCCCCAAGCCAGCGCGGGCAGCCGTACCGTATGGCGTCAGGGGTACTGGCTTTGGCCCCTGCCACCTCCCGGAGAGCTGCTCATCGCCTGCGAGTGGCCGAACGCAGGCATCGAGCTGACCACCGCAACCGTTAACGCCGATTTCTTGCGTGATGCCGCCGGCCGCGCCCAAGAGCTATGGCCACCGCCGGACGCGCCCGAGTGGCCGCGTCCGGCGGGCCGCTGACATCGCCCACGCGGCAGTCTCGCTCGAGGCCACGGGGCCGACGTTGCGATCGTCGAACTCGAGCTCGTAGGCGGCGGGTGCTCCGACTACGCCTGCTCGTCCTCCAAGACACTGCTGCGTTCCGAAGCTGTGGACGCAGCGCTCGCTGTGGAGCCGGATCCGAGGATCCGCCGTGGGCGGTTCGCA
>JAFAZV010000449.1 GCA_019239445.1 Solirubrobacterales bacterium
CCCCATAGGCTGGCCGAGGGCAGCCCCGCGTCCTGGCAGGCCGAGTGCAGGATCCCGATGATCCCGGTCGGGCCCTCGTAGGAGGAGGTCGTGAGGCCGAGGCGCGCGACCAGCGAGGGGTCGGAGGCGAATCCGGTCACCGACACGGGGCGCGTGTGCGGGACGTCGGCCAGCAGCGCGCCGACCGTCACCACCAGCTGCACGCCGATCGCTTCGGCCACGTCGACGATCAGCTTGCTGAAACTCCGCCAGCGGAATGACGGCTCGCTGCCGGCGAGCACGATCAGGTCCCGCGGGGCGCGGGGGACACGCGCTTCGTAGAGCTCCACCTCCGGCCAGATGATCTGGCGCGTACGGCCCTCTCCGAGCGCGATCCGCGGGCGGGTGGCCTGGAAGTCGTAGAACTCCTCGGGGTCGATCGAGGCGAACCGCTGAGCGCCGAGCGCGGTGCCGACGAAGGTGATCGCCGTCGACGCCGCCTCGGCGGCGTCGTTCCAGCCCTTGAACGCGCAGACCAGAGCCGGCGCGCGCAAGCCGTCGGGCCGGTACTCCCATTTCAGCGGCTGCATCCGATTCACCGTACATCATGGGGCGCCGTGGTCCCGCCGCAAACCGTCAGCACCCCGCCGCCGACCGTCAGCGCCCTGCGGGCCGGCCAGGACGTGACCGGCGTCTTCGCCTGCGTGCGCAAAGACCGGCTGAGCTCCCGCACCGGCTCGGCGTATCTGGCGCTCGAGCTGCGAGATCACACCGGCACGATCCCGGCGCGCGCGTTTCGCGACGCCGACCAGCTCGCCGGGCGCTTCGAGCGCGGTGACCTCGTCTCGGTGGCGGGCAAGGTCGAGCGCTTTCGCGACGAGCTCGTGGTCGAGGTGGCGGACATCGCGCGAGCCAGCGGCGAGGATCCGGCCCGGTTTCTCCCCTCCGCGTACCGCGATCTCGACGAGCTCGAAGGCTTCCTCGAGCACCTCGCCGGCGAGGCCTACGACCGGCGCTACCGCGCACTGCTGCAGGCCCTGCTCGCCGATGCCGAGCTGCGGGCGGCCTGGCGGCGGGCGCCGGCGACCCGCGCCTCACACCACGCCTACCTCGGTGGGCTGCTCGAGCACACGGTCGCGGTCGCCACCCTGGCGCACGAGGTCGTCCAGCAGCATCCCCGCCTGAACGCCGACCTGCTGCTCAGCGCTGCTCTCGTTCACGACCTCGGGCGTACGCGCGAGTTCACCTACGGCGCTGAGTTCGGAGTGACCGACGAGGGCCGGCTGCTCGGTCATCTGGTCATCGGCGAGCGACTGATCTCAGGCTTTGCGGCGCGGGCGGGGGTTAGCCTCGACCAGGAGCGCCTGCTGGCGCTGCTGCACTGCCTGCTCTCGCATCACGGCCCCTCGTCGTCTCCCTCTGGCGCTCGGTTCGGTTCGGCCGAGGCGCTCGCGCTGTATCGCATCAACGCGGTCGATGCTTCGGTGAAGGCCGTGCTCGAGCGGCCGGGCGGGTGAGGCGCCGGCGGGCGGGTGGGGCCCCATCCGCCGGCGCCATCGCCCGCCCATCCGCCCGCGCGCGCGTCACTGGATGGCGCCGGCGGAGGGGCGGGGTTCGACGGCCGGTCGCGCCCTGGCCAAACTCGCACCGCTCGACCGCCATAACGCATGATTACGTCGGCGTAGCTTTTCGCTTTCGCGCGTTTCGGCGATTTTTGCGCCATAACGTGAGAAAGCGGCGCCGGACGCGTTTGATTTCTTACGTTATGGCGGTTGGTGGGGTCTCGCGGCGGCCTTCGGTGGCGACGTAGCATCAGAGTCGGCGCGGCACGGGCCTGGTGGCCCATCCAGTCTTCAAAACTGGCAGGGCCGGGCAGCCCCCGGCTTGGAAGGTTCGATTCCTTCGCCGCGTCGTGCCTGCAAATTGGGGGGTTCTGCGAAGTGTGGCTGGGTCGGCGTCGACGATCGGATCCGAACTTTGTCCCAGCTGCTTGTGGGCGTCCTGAACGACGACTCGTCAGGCTCGATCTGTGGCGATGACAGAAGATCGTTCGCACGGCCGTGTGTGACCGCGCGTCCCGGATTCAGCGCCGCAGCTGTCTCATCAGCCTCGCCGGGGGCGAGCGATATCGTGCGACCGGTGGATGTCCGCTTGTCCCTGATCGAGTTTCCCGCGGACGACGCTGAGCGCGCGCTGAGGTTCTGGTCCGGCTTGCTCGGAGCCGACCTCGGGGACCGCTCTGTCGAGGAGGGACGCGGATGGCAGACACATTCGGAGAGGCCGAGCGTGGGCGTGCACCAGCGTGGCACCGGGCCAGGCGACACAGTCTCGCTGCCGTACTTCGGCGTCGCTGATCTTGAAGCGGCGCTTGAGCGGGTCCAAACGCTCGGCGGATCGGTAATCCATCCCGGCTCCCGTTGGGCGATCTGCCGGGACTCCGAGGGCAGCCCCTTCGGTCTCGCGCTTAACCCGAATGCGCGCACTTAGCTACGAGAGTTGACGCAATTCGCTCGCACGGTCTTCCCCCGCCTGTGGCCGCCCGGATGACCCAGGCCGCCTGAGCCTTCAACCGAGAGCTTCGTACCCGCCGGCCAGGAGCCGAACGACGCGCGCCGGCGTAGGGATGGGCCAGCGAGCGCGGACCTGGACGACAGGCTCGACTCATCTCTGTCGATCTCCATCAGGTAGTACGTGCGACCTCGCGTTGCACGTCGCCAAGGCAGTCGCCTCCGCGCTGCTGCGATCAGCGTGCGCGCCGCGAAGAGGCTCGCGGCGCGCGCATGGCTTTTTACGCTTCGGTAGGGCTGTCAGGTCTTGATCAACCCATGC
>JAFAZV010000015.1 GCA_019239445.1 Solirubrobacterales bacterium
GAAGCTGGCGCCGAGGCAGCGGCGGGTGCCGCCGCCGAACGGCAGCCACGTGTAGGTGTCCGGCGCATCTTCGCCGAGGAAGCGCTCGGGCCGGAAGGCCTCGGGGTCGGGATAGAGATCGGCTCGGCGGTGGATCGTCCGGATCGATGGATTGATCTCCATCCCGACTGGGATCGTCCAGCCGTTCAGGCGAAACGGCTCATCGCGCACGACGCGGCCGACGGCGGGGATCACCGGCCGGATCCGCAGCGCCTCTTTGACCACGGCGTCGAGGTAGGCCTCATCGCGCGGGTCGCAGCGCGCCAGCACCTCCGGTGCGTGCAGCAGAAGGTCGAACGTCCAGGCGAGGCCGGTGGCGGTCGTCTCGTGGCCGGCGACGAGCAGCGTCACCAGCTCATCGCGCACCTCGCGGTCGCTCAGCCGCTCACCGCGCTCGTCCTCGGCCAGCAGCAGCGCCGAGAACACGTCGTCGCGCAGCTCGAGCTCCGGGTCCTGGCGGCGGCGGGCGATCTCGGCGTAGAGGAGACTGTCGACCGCCCGCTTGGCGGCCTCGAACTGCTCGACCAGGGCCGAGCGCCGGCGCAGGCGCATCGGCGCGGCGATCAGGAACAGGCCGCGAGCGCGGGCCGCGGGCATGATCATCTCGCGCAGCCGGCGGCGCAGCTCCTGCTCCTCCGGGCCCGACTCGTAGCCGAACACGGCGCGGACGATCACGCGCAGCGTCAGCGTTTGCATGCTCGGCATAAGCGCGAAAGGCTCGCCGACCGGCCAGCTGTCGATCTCGACGTCGGCCGCCTCGCGCATCGTCTGCGCGTAGCCCTGCATGCGGCGCCCGTGGAACGGCGGCAGCATCAGGCGGCGGTGGCGCAGGTGCTCACCGCGGTCGAGCAGGAGGACCGAGCGCTCGCCGAGGATCGGGCCGAGCAGCCGGTTGGCCTCGCCGGCGTGCAGCTGCTCGGGGCGTCCCTGGAAGACCTCCTTGACGAGCGTCGGGTCGAACACCATGACGAAACCGCTGTCGAACGGGGTCCGCAAGGTCACCGCGGTGCCGTAGCGCCGCTGGCAGGCGTTCAGGAAGCGCGGGGCGCTGAGCGCGAAAGCCAGCATCTGGACGACGCGTGGCAGGCGCGGGCCTGGCGGCAGCTCGCCGGGAGCGTCGTGGCGCTCGGGTGTGAGGGCGTCGGTCGGCGTGCTCGTCGCGGCGCTCATCGTTCTTCGATGATCGTTGCACACTCGGGACTTCCGTCCGGAGCGACCACCGTGACCTAACCGCCGGCCCCGACGACGTTTACCTGCAGTTTCTACGGCTATTCCGAAGGAACGTCGGGGAAGCCACCGCCGGCGCTGGCGGCGGGCCGGGACTCGCCATCTGTCAAAGTAATTTCAAGGTTGTCGCCTATCTTGCATCGGGTACCCGAGAAAGGCTCAGCTCTCATGAAGTTCCTGCGCACCGTCTCCACCCGCCGTCTGCTCGCCCTAATCGTTGGCGTGGTCTCCGCCGTCGCCGCCGGCACGGCTCTGGCCGTCGCCGCCGCCGGCTCCGGACCGGCCCCGCCCCCCAAGCGGCTGCCGCAAGCCGTTCACGATGCTCTTGCTGCCCCCGCGCCGGCGGGGATCACCGCGCGCATCAGCTTCACCAACCACCTGATCCAGTCGACCGACATCCAAGGCGGAGATCCGATCTTGACCGGCGCCACCGGCCGGCTGTGGCTGTCGAATGACCACCGGCTACGGCTAGAGCTGCAGTCGAACACCGGCCAGGACGCCCAGATCGTGGTCGACAAGAACCGCTTCTGGGTCTACGACCCATCTGCGAAGACCGCTTATGAGGGCACGCTCCCCGCGAGCTCCGAGAAGAACAAGACGAGCCGTGAGGCGCTGCCCTCGGTGGCGGAGCTCCAGGGTGACCTGAATCGATTCGCCCAGCACGCGAACCTGTCCGGCGCGATCCCGGGCAACGTGGCCGGACAGCCGGCTTACACGGTGCGCGTCTCGCCCAAGCACGACGGTGGGCTCCTCGGCGCGGGAGAGCTGGCGTGGGACGCGATCCGGGGCGTGCCGTTGCGGATCGCCGTGTATGCCCGCAACGACACGACGCCGGTGCTCGAGCTGAAGGCCACCGACATCTCCTACGGCGCCGTACCGTCGTCGACGTTCGCGATCACGCCGCCCTCCAACGCCAAAGTGGTGAGGGTCGACACTTCGGGCGCCGACCACATGAGCAGCCGCGATGCAAGAAGTCACCAGCACACCGAGATCACAGGTGAGGCCGCGGTCGCCAAGCGCCTGTCCTTCAAGCTGAACGCGCCGCGCCAGCTCGTCGGGCTGCCGCGCCGTTCGGTGACGCTGCTCGACTGGGGCGGCCAGCGAGCCGCGCTCATCACCTACGGACAGAACCTGGGCGGCGTCGCCGTTCTCGAGCAACCGGCGAGCGCAGCCGGCGCGGCGAAGACCGGCGGCGACGGCCGCGGCCTGACGCTGCCGACCGTGTCGATCAACGGAGTCAAGGCGCAAGAGCTCGACACCGCCCTCGGCACGATCGTGCGCTTCAGCCGCGGGCAGGTCAGCTACACCGTGGCCGGCTCCGTTCCGGCCGCGGCCGCCGACGCCGCGGCACGAGCGCTGTGAACCCAGGGGCGCAGCCCCAGCCGCCTCTGGCCTCGGGGGCGCCTCCGGCTTCGGGGGCGCCTCTGGCTTCGGGAGCGCCCCCGATCGAAGTTCGGGAGCTGGTGAAGCGCTACGGCGCCCTCACAGCGGTAGCCGGCGTCGACCTCACGGTCAACGTCGGCGATGTGTACGGGTATCTCGGCCCCAACGGCGCCGGCAAGACGACCTCGCTGCGGATGATGCTCGGGCTGATCCGTCCAACGGCGGGCAGCGTGCGCCTGTTCGGCCGCGACCCGACCGAGAGCGTGCACGCGTTGGAGGGGGTCGCCGGCTTCGTCGAGGCGCCGACCTTCTACCCGTACCTGAGCGGGCGGCGCAACCTCGAGCTGCTGGCAGCGTTCGACGGCGGGGAGGCGCGCGGCCGCATCGACGGCGCGCTCGAGACCGTCGATCTCGCCCATCGCGCGGGTGACCGCGTCGGCGGTTATTCGCATGGCATGCGCCAGCGCCTGGGCATCGCGGCGGCGCTGCTGCGCGACCCGAAGCTGCTGCTTCTCGACGAGCCAGCCACCGGCCTCGACCCCGCGGGGATGCGCGACATGCGGTTGCTGATCCGCCAGCTCGCCGACCAGGGCATCACCGTGCTGCTCTCGAGCCACCTCCTGACCGAGGTGGAGGAGGTTTGCAACCGCGTAGCCATCGTGCGCGCGGGGAGCATCGTCTACGAGGGCGAGATCGCCGATCTCAAGCGCGGCGCGGGTACGACGTACCGGCTCTCGACGACCGACGACGAGCGGGCGCTGGCGATCTGTCGCGCGCAGCGCGGCATCGGCGACCCGCAGCTCCGCCGCGATCGGATCGTGTTCAGCGCCGACGAGGCGGCGGTCGCCGAGCTCAGCCAGGCGCTGGTCGAGGCCGGCGCTCTGATCCGGGAGCTCGCGCCGCAGACCGTGACGCTCGAAGATCTGTTCTTCTCGCTGACCGAGGGTCGCGACGACGCTGGGCACGAGGCAGTCGACGGGAACGGCCGCGTCGCGGCGTCGCAAGCCGAGGCGGCGCGTTGAACGGCTCGCCGGGCCCGCTCACCGTGTACCGCTGGGAGCTCAGCAAGCTGCGCTACCAGAAGCGGACCTACCTCGGGCTCGGAGCCGCGACGATCGTGCCGATCCTGTTCGTCGTCGCCACCCATTTCCGCCACCACGGTCCCGACGACGTCCCGTTCGGGGACTACATCACCCGGAGCGGCCTGGCCATCCCGCTGGTGATCCTGCTGTTCGGCGCGATCTGGATGTTCCCGCTGATCAGCGCGCTCGTGGCCGGCGACATCTTCGCCTCCGAGGACCACAACGGCACGCTCAAGACGATCTTCACGCGGTCGCTCGAGCGCGGGCAGATCTTCACCGGCAAGACGATGGCGGCCGCGACCTACGCGTTCGCCGCGATCCTGCTGGGCGGCACTGTGGCGGTCGTGGCCGGCAGCATCGAGTCGGGGTTCAACCCGCTGCAAAGTCTGTCCGGAACCACCGTCTCCGCGTGGAAGGCGCTCGAGCTCGTGTACGTGAGCCTGCTCGTCTACCTGATCCCGATCGCGGCGATCGTTTGCATCGGACTGTTGCTCTCGACGCTCACCCGTAACAGCGCCGCCGCCGTCGTGGGGACGTTGATGGTGTCGCTGCTGATTCAGCTCATCGGCATCCTGCCCGGACTCGGCGGGCTGCGGCCCTACTTGCTGAGCACACAATTCAACGCCTGGCAGGGACTGCTGCGGACCCCGATCGACTGGGCCCCGATCGTTCGCGCGGCGTGGGTGTGCGCGCTCTATGGGCTGCCGGCGCTGGCGGCGGCGTATCTGGTGTTCCTGCGCCGCGACGTCGCTGGTGGGTGAGTCGACAGCCGTCGGCGAGCGCGTCCTGGTCGTCGACGACGATCCGCCGCTGCGGCGGATGCTCGAGCGCACGCTCCGCGCCGAGGGGTTCGACGTCACGCTGGCGGCGGACGGGAGCGCGGCGCTCGTCGCCGCCGAGCGCGCGGCGCCGGACGTGATCGTGCTCGACGTGGCGATGCCGGCGCTCGACGGGCTCGCCGTCTGCCGCCGCCTGCGCGGCAAGGGTCTACCTACGCCGATCCTGATGCTGACCGCGCGCGACGCCGTGCCGGATCGCGTGGCCGGACTGGAAGCCGGCGCCGACGACTATCTGGTCAAGCCGTTCGCCGTGCAGGAGCTGATCGCGCGAATCAGGGCGCTGACTCGCCGGCGTGTGCCGGCGGGCTCCCGCTTGTCCTACTCCGATCTGACGCTCGACCTCGACGCCCGCACCGCCAGTCGCGGCGGCCGTCAGCTCGAGCTGACCGGTCGTGAGAGCGCGCTGCTCGAGCTGCTGCTGCGCCAGCCGGGCTTAGTCGTGACGCGTGAGCGAGCGATCGATGACATCTGGGCCGGCGCAGCTGAGGCAAACGTGGTCGATCGTTACGTGACCCGGCTGCGGCGAAAGCTCGGCGAGCCGCAGCTGATCCGGACGGTTCGCGGCGCCGGGTTCGCGCTGCGCGCTTGAACCCTCGCGCAGCGCTGTGATCTCCTACGAAGGATCGTGATCCCCAAGACGGTCCGCGGCCGGCTGATCGCCGCTTCGGCGGGGTCGATCCTGGTGGCGGTGGCGCTGTTCGCGGTGGCGACGATCCTGCTCGTCTCCGCGCAGCTGCACGGCTCGCTCGACAGCGCGCTGCGCACACGGGCGCAGGACGTAGCGCAGCTGGCCGTGTCCGCGCCCGCCGTGCTCACCGATCCCGGGGCGCTTGAAGGTCCCGCGTCGGGTCGGCAGATCGCGGTCGAGGTGCTGGACGCCCACGGGACGATCATCGCCCGCTCGCTGACCTTGGGCGCCGGGCTATTGCCGCGCGACCGGCTCGTCGACGCGGCGCTCGCGCAGGGAAGCACCGGCTACGAGGACATCCGTATCGCGGATCGCCGGCTGCGCATGTTCGTCGCCCCGATCGCCGATGCGGGCGGCCCAGCGGCTGGCGGCGTCGTGCTGGTGGCCGCCGACACAACCGATATCTCCCACACGGTCGGCCACCTCGCGCTCGTGCTGGCGCTGAGCGGTGCCGCACTCGCTCTTCTCGCCGCGGTGGTGGCCGGGATGCTGACGCGTCGGGGCCTTCGCCCGTTGCGGCGCCTGGCTCACAGCGCCGAGGAGATCGAGCGCACGGGGGACCCCGCGCGGCGCTTGGCGACGGCGCCGCGCGCCAGCGGCGCGGGTGATGAGATCGAGCAGCTGACCGGCGTACTGAATCGGATGCTCGCTTCGCTCGAGCGCTCGCGCGCGAGCGAGCGCCGGTTCTTGGCCGACGCGTCGCACGAGCTGCGGACACCCGTGACGACACTACTCGGCAACGTCGAGTACGCCGCCCGCCACGGCGCCGATGCCGAGGTGCTCGACGAGCTGCGCCGGGATGCCGCGCGGCTCGCGCGGCTCGTGGATGACCTGCTCGTGCTCGAACGTCAAGGCGCCGGCGCCGAGGCCGAGCCGGCTCACGGGCCGGTGAGCCTGGATGAGCTCGTGCGCGACGCGGTCGAGGGCCGCGAGCGTGTGCGCGCCGACGTCGTCGAGGAGCTGAGCGTCGCCGCCGAGGAGGAGGCGATCCGTCGCGCGCTCGAGAACCTGATCGACAACGCGCTCGTGCACGGCCCGCCAGGCGGAGAGGTGACGATCAGCCTGCTCGAACAGGGTGGCAGCGCCTGGCTCACCGTGCGCGACGAGGGTCCGGGGCCGGACCCGAGTCAACGCGAGAGGGTGTTCGAGCGCTTCTGGCGCGGCGCCGGCGCGGGCGCACGGCCGGGGTCGGGGCTGGGTTTGTCGATCGTGGCGGCGATCGCCGAGCGCTACGGAGGCCAGATCCACGTCGACGGCTCGGCCTTCACGATCGAGTTGCCGGGCACGCAGACGACTGAGCGCATTACTCCGCCAGGTGCTCGTCGGTGATGAAGATTCCGGCCCGCTCGCGCTGAGCGCGCGCGAGCCGACCGCCGAGGGCGCCGAGGAGGATGCTGAGAATCGTCACGAAGATGACGAATACGATGCTCGAGCTGCCGAGCGAGACCTTCGCGGGCTTGCCGGTGAGGTCGTGGATGAGCACCAGCGCAATCGCGAAGATCGCGCCGCCGACCATGCCGCGGTCGGCGCCACCCCAACCGTCACGGTGCTCGAATCCGGCGAGGATGCCGCCGATTGCGGCGAGCGCCGCGATCGCCCAGTAGCCCGCGGCGGAGATTCCGACCATCAGCCCAGCGAGCGCTCCGATCGCTGCCGGCACCGCGCCGCCGAGCAACGCCTGGGCCGGGCGTGAGCGGTCCCGGAACAGCTTTGGCAATGGCATAGGGTTCCTCCGTCGCCTCGCAGGGCGAACCCTAACGCTGATCGAGGCGCACGGGCGGCCCGGGTTCTGGAGGCGCCTGCGGCTCGGGCGGCACGAGGTCGAGCTGCCACCAGCCGACGTCGTGCCAGGCGCCGAACTTCCACGCAATCCGGCGGTAGACCCCGACGAGCTCGAAGCCGAGCGCTTCGTGGAGCGCCACGCTCGCGCGGTTGGGGAGGGTGATGCCGGCGTACACGATCTGGAGCCCCTGCCGGCGCAGCAGGTCGAACAGCGCGAGGTACAGGCTGCGCCCGACTCCGCGGCGCTGGTGGGCAGGGTCGATGTAGACCGTCGACTCGGCGGCCCAGCGATAGGCAGCGCGCTCGCGGTGAAGCGAGCCGTAAGCGAAGCCCGCCATCTCGTCCCCGAGTTCGGCGACGAGCCACGGGTACCTCGTTGAGATGCGCTCGATCCGGCGGGCAAACTCCTCCGGGCCAGGCGGCACGACCTCGAGCGAGATCACCGAGTCGGCGACGAACGGGGCATAGATCTCGGCGCACGCGGCGGCGTCGCGCGACGGCTCGGCGTGGCGGAGCTGCATTGCCCCGGGCAGCCTACGCTCGGGTGCCGAGCGGCCCACGGGCGATCGTGTCGGATCGCGCGCGCAGCTGGGCGGGGCCGGTGACCAGCAGGCGCTCGGGCAGCGCCGGCGTCAGCGCGCGGGCGCAGCGTCCGAGCGCGTCGTACGCGAGTCGGTCGTACCAGCTCCAGCCGATGCCGAGCCGCGCGCGCAGGATTGGCGGCATCAACCCGATCCCGCCAAGCCACAGCGCACGCTGGAGCGGCATGCTGGTCAGGCGCCAGACCGGGTCCGGGAGCGAGGGCAGCGGCGAAGTCGGCCGCGCGACGGCGTGGAGCACCCGCTCGACGGCGTCGTTGCGGGCCAGCCGCTCGGCGACCATCCGGTCGAAGTACGCGCGAAATGCGCGCCAATCCCCGGGTAGGTCGCGCTCGCGCACGCCGGCGAGCCGACCGAGCCCGCGGTACTCGCCGTAGAACCGCTCGAGCTGGGCGCGGCTCATCCGGCGTCCGAACTGGGCGTGACCGGCGACGTAGGACTCGAGCAGCGTCGCGTGGACCCAGGCGTAGGCCTCGCGGTCCAGCGCCGAGTAGACGGTCCCGTCCTCGCGCGTGCCGCGGAAGCGCTTGTGCAGGGCGCGCAGCTTGCGCCCCGCGGCGGCCGCCTCGGGGCCTCCGTACACCAGCAGGGTGAGCCAGTCGATCGAGCGCACGAGTCGATCCCACGGCCGCTGCTCGAAATTCGAGTGATCGCTGACAGCGGCGCCCACGGTCGGGTGCGCGACCTGCAACAAGAGCGGATAGAGCATCACCAGCCACAGCCGCGTGTCACTGCCGAACTGCCAAGCGACGGACTCCGGGCCAACGAGCAGCCGCTCGAGCTCTTCATCGGAGGGGAACAGCATCCGGGCCGATTATGTAAGGCAGCTTGGTGGCCGTGACAAACTGCGGAGCCGCGGGATGCCGATCCAGAGCTTGAGCGATGAGCAGCACGCGTTCGTCGAGACGATCCGCGACTTTGCCCGGCGCGAGTGCGGCACGCGCGAGCAGCGCGACGCGCTGACCGAGGGCGGCCGCGAGCCCCACAACCAGGAGCTCTACGAGCGTATCGCCGAGCTGGGCTGGCTTGGGGTGGCGATCCCGGAGCGTTACGGCGGCAGCGGCGGTGGCGCGGTCGACTTGTGCCTGCTGTGCGAGGAGTTCGCGCGCGGGCAGATCCCGATGAGCTTCTTCGGCGTCAGCATGATCACGGCCGGCGCGGTCGGCCGCTTCGGCAGCGAGGAGCTCAAACAGGAGATCCTCGGCGGGGTCGCGCGCGGACGGGTGCAGGCGATTGCCATGTCCGAACCCGAGGCCGGCTCAGACGTCGGCAACCTCAGCTGCAGGGCCGAGCGGACCAACGGCGGCTACGTGATCAACGGCCAGAAGACGTGGATCACCGCCGCGCACGCCGCCGATCACATCCTGCTCGTTTGCCGCACCAAGCGCACCGAGAGCAAGCACCACGGCCTGTCGATGCTCGCGGTGCCGACGGATGCGGACGGCCTCGACGTGCACGGCATCGAGACGATGGGCGGCCGCGAGGTCAACGACGTGTTCTTCACCGACTGCCGCGTTCCGGCGGAGCAGCTTGTGGGAGAGCAGGATCACGGCTGGACCCAGCTGATGGCGGGTCTTAACTACGAGCGCCTGATCATCGCCGCGCAGGCACTCGGGATGGCCCAGCGGGCGTTCGAGGATGTGCTCGCGTACGTCAAGGAGCGAAGGCAATTCGGGCGCCCGATCGGCTCGTTCCAAGTTCTGCGCCACCGGATCGCGGACCTGGCGGCGGAAATCGAAGCGACCCGGTTGCTCGTCTACGACACGGCGATGCGCGTCGACGCGAATCCGGGTGCGATGTTCCCGCGCGAGGCCTCGATGGCCAAGCTCAAAGCAACCGAAGTGGCCAAGCAGGCGACGCTCGAGGGCATGCAGATGATGGGTGGCTATGGCTACGCCGTCGAATACGACATGGAGCACCAGGTCCGCACAGCTGTGGTGACGACGATCTACGGCGGCACCAGCGAGATCCAGCGCGACATCATCGCCAAGACGTTGGGTCTGTAGCGGACTCCTCGGGTCGACTGCGGTGGCGGCGGCGCGCTCGGTCGGAGCGCGGCGGCGCACACGGACGCCTCCCGCCGGCGCCACGAAGCCCAACTGTGCACACCCGGGAGGCGCGCGCGGGGGTTGACGGATAGGGCTCGTTATACAGGCCCAATATCACGCACCTGCCGACGCAGCGACACGTGCGTGACTTTGTGCTCGCGGCAAGTCGCCGCGGCGCTGCTACGACGTCATCCCCGTGAAGTTGCCGCCGGTGATGTTCAGAACCTGGCCGTGGACGTAGTTGGACCAGGGCGAGCAGAGGAAGAACACGCCGCCGGCCGCCTCCTCCGGCGTTCCCGGCCGGCCGAGCGGGATCAGCATCGCGCCCATGCTGCGCAGCTGCTCGGGGATGCCGAGCTGGACCTTCTCGCCGCCGATCTCCATCACGTTCGACTCGTCTTTGGCCGCGGTCAGGCGGGTGTCGATGTAGCCGAACGCCACCGCGTTGACGTTGATCTTGAACTGGCCCCACTCCTTGGCGAGCGTCTTGGTCAGGCCGACGACGGCTGACTTACCCGAGGAGTAGTTGGCCTGGCCGGCGTTGCCCATGGTGCCGGAGATCGAAGAGACGTTGACGATCTTGCGAAACACCTCGCGTCCCTCCTCGCGCTCGCGCTTGGCCGGCTCACGCATGTGCGGCGCGACCGCGCGACACATGCGGAAGGGGACGATCGAGTGGATGTCGATCATGCGCTGAAACCACTCGTCGCTCATCTTGTGGATCGGTGCGTCGAGGGTGTAGCCGGCGTTGTTGACCAGGATGTCGACCTGGCCCCACGCGTCGACCACCTGCTGCACGAGTTGGTCGGGAACGCCCGGTTGGGTGAGATCGCCGGCGAACACGCTCGTCTCGCCTCCGATCTCCGACGCAGTCTGCTGGGCGAGGTCGCCGTCGAGGTCGTTGATTAGAACCTTGGCGCCGTGCTCGCTCAGGATCTCGGCCGTGGCGCGACCGATCCCGCGGGCCGAGCCGGTCACGATCGCCACCTTTCCATCGAGGACTGCCATGTGTCAAAGCCTTTCGTTCGTCTGCTGAAGGCTCGGCATCATGTCAGCGGTGCGCGGAACGTGTTCTCCGGCGCGGGCGTAGCCGCTCACGATGCCGGCAGCTAGAGTGCGCCGGCACATGAACGCCAAAGAATGGCTCGACGCCTACGCCAGGAAGCTCGGCACGGATCCGCCCTCGAGCGAGGAGTTCAAGCAGCTGCTGGACCTCGCCGGCGTCGCTGCTCACGCCTCTCAGCGCGTCGCCGCGCCCGTCGCCTGCTGGGTGGCAGCGCGAGCCGGGGTACCACCCGATCGGGCGCTGGAGGTCGCGCGGGAGATCGCGCCTTCGGATGGCTGAGCGCGAGTACGACATCGTCGTGTTCGCCGCCACCGGGTTCACCGGCGCGCTCACCGCCGAGTATCTGGCCGCCCACGCGCCCCAAAGCTCGCGTCTCGCGCTGGCCGGCCGCAACCGGAACAAGCTCGAGCAGGTGCGGGCTCGGCTCGCGGCGAGCGCCCCCGGCGCCGGCGATCTCCCGCTGCTCAGCGCCGACGTCAACGATCCAAGCTCGCTGCGGGCGGTGGCCGAGGCGAGCAAGGTCGTGATCACGACGGTCGGGCCGTACATCCGTTACGGCGAGCCGCTCGTGGCCGCCTGCGCTGCTGCCGGGACCGACTACGTTGATCTCACGGGCGAGCCGGAGTTCGTCGACCGGATGTGGCTCGGCTACCACCGCCAGGCGCAGCAGAGTGGTGCGCGGCTCGTTCACTCGTGCGGCTTTGACTCGATCCCCTATGACCTCGGCGCACTGTTCAGCGTGCAGCAGCTGCCCGAGGGAGTGCCGATCAGGCTCCAGGGCTTCGTGCGCGCGAGGGGCACGTTCTCGGGTGGCACCTACCACTCGGCGATCCACATCATGTCGCGCCTAGGCCAGGGCGCGGCTGCCGCGCGCGAGCGCCGCCAGCACGAGCCGCGGCCAGCCGGGCGCACGGTCAAAGGGGTGCCGGGGACACCGCACCACGACGACATCGCCGGCGGCTGGGTAGTGCCGTTTCCGACCATCGACCCGCAGACCGTTCTCCGCTCGGCGCGCGCGCTCGACCGCTACGGCCCAGAGTTTCGCTATAGCCATTATCTGGTCGCCAAGCAGCTGCCGGTGCTGGTCGGGATGTCCGCCGGAGCGGCGGCCGCGATCGCGCTGGCGCAGCTGCCGCCGACGCGCGAGCTGCTGCTCAAGGTGAAGAGCCCAGGCGAGGGTCCGACCGAGGAGCAACGCCGACGCGCATGGTTCAACGTCCGCTTCGCCGGCGAAGCCGACGGCCAGCGTGTGGTGACCGAGGTCAGCGGCGGCGACCCAGGTTACGGCGAGACGTCGAAGATGCTGAGCGAGGCGGCGCTGTGTCTGGCGCATGACGAGCTGCCCGAGCGGGCAGGGCAGCTGACGCCGGCGGTGGCGATGGGCGACGCGCTGATCGCGCGTCTGCAGCGCGCCGGCATCGAGTTCCGCGTGCGCGCATGACGGTCACGCCGGCCGAGGCGACCGCGGCTGCCAACGAGGCCTTCGGCCGCCACCTCGGCTACCGCGCACTGCACGCCAAGGGCACGCTGCTCACGGGCACGTTCATCGCCACGCGCGAAGCGGCGGCGCTGACCCGCGCGACGCACATGCAAGGCGAAGCCGTTCCCGCGACGGTGCGCGTGTCCAACGGAGGCGGCGACCCGAACGTTCCCGACTACGTGCCTGATGTTCGAGGCTTGGCGGTCAAGCTCTATCTGCCAGATGGTTCGCGTACCGACATCGTCGCCCAGACAGCTCCGCGGTTCGTCGGCAGCACCCCGGACGTCTTCTTGGACCTGCTTCGAGCGCAGGGCCCGCCGCTGACGGTGGCGTCGAAGTTTCCCCAGTTTCTGCTGCGCCACCCGGCGGCACTGGCGGGACTGCCGGCTAACTTGCCGGCGCTGCGCCCGCCGGTCAGCTACGCCACCGCCCGCTACTACGCGATCCACGCCTTTCGCTTTCTTGACGCGGCCGGCGGTGCTCGGTTCGTGCGCTACACGTTCATCCCTGAGGCCGGCGATCAGCGTCTCGGCCTGCGGGCGGCCAAGGCACGTGGGCGCGACTACCTGCAGGAGGAGATTCGCGCCCGGATCCAGACCTCGCGCGTGCGCTTTGCGCTCGAGCTGCAGATCGCGCAGGACGGCGACCCAGTGGATGACCCGGCGGCGCAGTGGCCGCGAAACCGGCGCCGGGTACTGGCCGGGATCCTCGAGCTGACCGGGCTCGAGACCGCGCGCGAGACAGGAGGCGACGTGCTCGTGTTTGACCCCACGCGCGTGGTCGACGGCATCGAGCTGTCAAACGACCCGGTGCTGCACTTCCGGCGCGAGGCTTACTCAGATTCAATCGCGCGACGAACGGAGGGCTCATGACTTCGAAATGGACAGCTGCTGACATCCCGGATCAGACCGGCCGAATCGCGGTGGTCACCGGGGCCAACAGCGGCCTCGGGCTGGTGACGGCGCGGGAGCTGGCGCGGGCCGGCGCCACCGTGGTGATGGCGGTGCGAGACCTCGGCAAAGGCGAAACGGCCCGAGCGTCGATCCCGGGCGGGAACGTCGAGCTTCGAGTGCTCGACCTTGCCGACCTGGCCGCCGTTCGTGCGTTCGCCGAAGCGCTGCCGCACGACCAGGTGGATCTCCTGATCAACAACGCAGGCTTGATGGCGCCGCCACGCAGGCTCACCCAGGATGGGTTCGAGAGCCAATTCGGGACCAACCACCTCGGGCACTTCGCACTCACCGGATTGCTGCTGGGGCGACTGCTCGCCGCGCCTGCGCCACGCGTGGTCACGCTGTCGAGCGGCGCGCACCGGATCGGTCGGATCAACTTCGATGATCTCCAGGGCGAACAGCGTTACAACAACTGGACGGCCTACGGGCAGTCGAAGCTGGCCAATCTGATGTTCTGCTTTGAGCTGCAGCGTCGGGCGAGCGTCGCGGGGACGACGCTGCGCAGTCTGGCTGCCCACCCGGGCTACGCGGCGACGAACCTGCAGTTCGCCGGGCCGAGCAAGGCTTACGAGCGCTCGCTCATGGCGGTCGGGAACCGTGTGATCGCGCAGAGCGACGCGATGGGCGCGCTGCCCGCGCTGTACGCGGCGACGGTGCCGGACCTGCCGGGAGGGTCGTTCGTCGGACCTGGCGGGTTCATGGAACAGCGCGGGTACCCGAAGCTCGTGCCCGCGGCCGGCAAGGCGTACGACCTCGACGCGTGGCAGCGGCTGTGGGAGGTCTCAGAGCAGCTGACCGGGGTGCACTACGAGTTCCCGGCCCAGGCGGCGGCGGCTTGAGCCCAGGTGGCGGCGGCTTGAGCCGAGACGGTCGCGGCACGAGCGCCCTCGACGACGTCCGGGCCGCCGCGTCTCTGCGCGAGGACGGCCCAGCGACGCTCGAGTGGGCGGCGAGCTATCTCGAGCGCGTGCACGAGCTGCCCGTGCTGGCTCAGGTGAAGCCGGGGGAGATCCGGGCACGCCTGCCGGCGCATCCTCCCGAGGCGCCTGAACCGTTCAGCGCCGTCCTGCGTGACCTCGACGAGCTGCTGCTGGACGGTATGACCCATTGGCAGCACCCGCGCTACTTCGCATATTTCGCCACGAGCTCGTCGGAGCCGGCGATCCTGGCCGAGCTGCTGGCGGCGACGCTCAACGCGGTGGCGATCCTGTGGCGCACGGCGCCGGCGGCCACCGAGCTCGAGGGCGTCGTGCTCGACTGGGTGGTTGACCTGCTTGGGCTGCCGAGCGGCTGGCACGGGCACATCGAGGACACGGCCTCGACCTCGACGCTGGCTGCGATCATCGCCGCGCGTGAGGCGACCGGGCGTGATCTCGTGCTGTGTTCCGATCAGGCGCACTCGGCGGCGGATAAGGCGGCGCGGATGCTCGGCATGCGGTTGCGCAAGGTGCCGAGCGACGCGGAGTTCCGGATGCAGGTGGATGAGCTTGGCGACGTGTCCGAGGCCGCTGCGATCGTGGCTACGGTGGGTACGACTGCGTCGGCTGCGGTGGATCCGGTTGGTCAGGTGGCTGATGTGGCTGAGGCAGGGGGCGCGTGGTTGCACGTCGACGCGGCCTACGCCGGCTCAGCGATGGTCTGCCCCGAGCATCGCTGGGCCTTCGCGGGCGTCGAGCGGGCGGACTCGCTCGTCGTCAATGCCCACAAGTGGATGCTCACGCCTGTGGATTGCTCGCTGCTCTGGACGCGCCGCCCGGAGGACTTCCGCCGCGCCTTCAGCTTGGTGCCCGAGTTCCTGCGCACGCCGGACGCCGAGGATGCGCTGTCGCTCTCGGAGTACGGGCCGGCCCTGGGACGCCGGTTCCGAGCGCTCAAGCTGTGGGCGGTACTGCGCTGCTTTGGCCGCGCCGGCCTTCGGGCCCACATCCGCCGCGGGGTCGAGCTGGCGGCGAGGTTCGAGGCGTGGGTGAGCGAGGAGGAAGGTTGGGAGCTCTGCGCCCCGCGCCACTTCTCGGTCGTCTGCTTCCGCCTCGTCGGCTCCGATGAGCGCAATCGACAACTGCTCGAGCGCGTCAACGCGGGCGGTCAGGTGTTCATATCTCACGCGATGCTGAACGGACGCTACGTGCTGCGCCTGGCCATCGGCCAGATGAACACAACGGAGGAAGACGTGACTCAGGCTTGGGATGTGCTTCGAGGAGAGGCGGCCGCGCTATGAGGCGGCTGCTGGCGATGGCGGCGGTCGTCGTACCGATCCCGTTCGTACCGGTTGCGCCGGTGTTCCGCGGAGCGCCCGCCCGGCCGCATCCCATCCGCGGCGTGGCGCCAACACCGCAGAACCCGTTCATGGCCACCAACGGCCGCTCCGAGATCCACAACGACGCCTGGCAGACCGACACCTACTTGCGTAGCGGTCCGCTTGGGCGCTCACCGCGCTCGCGCTCGGCTCAGCTCACGCCGACCGCCGACTGCGGCTCGATCACGTTCGACAGGCACGGCCGCGCGATCTCGGTCTGCGTCGGCGTGGCCGGACCAACGCTGTACATGTTCGACGCGCACACGCTCGCCACGCTGGCGCGGTTCTCGCTGCCCCCGCGCGTCCTCACGCCTGGGAACGTGTTCCAGGACTTCACCGGCGGCGGCTACTTCTACCTCGATCAGCGCGATCGAGTGGTCACCGCCACCACGACCAGGCACATTTACGTGATCGCAGAGACCTCGGGCCGGCCCGGTTTCCGGCTCGCGCGCGATCTTGACCTGAGCCGGACGCTGCGGGCGAACGAGCGGATCACGTCGGCCCTGCCCGACCAGCAGGGGCGGCTGTGGTTCGTCGCGCGGAACAACGGCGTCGTCGGGACGGTCAGCTTCGCCACCGGCGCGGTTCACGTCGTGCGGATCGGCCGTGGCGCCCGCGGCGAGATCGAGAACTCGTTCGCGACCGACGAGCACGGTGGCGTGTACATCGCGTCAAATCGCCGGCTGTACCGCTTCAGCGCGGCGCGCGATGGTCGGCCCAGGATCACGTGGCAGATCGCCTACCCAAACAGCTTGGAGCACAAGCCCGGTCAGGTGGACGACGGCACCGGTACGACCCCGACCGTCATGCCGGGCGGCTACGTCAGCATCACCGACAATGCCGATCCGATGGACGTCGTCGTCTACCGGACGGCGAACCGGCTGCGCCCACGCCAGAATCGCCTCGTATGCCGCGTGCCGGTGTTCGCCCGCGGGGCGAGCGACACCGAGAACTCGCTTATCGGCGCCGGCCGCGCGATGATCGTCGAGAACAACTACGGCTACAGTGGTCCCGCGGCGGTGGCGAGCGGGAAGCTCACCGCGGCGGGGTTCGCGCGCGTCGATCTGAACCGCTCGGGCACGGGCTGCCGGCTCGTGTGGACGAACCGCACCGAGCGCGCACCGACCGTCGTGCCCAAGCTGTCGCTCGGTAGTGGACTGATCTACACCTACACCAAGGACCGCGGCCAGGCCGATCCGTGGTACTGGACGGCGCTGGACTTCCGCACCGGACGCGCCGTTCTCAAGCGCCTCGCCGGCACCGGCACCCTGTACAACAACAACTACGCCGGAATCGTGCTCGGGCCCGACGGAACCGAGTACCTCGGCGTGCTCGGTGGGATCATCTCAATTCGCTAGAGCTCTTCCCGAGCAGCAGGCGCGAGACGACGAGCAGCTGAATCTGCTGGGTGCCCTCGAAGATGTCGAGGATCTTGACGTCGCGGGCCCATTTCTCGAGCAGCTCGCCCTCGCCGTAGCCGACGCTGCCGGCGAGCGCGACGCAGTGCAAGGCGACGTCGGTCCCCGTCCGGCCGGCCTTGGCCTTGGCCATCGAGGCCTGAAGCGAATTAGGCTTGCGGTTGTCGGCCATCCACGCCGCGCGCAGCGCCAGCAGGCGCGCCGCCTCCCAGTCGGCTTCCAGCCCGATGAACTCGGCCGCGGCGGAACTCTGCGCGTGTGGCGGCACGTCGTAATCGATCCTGACCCCCGCCTCGCCAAGCAGCTCACGCGTCCGGTCCAGGCACGCGCGAGCGACGCCAATCGCCATTCCGGCGACCAGCGGGCGGGTGTTGTCGAAGGTCTGCATGACGCCCGCAAACCCCTGCTTGGACGTCTGGATCTCAGGGCTGCCGAGCAGGTTCTCCCTCGGCACGCGGACATCGTCGAGGACGAAGTTGGCCGTGTCCGAGGCGCGGATGCCGAGTTTGTGCTCGAGCCGGTCGAGCTTCAGCCCCGGGTTATCGCGCTCGACCACGAACGACTTGATCGCCCCGCGGCCCTGACTGCGATCGAGCGTCGCCCAGACCACGATCAGCTCGGCCCGGTCGCCCGAGGTGACGTAGATCTTCTCACCGTTCAGCACGTATTCGCCGGTCTCGGAGTCGTAGCGGGCCGTGGTGCGGATCGCCGCCGAGTCTGAGCCGGCTCCGGGTTCGGTGATTGCCATGGCGGCCCACTTGCCGCCGAAGCGGCGCAGCTGCTCCTCGTCGGCTACCGCTGCGATCGCCGCCTGACCCAGGCCTTGGCGCGGCATCGTCAGCATCAGCCCGACGTCGCCCCAGGAGAGTTCGGTCAGCCCGAGCAGGCTTGCCATGTTGCTGCCGTTGCGGTTGCGCTCGACCGGGGCGGATGCGGAGCCGTTGCCGCCGGCGCCGACCGCGCCGGCGCCCGCGCCACCGAGGGCACCGCTGTCGTTCATGCCGTCGATCACGGCGGCGAGCATGTCGAGCTCCTTCGGGTATGCGTGCTCGGCGCGGTCGTACTTGCGAGAGTTGGCGCGAAACACGGTCGAGGCCACCTGATGTGCCTGACTGACCAGCAGGGCAAACTTCGACGGCGTCTCCAGGTTGATCATCAG
>JAFAZV010000030.1 GCA_019239445.1 Solirubrobacterales bacterium
AACTGCTCGTCCGAGAAGCCAGAGTTCCGGCAGATCTGCGAGCCGAGATCGGCGCAGAACTCGCAGCCGATTATCTGCGCGCCTTTCAGTTCGACCAGCTCTTTGAGCCGCTGGTCGACCGTGTCTCCGTTACGCACGGCCTGCTGAAACTTCCCCATGGCGCTCATCATTCTCGGCCGGTGAGCCCAGATCTCGATTGGCTCGATCCCGCTGCCGCGCGCGGCCTCGCGCCCGGTCATCTTCCTCATGCCTCTTCCCATGAAGCGGAGGACGAGCCTGACCATCGGGCTCGCCTGCTCGTGCGCTACGCCTCGGATTCGTGCCATTGGTCTATCTCCTGTCACATCGGATGGTTTATCCGGGTCCCAGAGGCATGACCCGAACGCGTCCGGAGATGTGACATGGATCAAATCGATCTGGCAGTGAAGTGGGACCATGCCCGGCCGCGGCTGCGCGGGATCGCCTACCGGATCGTGGGTTCACTGAGCGAGGCAGACGACGCCGTGCAGGAAGCCTGGCTTCGGCTCCAGCGGACGCCCGCGGACGAGATCGACAACCTCGAGGCTTGGCTGACCACCGTCGTGGTGCGAATTTGCCTGAACATCCTCCGCAGCCGCCGCTCGCGCGCCGAGGAACCGCTTGACGCCTTCCTGCCTGAACCCATCGTCTCGACCGAGCCGTCCGCCGATCCCGAGCACCAAGCGCTGCTTGCCGACGCAGTGGGAGTCGCGCTACAGGTCGTTCTCGACGCTCTGAATCCGCCCGAACGGATTGCGTTCGTACTGCACGACATGTTCGGCGTCCGGTTCGACGAGATCGCCTACCTCCTCGACCGCTCGCCCGACGCAGCGCGCCAGCTCGCAAGCCGCGCGCGGCGCCGTGTCCGCAGCGCCGCCCCGCCCCCGGAGCCGGACCTGGCACGTCAGCGGGCGGTCGTTGACGCCTACTTCGCGGCCGCCCGCGAGGGCGACTTGGGGGCTTTGGTCGCCGTGCTCGACCCCGGTGTCGTCGCGCGCTCGCATGGGCGCAGCGGCATGTTCGAGGTGCACGGCGCCGAGAAGGTCGCACGTGCGGCCATGACCGCGCGTCGGTTCGCGCCCTTCGTCCGCCCGGCGCTGATCAACGGCGCTGCCGGCGCCGTGGCGTTCGACGGCGACACCCCTTTCGCAATCCTCGCGTTCACGGTCATCAACGACCGCGCGGCGGCGATTGACATCTTCAACGATCGCGAACTCGTACCGCATCTCGTCCAAGCGCCCTCCTGAGCTCGCTCGAGGACGAACTGTGGCGCATGATCATCTAGGTAGGGCGCCAGACGTCCGGCCGGCGGATTGAAGCACCCGCCCGGCGCTTGACTGGCCCTCGACGCTGGCCGGCCCTGTCGAATACGGACGACAGCCGAGGGGTAGGCCGGTCGTGTGACGGCGGTCGCCAAGCGCCAGGACATGGTCGTCCACCAGCGCGACCCGTTGAACGCAGAGTCGCCGCCCGAGGTCCTCGGCGCCGCGATGCAGACGCCGCTCGACGCGTTCTACATGCGCAACCACGGCCCGGTGCCTAAGCTGGACGCCTCCACCTGGCGATTGCGCGTCGGCGGCGATGTCGACTGTGAACTCGAGCTCTCGCTGGACAAGCTGCAGGAGCGATTTCCGCCGCGGGAACTCACCGCCACCCTGCAATGCGCCGGAAACCGCCGGGCCGGCTTGATCGCCGTACGGGACATCCCAGGCGAAGTACCGTGGCGCGGAGGCGCGACCGGGACCGCGAGCTGGCGCGGCGTTGCTCTACGGGACGTGCTCGCAGTAGCCGGCCTCGGTTCTGAGGCGAAGTACGTCGCGTTTCTGGGCGCCGACGTCTCCGAGGAGGCAGATCCGCCGCAACCATTCGGTGCCTCGATCCCGCGGCATAAGGCGATGGCCGGAGAGGTCTTATTGGCGTGGCAGATGAACGGACGGCCGCTGACGCCCCTGCACGGCGCCCCCCTGCGTGTCGTTGTGCCCGGTTACATAGGCGCCCGCAGCGTGAAGTGGGTGACGGAGATCACCGCTCGAGCGGAGCCGTCGGAGAACTACTTCCAAGCCAGCGCGTACCGCCTGCTCACACCCGAGCTCGACCCCGACCTGGCGCCACCCGGCAGCGGCGTCGCCCTGGGGGCGATTGCTGTCAACGCCGACATCCTTTCGCCCGCTGACGGCTCGACGGTGGCGGCAGGTCCGATAGAGATCATCGGCTACGCCTTTGCCGGCGGCGACCGGCACATCGTTCGCGTTGATGTCTCAGACGACGGCGGAGCGCGGTGGCGGCAGGCCGAGCTGATCGATCCGCCCGCTCCGTGGGCGTGGCGACGATGGCGGGTGACTTTCACCCTGCCACAGGGTCGCCACCAAATCGTGGCTCGCGCATGGGACAGCGCGGCCGCTACGCAACCAGAGCGTGCCGAGCACGTCTGGAACCCGAAGGGCTACGCCAACAACGCCTGGCCGCGGGTGAATGTGGACGCGGTCTGACACTCCCGGTTCGCGCGCGCGTGGGCGGGAAGACTGTCGCCGGCCGAATCTTCCGCACAACAACCGAGGAGGCAAATCGTGGCCGACGACCAGCGCGACGTGATCCAGGTCCTCGAACAGGACCACCGGGAAGTCGAGCAGATGTTTGGGGAACTCGAGTCGCTCCGCGGCGCCGGCACCGACGAGGCGAAGGCGCGGCGCAAGGAGCTCGCCGACCAGGTGACGATCGAACTCGTGCGCCATTCCGTCGCCGAAGAGGTGCTCGTCTACCCACAGGTCGAGCGGAAGGTGAGCGCCGAGGAAGCCGAGCATGCTCGCAAGGAACACGCCGAGGCCGAGGAGACGCTTCACCGACTCGAGAAGCTCGACGCCGACGACCCCGCGTTCGACGAGGAGCTCTCGACGCTCATGCGGGAGATCCGTCATCACATCGAAGAGGAAGAGGGCGACACGTTCACGCACATGCGCCAGGCCATGGATCAGGAGGAGCTGCGTAAGCTCGGCGGTCAGGTCGAAGCGTTCAAGAAGGTCGCACCGACGCGTCCGCATCCGAACGTGCCGAATGAGCCGCTGCCACGGATCGCCGCCGGGCCCGCAGCGTCGCTGTTTGACCGTATGCGCGACCTTGCCACTGGTCGGGGCAGCTGAGCCGCCGGACTGCACGCCGACTCACGACGGGGCGATATCGTGCAGGCCCCCTACGCCTCGAGGCAGCGCAAGTGGAGAATCGACTCAACCACGTCAGCGTCAACGCGCGGGACCTGCAGCAGTCGGTCGACTTCTATGTCGAGCTGCTCGGCGCCGTCCCGATCCCGACCCCGAACTTCGGCATCCCCGTGCAATGGCTCGCGCTCGGCCGCACCCAGCTGCACCTGTTCGAGCGTGACCTGCAGCCGACGAGCCACCACCACTTCGCCATCACTGTCGAGGATCTGGAACCGATCTATCGCGCCGCCGAGCGTCACGGTGCCTTCGACCGAGATGCGTTCGGCAACCACCTAGTAGAGCTGCCCGGCGACATTGTTCAGCTCTACTTGCGCGACCCGGCTGGCAACCTGCTCGAACTCGATCAGCCAGGTGTCGAGCGCTTACCGAAGGATCTGCGGGCGCAGCTCAAAGGGCTGTGGGATTTCAACCCCCAGAGCGATGAGAACATGCGCGGCCGCCTGTTCTTGCGCGAGTAGGCGGGGGCCGTCGCTCACCTGAATTCACAGGGGAAGCCGCCACCCGGCGGATGCGCGCCGCCTACGCCGGCAGGAAATCGATGAGCAGCCGGTTCACCTCCTCCGGCGCTTCCAGCTGCATCCAGTGCCCGCACCCGTCGAGTCGCTCGTAGCGCCAAGCACCCGTGACGCTCTGCTCCGAGGCCGTCATCTGCCATTCGGTGAGCGCGACGTCGTCGGAGCTCCACACTCCCAGCGTCGGCACGGGAACCGGCGGCAGCGGACGCCCCCGGGTCAGCCAGATCTCCGGTGGAAGGTTTGCGCGGTAGTAGTTGAGTGCAGGCGTGAGCGAATCGGCGGCCTCCAGCTCAGCGATCGCGGCGTCGGCCTCGGGATGACGGCTCCAGGCGCGGAAGTTGGCCCAGTCGTTCGCCGAAAGCCACTCCTCGGCGATCCCGGCGAACTGGAAAAGAAGCATGTACCACGACTTCTCGTGTTGCTCAAAGCCATGGGCGCGGAATGTGGCCGGATGCCCGACCGACAGCGCGGTCAGGTGGTCGACGTGTTCGCTGGCCAAGGCGCCGAGCGCCCACGCCACAGCCGCGCCCCAATCGTGCCCGACGACGTGCGCCCGCTCGATGCCGGCCGCGCGCATCACCGCCAGTATGTCGCCGACCAGAGCCGAGACTGCGTATGCGTCGACGGGGGCCGGCTTGTCCGACCTTCTGTAGCCGCGCATGTCAGGGACGATGGTTTGAAACCCCGCCTGGGTTAGCGCCCGCACTTGGTGACGCCAGAGCCGCCCCGAGTCCGGGAACCCGTGAATCAGGACGACGGGCCGCCCCTCCCCCGTGACATCGAACTCGATCCCAACGCCGTTCGTCTCAGCCCGCACGATGAATGTCCTGCGCCGCGTTGATCAACCCAGCGCGAACGCTAGCGCGACTCCGAGTCACGGGAAGACCACGGTGTACCGCTGGAGACTGCCGAGCGCGGGGCCCCCGACACCGGGCTCCCCTAGCCTCGTGCTCTCACTGTGTCCTCAACTGATCTCCACCGGACCGCCGAGCGTGCGCCGGCTGATCGGCCGCCGCACTCATGCCGCCCGCCCGGCGTCGTTGCGCGCTAGGCCCGGTCGAACGCCCGGTGCGAGCCCAGATCGAGCAGCGCCTTCGGCAGCAGCTTGGCGAGACGCTCGGCTCCGCCGGGATTCAGCTCCTCGCGATCGGAGTTGACCGCATCCACGACCTTCTGCGCCCAGTCCTCGGGATCGACGTGATCCCATCCGTCCGTGTTGACGTGCGGCTCGAGCTGCTCCTGGACCTGCTGCATCATGTCCGTGTCGACGCCGGGGGTGATCAGCTCGAGCAGCGTCACCGGGGTTTCCTCCAGCTCGCGCCGCAGTGACTCCGAGAATCCGTGCAATCCCGTCTTCGCCGCCGCATAGACGGTGGCGCCGGGGAACGGCGCGTGCCCGATGATCGACGCGTTGTTGACGATCTTGCCTCGCTGGCGCTCGAGCATTCCGGGCAGCAGGAGCCGAGTCAGGTGGATGGGCCCGGTCAGGGTCGACTGCAACAGCTGATAGATCCGCTCCACGGGCTGGCGCTCGAGCAGACCCCCTTCGAACTCGCCGGCGTTGTTGACGAGGATGTCGACCTGAGTGTCGCCCAGCTCGAGGACGCTCGACTCGACCGACGCCTGCGAGGAGAGGTCGATCCGGACCGCGCGCAGTCCCGACGCGGCGGGCACGGCGTGGTCGTTGTCGAGCGCGCGTACTCCGGCGAGCACGTGCGCGCCGGCGCCCGCGAGTGCCTGCGCGATCGCGCGCCCGATGCCGCGGTTGGCTCCGGTGACCAAAGCCGTGGTTCCCTCGATGTCCATCGTTGTCTCCTTTTCTCGCTGCTCGTGCCCGACCGGGCCTGGGCGACGCGATTGCTCAGGTGCGGGAAGGCTCCCCGGCATCCGGCTGGGTAAACAGCGTGTCGAGGCAGATCTCTCGGCTGTGTTGAGCCCTTGAGTAGCAGTCAGGTGGTCTGCCGCACGCCGGGCTCATGCGCGACGCCGTTCACTTGCGTAGCCGCGCCGTCGCCGCGCGCCAGGTCTCCGCCCCCGCGGCGGAAGGTGGGCAGGACCGCGCTGCCCGGCTGCCCCTCGAGCTCGAAGGCGAGCACGCAGTAGGTGGCCAGTCCGAGCACGACCAACCCGACGAGGCCGGCAGCATCGCGCCACGCTCCGCCGGCGCCGAGCTCGTAGATGCCGGAGATGTAGAACCGCGTTGCCGCGAGCATGAAGACAACCGCCGGTAGCGGCTTTGCCGACGCAACCGCAAGCGCAGACAGCGTCAGCGTTGCACCCGCGCTCAGCAGGAGCAGTCCCAGGGCGCCGCTCCGACTCCCCGGCGCCGAGACGATGTGCACGAGGCCCATGGCTCCCCAGCTTGTCGCCAGAACCCCGGTGGCTGCGCCTGCTGCGCCATCGCGGGCGAGATACGAGAAGACGCACGCGACGAGCTGGAGGATGAGCGGGCCGGCGAGAAGGATCAGTCCGACCTGGGTCGCCTGTGAGACGGAGATCCAGCGCAAGTCGAAGCCGCTCTGCACGAGCGAGGCGATGCAGAGCCCGGACAGGCCGATGGTCAAGGGCGAGCCGATCGGACGGAGGAAGATGCGCGGCTCGAGGTGATCCACTGACGGCAGACCTACCCGTCTGCGTTTCGCGGGGCGCGGCTGCGGTAAGTGCGCGAACATCGGCCGGGCGGCGAACTGCGCCGCCGCCCGACGCCCCGCGTTCCGCACGCGCGCACACGTCGCCACCGAACCTCGAGGAGCAAACATGGAATACCGGCAGCTGGGTCGATCAGGGTTGCGCGTCTCCAGCCTCGCGTTGGGGACGATGACGTTCGGCGGCCGCGGACAGTTCCGCGACGTTGGCCAAACCGATGTCGATGGCGCACGCCGCCAGGTCGACATGGCTCTGGATGCCGGCGTCAACCTGATTGATACCGCCGACGTCTACTCGGAGGGCACCGCGGAGGAGATCGTCGGGCAGGCGCTGGCCGGTCGTCGCGGGCGGGTTGTGCTCGCGACCAAGGCGCGGTTTCCGATGGGGTCCGGACCGAACGACGCCGGACTCTCGCGCCGCTATCTGATCGAGGCCTGCGAGGCGAGTCTGCGCCGGCTCGGGACCGACCACATCGACCTCTACCAGGTCCACGAGTGGGACGGCCAGACGCCGCTCGAGGAGACGTTGGAAGCGCTGGCGCAACTCGTGCAGAGCGGCAAGGTCCGCTACGTCGGGTGTTCGAACTTCGCAGGCTGGCAGGTGATGAAGGCGCTGAGCGCGGCAGCCCTCAGCGGGCTCCCGCGATTCGTCAGCCAGCAGGTTTACCTCTCGCTTCAGGAGCGATCAGCCGAGTACGAGATCGTGCCTTCGGCGCTCGACCAAGGGCTCGGGCTGCTGATCTGGAGTCCACTCGCCGGCGGCTTGTTGTCGGGTAAGCACCGGCGCGGCGAGCCGCCGCCGCCCGGCTCGCGCCACGCCGGCGATTGGGACGAGCCGCCGGTCTACGACGAAGACAAGCTCTACGACACCGTGGACGTCCTGGTGGAGATCGCGCGCGCGCACGAGGTTTCGCCGGCTCAGGTTGCCGTGGCCTGGCTGCTCGGGCGGCCCGGGATCACCAGCGTGATCATCGGAGCGCGGACGGACGAGCAGCTGGGCGACAACCTCGCGGCGGCCAACCTCGAGCTGACCGGCGAGGAAGTCAGCCGGCTTGAGGCCGTGAGCCGGCCCCCGCTCATCTATCCCTTCTGGCATCAAGGCAAGACCGCAAGTGACCGGCTGTCCCCGGCCGACCTGTCGCTGATCGGTCCTCATCTTCAGGCCTAGGATCGCGGCGGAGCCGTGAGCAAGCCGCGAGTAGTCGTGACGTTCGCACCGTCGTCTCAGATGCGCGCAGCGTTCCGCGCCGAGCTCGACGGCGCCGCTCTCATCGAGTACCTGCCCGAGGTTGACGACGAGGATCGAGTCCCTGTACTTGGCGCGGCCGACGCGGTCCTGACGTGGTTCATCGGCAGCGAGCTCCGGGACTCCGAGGAGTTCGCGGCGCTGCGGTCGGCGGGACTGATCCAGTTGATGTCCGCGGGCGCTGACCGCGTGCCGTTCGAGCGCCTTCCCGACACGGTGGCGGTGGCTTCGAACGCAGGCGCCTTTGCCGAGCCGATGGCCGAGCACGTGGTGGCGATGACGCTGGCGCTCGCCAAGCACCTGCCGCAGAATCACGCGGCGCTCGCGCGAGGCGTGTTCGACCAGCGCAACCCGAGCCGGACGATCCGAGGTTCGGTGGTCGGAATCCTCGGGTTTGGAGGGATCGGGCAGGCGAGCGCGCGGCGCTTCGGCGCGCTTGGCGCGCGCGTGCATGCGATCAACCGCTCGGGCGTGAGCGATCTGCCCGTCGATTGGATCGGAACGCTTGACGAGCTCGATGTTCTGCTGGGCGCCGCGGACGTGCTCGTCATCTCGCTTCCGCTCACTGCGGACACCAGGAGGCTGATCGCAGGGCGCGAGCTGTCGCTGATGAAGCCCGATGCGATCCTCGTCAACGTCGCGCGGGGCGCGATTATCGAAGAGGCGGCGCTGTATGAGCACCTGGTGAACACGCCTGCGTTCAGCGCCGGCATCGACGCGTGGTGGCAGGAGCCGCGAGCCCACGGCTCGTTTGCGACAGGACACCCATTCCTGGAGCTCCCGAACGTACTTGGCTCGCCACACAACTCGGCTATCACCGACAGCTCCCTGTCCGACGCGGCGCGGCGCGCGGCGGAGAACGTTGCCCGGCATCTGCGCGGGGAGGCGCCGTTGCACATCGTCGATTCCTCCGACTACGCCGTCTAGCACGCCGGGCCAAAGTCGCACGAGGATCCGCGTCCTAGAGTGTGGACATGATCGATCCGAGTGCCGGCGAGCCCGTGATCTCCGTCTGGAGCGACTACATATGACCGTTCTGCTACGTCGGCCTCGAGCGGGCGACGTGGCTCGAGCGCCGGTTCGGCGCACGGATCGAATGGCGGCCGTTCGACCTCCATCCCGAGTACCCGCCGGAGGGGATCGCTCATGCCGAGCTCGAGCGCCGCTATGGCCGCGGCTTTGCTGAGCGCCGCGCGGCCATCTTCGAGCAGGCGGGGCTGCCGTACACGGCGACGCTGGCGAAGGTCCCGAACTCACGCCGCGCTCTGACGCTGGGCGAGCTTGCGCGCGAGCGCGGAGCGTTCGCGGCTCTTCACCCGAGGCTGTTCGATGCCTACTGGGTCAGGGGCCGCGACATCGGAGATGAGCGCGTGCTCGTGGAAGAAGGCACAGCGGCCGGGCTAAAAGCCGCCGAGATCATCGACGCGCTCGCCGACGAGCGCTACCTCGAACGCATCGAGGTGCAGACGCTCACCGCGATCGAGCTCGGCGCCGGCGGCGTTCCGGCGTGGTTGATCGATCGGCGGGTGCTCGTGCCGGGCGCGCAACCGCACGACATGTTCGCCCAGGTGCTCCAGCGCCTCGGTCACAGCGGCCACGACCGCGAAATCAAAACAAGCTCGTAGTCGTCACTCGCCGGCCATGGTGATGCGCAGGATCACGCTGCGTCGCGCGTGCTGAGCGCCTGCGAGCACGGGGGCGAGCTCCTCGGGGCGAAGCTCATCGGCATCCTCGATCACGATCACGAGCGGCTCGGTGCCGGGGCCGACGCCACGGATGACCCGCTGGACCTCCTCGGCGTCCTGAGCGAGCACCTCGGGCGAAGGCACCGCCAGCACCACCTGCCCCGCGCTCGGAGCATTAAGTCGCCCCTCCTCGTCGGCTTGAAGGCCGATGACAACGACTTCGTCGTCGCCGACGCCGCGTGGCGGCCGCTCACGCAACCGGCGCTCGAGCTCGCTGCCCTGCGGCAGCTCGATTATCAGTTCGGCATCGCCGGCGATCCGCGCAGGCTACCCGGCCGGCGCCGGCCGCGTCCTCAGCGACTCATCGTCCCCGGCCATTCGGCCATCGGGTCGGTCGAGCGCACCACGTGCATGCCAGCTTGCCGATAGCGCTCGAAGGCGGCGTTCGCCTCGTCGGTGTAATCGATCGCGCCGGCCACGACGACGGGGGATGTGCAGTCCTCCAACAGATACGTGCGCGGCGCCAGTCGCTCGGGAACCCCGCGGTGGCCGAGGAGATCGTCGATCGTCCAGGCGACACAGTGGCTCTTGGCCTGACCGGCTACGACGACGACGTCGAACGTGAGCAGCTTCTCGACCAGCGCAGTGTTCTTGGTGGCGATCGGGTCCCCGTCCGGTCCTTGCGTCACCTCGGGGCCAAGCATCGAGTAGTGCTCGGTCAGCGGGTTGTCACCTTTGACCTGGAAGTCCGGTGGGCTGTGACGCGTGATGGCGTGGAAGAAGATGGTCTCTTCGACCGCTGAAGCGAGGGCGTGGCCGATACCGCCCAGCATCGCGTGATAAGGCCAGATCGTGAGGTCGTACTTCCCTCCCTCGGCAAGTCGCCGCGTGTAATGCTCGAGGTGGCGCTGCGCGTAGTCGCCGTCGAAGCCCAGCGCGGAAGCTACCTCCGGGTTCATCTTCCAGCGTCCGGCCGCCACGTCTTCGGCCGACACGAGCGTATATGGCGGCGGATGCTCGCCCCGCTCGTCGATCAGCCAGATGGCGTGGAACACCTGCATCGTGTGGTGCGTGTCGAGACTCGGGACGATCTGGGTGATCGTGTCGAGGTTCCGGTACACGAACTCGCACAGGCGGCGGTTGTCCTCGACCGCGCCGTTGCCGGACCGCCCGGCGACGAACAGCTCAAACCCCGGGATGCAAAACGTGTTCTGCACATCGACCGCGACCAGGCAGACGCGCAGCGAGTCCTCAGCCGCCGGTCCGATCTCGTGAGCCCGCGCCCACGCGCGCGCCTCTTGTGCGCGTCGCTCATACGGAACCCGCCAAACCTCGCCGACCTTTGCGGAGTCGTAGTGCGCCGGAAGCGGGAGCTCGCGCACCCTAAAGCGCTTCGTCGGCGTCGGCGACGCGGGCGACCGCGCGCGAGCGCCCGAGCAGCACGGCGCCCAGCGTGACCAGGACGATCCCGCCGATCAGCGGCAGCACCCGCGACGGCGCCGAGCTCCACGTCTCGGCACCCACGACAAGCGCCATCAACACCGGCAGCGGGTCTTGAACGGCACCGATCACCGGCGCCACGGTCACCGCCGGCCGTTGCTGGAGCGCCGTCATCTCCTCGAGGAACGCGAGCGCGCCAAAGGCGAGGATTCCGGCAACCCACAGGATCGCGAGCAGCCAATCTCCGTTCGAGAGCTCGTTGGACAGCAGCTTGTTCACGAAGTCGACCCAAGCGTAGGCGAAGCCCGCGCCTACCACGAGCGAGAGATACGTGCCGCGGATCCGTCGTCCGATCGCGTACGCGACGATGGCGGCGATCCCTACCGCCGACAGCACGACGACCGTCGGCACGAGCTTCGGGTCGGCCGCAGTGTGCCGCGGAGCGGCAAGCACAACCGCCGCCACCCCCGCTCCAATCGCGAGCGCGCCGACGATCTCGATCGCACCCACGTGCTCGCGGAGCTTCGTCCGTGCGAGGAGGAGAAGAACCAGCTGCGTGCAAGCCAGGATCGGCTGCACCACCGTGATCGGCGCCAGCGTGAGCGCCAGTACCTGCAGCGGCCAGGCCAGCACGAGCAGGGCGGTACCGGCCAGCCACCGCGGCCGGCGCGCCAGGCGCACGAGCAGCGACGGGCGGCCGGCGTCGCTGAGTGGCGCCCGCCGGGTCTCGGCCGCCTGCAGCACGATCGCGAAGGCGTTGGCGATCACGGCCACGAGCGCGAAGGCGATCCCGCTCGCCATCACAAGCTACTACGCGGGGGGTGGGCCTGGAGAACGCTCCGCCATCCACGGCATCCGATGGGCCGCCTCGAGAGCGGCGCGTGCGTCGGCGGTCAGCTCGCGGACGATTTCGCTGGCGGGACGCTCACGTGCCAACTCGTGCGCCTCACCCGCCCACAGGTTGATCCATCGCGGATCGCCGGCCTCGCGAGCCTGCTTGCGCAGCGATGCCGTCAGGTAGTGGATCTCCGGGTAGGCGATCGGCGCCGACGCGTCGTGCGCGTCGATGAACTCGTTCCGTATGCCTCGGGCCAGGCGTCCGGTGAACGCGCGCGTGAGCACCGTCTCCCCGGCGCTTCGCAGCGCCCTGCGATGGGCCGCGCCTGTACCGGCCTCCGGCGCGAGCATGAACGCGCTCCCGATCTGGGCCGCCACAGCGCCGGCTGCAAGCACGCCCGCGAGAGCGCGGCCGGTCGCGATGCCGCCTGAAGCAACCAGAGGCAGCGTAGTCGCAGTGCGTACGAGGTCGAGCAGGGGGAGCAGCCCGTACGCGGCGAGGTCCGGGCGGTCGATGAACGACGCCCGGTGGCCGCCGGCCTCGGCGCCCTGAACGACCAGGACATCGGCGCCGGCCTGCGTCGCGCGACGAGCCTCTTCAGGCCCTGTGACGGTAATCCACACCTCCAGGCCGCCGGCGCGCAACCGCGCGATCAGCTCCGAGGATGGGCACCCGAACGTGAACGAGACCACCTCGACCGCGGCGCGACTCAGGAGCTCGATCTTCGCGTCCCAGTCATCATCGTCCCAGCGCGGTTCGCCCACCGGCGCGCCGACGTGTTGCGCCCATCCCCGCAGACGCTCGACGTAGGCCGCGTATCCCGCGGCATCGGACGGCCCGGCGCCAGGCGCAAAGACATTCACGCCGAGGGGGCGCGAGGTCACTCGCCGAGCCGCGAGCAGTCGGGACTCGACATCCGCCGCCTTGAGATACGCCGCGGCGAGAAAGCCGAGCCCGCCAGCATCGCTCACCGCGCCCGCGAGCTCGGGCGTCTAAGGACCACCTCCGAGCGGGGCAAGGACTATCGGGCAGCA
>JAFAZV010000182.1 GCA_019239445.1 Solirubrobacterales bacterium
CCCGCGCCTGGGCGGCGACCATCGGCGGAACGTAGCTGGCGTACCGCCGATACTTTTCGCGGTAGGCCGTATCCACGTAGTCGTTGACCTCACCTCCGGCGTCGACGAAGGTGACGTCCTTCTCGACGCCGCCGGCGCTGAGGTGCCTACGCCGGCTGGCGCGGGCAGCGCGGAACCAGGCGCCCTTGGCGCCGCGCCAGGAGCGGACATAGAGCTCGTCGCCCACCCGCACCACCCAGATGGGCGTCGACGGGCGCAGCGTCCCGCCGTGGCGGGCGGGCGCGATCTCGAGTTCCTCGGACGCTCCGATCCGGTCCAGCTCGGACGAAGTCCAGCGAGCTGCGGTCATGGCTGCACCATGACCTTGATCGACTCGCGGTCGGCCATTGCACGGTAGCTGTCCGGCACGCCCTCGAGGTCGACAGTCAAACACCTTGCCTGGTTCGATGCGGCCGTCGAGGATGTCGGGAGGTAGCTCCTCGATGTAGGCGCGCACCGGCGCCGGTCCGCCGCCCACGCTGATGTTTCCGTAGAACGCCATTTGCGAGCCGGGCATCGTCGGCTCCTGGGGAACGCCGACACGGCCGACAGCGCCCCCGGATCGAGCGATGCTGATCGCGGTCGCTGTGGACTGGTTCAGGCCGACGCATTCCAGGACAGAGTGCGCACCGAAGCCGCCGGTAAGCTCGCGGACCCGCTCGAATCGCAAACGGCATCACGACGAGGTCTCCGCGCTGGAGGCCTGCACGTCCGGTCCGATGTCCTCGACGATGCCGATTGCCTCGTGGCCCATCGACTGGCCGGTTTCGCTCCGCTCCATCGACGCATACGGCCACAGATCGCTGCCGCAGATACACGCTTGGGTGACCCGCAGGATCGCGTCCGTGGGTTCGACGATCGATGGGTCGGCTACCTCCGCGGTCGTGACGTCGCCGGCGGCGTACATGACTGTCGCGCGGATCGGTTCTCCTTGCTCTCGATTCTCAGTTCCTCCTGAGAATGGCGACTAGATCCGTGCTGGAGAAGAGAGATGGGTTATCCTAGGAAAGCCGTTCCTGGGATAATCATGCCACTACCCTCGAGGCCGAGTGCGCGAGAATGCTGTCATGGCTCACGCAGGCACAGACGAGCCCGAGCTGGCCGAGTTCCTCAAGGCCCGCCGATCCGAGCTCGCGCCCAGTGACGTCGGTTTGCCCGAGGGACCGGCGCGCCGACGGGTGCGCGGGCTTCGACGCGAGGAGGTAGCTCAGCTCGCGGCGATCTCGACTGACTACTACACACGTCTCGAGCAGGGACGGATCAGTCCATCGGTGCCTGTGCTCGATTCGCTCGGGCGCGTCCTTCAGCTCACGGCGGACCAGCGCACATACATGTACGAGCTGGCGGGCGCCAGTACCGCGACGATGGCCTCACGTCGTCGCGCGCGCCAGAAGATCAAGCCCTTCATGCAGCGCGTCCTCGACCACATCACCGACACGCCAGCGATCGTGATGACGCCGACCCACGACATCCTCGCGTGGAACGCGCTAGGCGCGGCCTTGATGGTCGACTTCGGCGAGATACCGGAGCGGAAACGCAACTTCCTCCGGTTGATCTTCACCGACCCGCGCATGCGCTCCCTCTATCCGGACTGGGAGGGTCTCGCCCGCTCGGTCGTGTCGTACATCCGAATGGAGGCCGCCCGCAAACCGGACGACCCGGCGCTTGCTGAACTCGTCGGCGAGCTTTCGATCAGGGATCCTCAGTTCCGTCAGTGGTGGGCGGGCACGCACGTCGCGTTCAAGCGACGCGGGACGCGGACATACGACCATCCCGTTGTCGGCGAGATCACGCTCGACTGGGACGCCCTCACATCGGACGCCGAGCCTGACCAGCAGCTCATCATCTACAGCGCGGAGCCCGGTTCTCGCTCGGAGGAAGCGCTTCGCGAGCTTTCGTCGTCCTGGGGAGCGCGGAAACCGGAAAAAGGCGGGCGTTAGGGAGCAGGCACGCGGGCGTTCCCGGACGTACCGGTAGTTCTCCTAGAGGGTCTGAGGGGCAGCGTTGCCCAAAGGAGACGGCGCCTCGTCACCGACTCCCCGTTGAACACCGGCTCATGCCGCAGGTCGAACCTGTAAGCGCCGGGCGAGATCGAGCGCGTCATCGATCGACTCGAACCTGAGTTCGACGCGGTAGCCGTGGCGGGCGGGGTGGACGTCGACGTCGCGTCCCAATGCCCGCCCGACGACGTCGCCGATCTGCGCGATCGCCGCCTCTTGATCGGGATGAAGCGCGCGCCGGCTCTGGGAGCGCCGCGGGCGCCCTCTGCCGCTGTCGGTTGCACTCCGTGCCCGGGCCTCTAGTTCGCGGACCGACCAGCCACCGCCCGCGGCGGCACGGGCGAGGCTCCGACGCAGGGACTGATCGTCGGCCAGCAACAGAGCGCGGCCGTGACCCTCGCTGAGCTCGCGCCGCTCGATCAGCTCGATCGCCTCGTCGGGGAGTTCGAGCAGGCGGATCAAATTCGAAACCGCGACTCGGCTGCGCCCGACGCGCAAGCCGACCTCCTCGCGCGTGAGCTCCAGTTCCTCGATGAGGGCCGCGCAGGCGCGCGCCTCGTCCACCGGGTTGAGGTCCTCGCGCGCCATGTTCTCGATCAGCGCCAGCTCGAGCGATTCCGCGTCGCCATGGCGCCGAATGACCGCAGGAATCGTCTCGAGCTCGGCCAGCTGGGCGGCACGCCACCGACGCTCGCCGGCCAGGAGCTCAAAGCGCCCGCCGACGACAGACCGCACCAGCACGGGCTGGAGGACGCCCCGCTGCTTGATCGACTCCGCCAGCGCGACGAGCGTCTCGTCATCGAAGGATCCGCGCGGCTGGCGCGGATTCGGTGAGATCAGGTCGACTGGGAGTTCGCGCAGCTCCTGCGATTCGTCCTTGGGCGCCACCGAGAGGATCGCTGTGAGCCCTCGCCCCATTCCCTTCTGCCGTTCAGCCACGAGCAGCCACCTCCTTGGCGAATTCGAAGTACGCATCTGCTCCGGCGCAATGCGGATCGTGGTGGATCACCGGTTTTCCGAAGCTCGGCGATTCTCCGATTCGGATGTTCCGCGGGATCACGGTGTCGAACACCAGTTCGGGAAAGTGCTCTCTGACCTCGCGCTCGACGTCCTGCGCCAACCGCGTTCGGCCGTCGTGCATCGTCAGCAGCATCCCGGCGATGGTCAAACGTGGATTCAGCTCGCGCTGCACGAGGGAGAAGGTGTCGAGCAGGCCGGCCAGGCCCTCCAGCGCGTAGTACTCAGCCTGCACGGGGACGATCACGCGATCCGCCGCAACCAGCGCGTTGACGGTCAGCGGACCAAGCGACGGCGGGCAGTCGAGCAGCGTGAACGCATAGCGATCGCGAATCGGCTCGAGCGCCTCCCGCAGCTTGATCTCCGATCCGGGAAGCCGTGGCAGCTCGACCGTCGCCCCGGCGAGATCCGGCCCAGCCGGAGCCAGCCACAGGTGGTCGATGCTGCTGGGCACGATGACGTCGTCGAAGCCCGTGGCATCGCTCAAGACGTCGTAGACCGTCAGCGTTGCGTCTTTCGACACCCCCAGGCCAATGGTTGCGTTGGCTTGCGGGTCGATGTCAACCAGGAGCGAGTCGTAACCCGCCTCCGCGACGCAGGCGGCGAGGTTCACCGCCGTCGTCGTCTTCCCGACCCCACCTTTCTGGTTGGCGATTGCGTAAACCGTGCCCACGGCTCTGAAGCTAGCGCCGACATCGGTCAGATCGCCGTCCCGGCGCCGAGTGGGCGCTTGCGTGCAACTCCGGGCCGGCGGGGGAACCGCTGCGGCGTCACGGACGTTTTCACGAAGAGGTGCAGGTGGCGGTGGGATGCCCCGCGATAGGGCTCGACGGGCAGGATGTCGCTGACCTCCAGCCCAAGCTGTTCCGCGGCCACCGAGCCGGCGCGTTCAGCCGCCGCATCTCGGCGTCCTCGCCAGGCGAGCAGCGTGCCACCGGCCCGCAGCAGCGGCGCCGCGTACTCGGCCACGACATCCAGCGGTGCGAGTGCGCGCGCGGTGACCAGGTCAGCCCACCCCAGCCCCTCCCTCCACGCCTCCGCGCGCGCATGGATGACAGCGGCATTTCGCACTTGCGCCGCGAGCATCGCCCGGTTGATGAACTCGCACTTGCGCCCGCTGCTCTCGATCAGGCGAGCGTGCGTGTCGACAAGCGCGATCGCGAGCGGCAGGCCAGGAAATCCGGCTCCGGATCCGAGGTCCGCGAGCGCCCGCGCGCGGCGCGCAGCGGGCACGTCGAGGGCGACGAGCGAGTCGGCCAAGTGATCGTCGAGTATGCGGCCAGGCTCGCGTACCGTAGTGGGCGCTCGCGGATCGTCGGCGACCAGCCGCAGCAGTGCCAGCAGCTGTTCAGTGCTCGAAGCGGCTAGTCCGTAGCGCGCACCGAGGGCGTCAAGGCCGGTTTCGGCGGGATCGCCCACGTTGCCGTTATTGCGCCTGGCGCGCGCGCTCGCGCGAGATATAGGCCGAATAGCGTTGGCGCATCGCTTCGAAGCGTTCCGCAGCGTGGGCGTCGAGTTCGGGTCGAAGATCGTCCTCGAGCACCGGCAGCACGTCGTTGACGAGCGCCCGGCCGCGCGCCATCCACTGGTAGTAGGAACGCCCGCCGTGGTGATAGGGGCCATAGAGACGCGTCTGGGGGAAACAGTCGAGGAGCCATCTGAACACCGCCTCATGGCGGACATGCATGCGCAGCGTGACCTGCGGCTGCTTGCCGTCGCCGCCGAACGATCCCTCGCCTATCAGCAGGCCGACGAACAGACCGCGGTTGAAGTCATCCAGCTGCTTCATCCCGGACGTTCTACCGGCTCAGCTGTTTCACCGTCAAGAAAAACGTGAAACGGACGCTCTGGCGTCGCGGCACGTTTTCCGTCGTGTGCAGGATTCCTCCTGCGGCGGGCTCGGCGTCAACTTGCCGATGAGCTCTGCTTCTCCAATCGCCGTGATGTTCGTCAGCGCCCGCAGATCTCGGCGTTCTCGAACGTCACGGCGAAAGGTTCGCCGTAATAGGGGGCGTCAGCGGCCATAACGGCGAGCACTATCGAACGTTGCGGCGAACGTTGCGGGCACGGGCGAATCGCCGGCGCCCGCTCCTTAATCAACCAGAGGCGCGACGACCAGATGCCGCGCCGGCTCCTGGCCTTCGCTGTACGTCTCCACATCGTGGCGCGACTTCAGGTGCTCGTGGACGACTTTGCGCTCGAGCGCGCTCATTGCCTCGAGAGCCACTGGACGACGATCGTGCACCGCCGCCTCGGCGGCCTGGTCCGCCGCAGCCCGCAGCGCGACCGCCCGCCGTTCGCGATACCCGCCAGCGTCGATCATGACCCGGCTCCGGGTCGTCTCGCCTTTGAACGCGATGCGATAGGCGAGATGCTGGATCGCATCGATCGTCTGGCCGTGATGGCCGATCAGCAGACCGAGGTCTGAACCGACAAAACGGCCGACGACAGTCTCGCCGTCGTTTTCGACCTCGACTTGCGCGTCCACGTCGAACGCGGCGGTTAATCGCTCCATCAGCTCGCGGACGCGATCCGCAGGCTCGCTCATCCCCTGACCGCTCGCGCTATCTTCGCCGGCCGGAGCGCTTCTTCTTCTTCCGTGGGGGCGGCGGCGGACGTCCGGCGCGACTGCGGCTCCCAGCGGCGACGGGCGCCGGCTCCTCTGTCTTCACCCGGCCACGAAGCAGCCCGCCGAGCCCGCCTCCAGTGGAGGCGGCGGGCGCGGATTCTCGGCCGTCTCGACCGCCTCCGTCGCGGCCATTGCCGCTGCCCGCGGCCACAGCCGCGGTGGCTGGGGCGGGCGCCATCGGGCCGATGCGTTTCTTGATCACGTACTGCTGCAGGATCGTCCAGGCGTTGGTCGTGACCCAGTAGACGATCACGCCGGCCGGGAAGTTGATGATGAAGATCACGAAGAAGACCGGCAGCAGCATCATGATCCGCCGCTGCGTTTGGTCCATCGTCGGGCTCGACATCAACATGCTCGATGCCAGCTGAGTGCCTACGTAGAGCACGATCAACGTGACGAGGACCGCGCCCGTGGCCTTGTTGGTCAGGTCCGGGATGAACAGGAACTCGGCGCCGTTGTGCGGGCCGCAGGGGACCGTGTGGGCATGGCTGATCCCGACCCACTTTCCGTCGAAGAGATGAGCTCCGGGCTGCACCTGAGGGCAGATGTCCGCACGCAGACTCTGCCGCAGCATGTAGAACAGCGAGATGAAGACGGGGATCTGCGCGACCAGCGGAAGGCAGGACCCGAGCGGGTTGACCTGGTTCTCCTTGTAGAACTTCATCAACTCCTGCTGCTGGCGCTGCTTGTCGTCCTTGTACTTCGCCTGGATCGCCTTCAGCTCAGGCTGCAGACGCTGGAGGCGCTGCATCGAATGGAACTGCTTGAGCGTCAGCGGGACGAGCAGAGCCCGGATCACCACCGTGAGCAGGACGATCGCCCACCCCCACGGGACCCCGAGCGAATTGTGGAAGAACGTGAGGACCGCCTCGAAGACGTCGATCAGCGGCTGGAAGATGTTCGCGGCGATGAGCATGGGTCAGGGCATTGGGGCCGGCTTCCGGGCTTTGAAAAGCCGCTGATCTTCGACGAGATCGACCCCTCCGTGGCTCCAGGGGTTGCAGCGCAGCAACCTCCAGCCGGCCAGGACAAGTCCTCGCAGTATGCCGAATCGCGAAATCGCCTGCGCGGCGTACTCCGAACAGGATGGGTAGTACTTGCAGCGCTCGCCGAACGCAGGCGCCAGGAGTCGTTGATAGAGCCTGATCGGCAGGATTGCGACGGTCCGGGCGGCCGTCATGCTTGCGCCTCCTGCTGCCCGGTCCTCAGGCTGTCGATCGACGGGTGCTCGCGACTGGCGAGGCCCTCGGGCTGAACGTAGCCGCCACTCGATGCCGCGCGCAACTCGCCACCTGCAGCCTTGCCGATCAACTCCGCCAACGCGCGCCGGATTCCGGCTAGACCTTCACGCTGGGCTAGAGGGCGAGCATCAGGCCGGGCCACGACGACGGCGTCTGTCCCCTCGGGTAGCCCGCTCGACTCGGTCGCGAACGCTTCGCGCAGCAGCCTTTTTACTTTATTCCGGTCTACTGCGCCGCCGACTTTGCGCGACACGGACAGGCCAAGTCGTGGCGGACCTTCTTCCCCGCGCGGAAACACGTATAAGACGAGCTCGCGCCCCGCGTGGGAGCGTCCGTTGCGGAAGACTCGGTCGAAGTCGGCGCTTCGCGACAGCCTGCTGCGCGCTTGGCGGGGCCGTGGACCGGCCGGCCGGCGCATCAGACGCTCAAGCGCTTGCGACCCTTCGCGCGCCTGCGCTTCAGCGTGAGCCGACCCGGCCGCGTGCGCATCCGAGCGCGGAAACCGTGCGTCCTCGCTCGCTTGCGCTTCTTCGGCTGGTAGGTGCGTTTCATGGCTCACGGGCCCGAGGCGGGTGGCGAACGAGTATACGCAGTGAGGTCCCGAATCCCGGAGCAGGAGGGCGGCACGACACCGCCCGGCTTTTTCCCGCGCTTTGCGTCAAGCCATGCCCCCGGCGTCCGGGGCGCCAAAAGGCCGCTGATATATTCGCCCGCCTCGGGCTGCCTTGCCCCGAGCCCTCACGAATCCGCCGTCGAACGCTCCCTCAAGGAGACGCTTGGAGCTGCCCGCGCATCTCGAGCCCACTTCCGCTTGGCGCGAGATCAGCGCCGAGCTGCGACAGATGGTAGGCGAGCCGACCTACGACATCTGGTTGGCGCCGGTACAGGCGAAGGCGCTGGACGGCACGGTTCTGCGGCTCGAAGCGCCGCCGGCGACGCGTTCGTGGGTCGCGAAGCGGTTCGGTCGCATACTTGAAAGCTGCGCGCGCGCTGTACTCGGGTCGTCGATCACCGTCAGCTTCACGGAGGACACCGGCGGCCGGGCCCGAGGCGACGCCCTCGCCGCACCTGCCGGCGCAAGCGGGACCGAGCGCTTCAACCCGCGCTACAGCTTCGATCAATACATCATCGGCTACGGCAACCGCCTTGCCCACGCGGCAGCGCTGGCCGTGGCCGAGTACCCAGGGCAGGCCTACAACCCACTATTTCTGCACGCTGCGCCCGGACTCGGCAAGACGCACCTTCTACACGCGATCGGCAACTACGTCATGGCGTTTGGAGGTGGGGCAAGCGTGCGCTACGCGACCGTCGAGTCCTTCACGAACCACTTCATCGCGGCCCTCGGCTCGCGCTCGCTCGACGTGTTCAAGCACGCGTATCGCGACGCCGACGTGCTGCTGATCGACGACGTGCAGTTCCTCGCCAGTAAGGCCAAGACCGAGGAGGAGTTCTTCCACACCTTCAACGCGCTCTACGAGACGGGGCGACAGCTGGTGTTCACGTGCGACCGACTCCCGGGCGAGCTCGTGGCCGTCGAGGAACGTCTTCGTGAGCGCTTCGAGGCTGGCCTCGTCGCAAACATACAGCCACCCGACTTCGCTACGCGGGTGGCAATCCTGCGCAAGCGCGCTCTCCTCGACGGGCTCGACTTCGGTGGCGATGCCGTGTTCGAGCTAATCGCCGAGCGCGTGACCGACAACGTCAGAGCCCTCGAAGGAGCGCTCATCCGGATCGTCGCCTATCACTCGCTCACCGACAGCCGAGTCGATCTGGAGCTCGCCAAGGCGGTCCTCGACGAGATGCATCCCCCGACCGGGCCGGAGGGCAGCGAAGCGACGATCCCTGCGATCCAATCAGCGGTTGCGTCGTACTACGAGCTGACCGTTGGCGAGCTTCTCTCCGCGGTTCGAGCCCCGCGCATCGCTTGGCCGCGGCAAGTAGCCATCCATCTTGCGCGCCAGCTCACTGAAGCGTCTCTCAACGCGATCGCATCCGAGTTTGGCCGCAGCCACGCGACCGTCGTCCATGCCTGCCGACGCGTTGAAGACTCGATGAGAGCTAGCGACGAGGTAGTCGCCGAGGTGAAAGCGGTCGCTGAGGCGTTCCGGAGCCGAGCACCCGACCGCACCTGTTGACACACTTGTCGGTCCTCCGCGAGCGACAACTTCTCCGCTCGTTGCGAGCGAACGCGGACTTCTCACATGCCTTCAATCTCCCTATGACTTCTACCTTCCCTCTGAGGTATTCATCGTGAAGATCTCTCTCGAGCGAGACGTCTTGCTCGGACAGCTGCAGACGGTCAGCCGCGTGGCTTCTACCCGCAGCGCGATCCAAGCGCTCTCCGGCGTCCAACTCGTCGCCTCTGGCGAAGTCTGCGAACTGCGAGCCACCGACATGGACGTCGGGCTTCGAGTCCCGCTCGAGGCGGAAGTCGCACGCGAGGGGGTCATCGTTCTGCCGGGGCGGCTGATCGTGGACGTCGTCCGCTCGCTGCCCTCGCCGAACGTCTCACTCGAGCTCCGCCCGGCCGAACAGGACGTCGAGGTCGTCTCAGGCAAGGCCACGTTTCACATTCGTACGCTGCGCACGGAGGACTTCCCACCGTTTCCCGAGCCGGAGGCCGAGGCGCCGATATCCCTCTCCGCCCAGGCGTTCGTGACCACGGCGCTGAAGGTTGCGGGTTCGGCCTCGCGCGACGAAACCCGTCCGGTGCTAACCGGCATTCTCGTCTCGGCGTCGGAGCGCGAACTGCGGATGGTGGCGACCGATTCCTACCGGTTGAGCGTCAAGCAGACCCAGCTCGAGGCGCCGCTGGCCTCGAACTTCGAGGTCAACGTCCCCGCGCGGGCGCTGCAGGAGCTGGCGCGCGTCGCCGCCCATGCCGGCGATGATGAGCTGACGATCAGCGTCCGCCAGAACCAGGTGCTGTTCACGTTGGGCCGCGTGATCCTGTCCTCGCGGCTGATCGACGGCCAGTTCCCGAATTACCGACAACTGCTGCCCGAGAGCTTCGAGCATGAGCTTCGAATCGCCGGCGGCGAGCTCACGGACGTCGTCAGGCGCATCAGTCTGCTGGCGCAGAAGAACGCGCCGCTGAGGCTGGCCTTCGCGCCAGGAGAACTCACCGTGTCCGCGCAGACGCCGGATGTCGGCGAGGCGCAGGAGTCGCTGCCGGTGGCGTTCGAAGGCGAGCCGCTCGAGATCGGCTTCAACCCGGAGTTCCTGCGGGCCGGGCTCGAAGCGATCGAAGACGGCGACGTCCTGCTCAAGCTGATCAGCCCGCTGCGGCCGGGGTTGATCGAGGCAGCCGACGAGAGCCTGTTCCAGTACCTCATCATGCCGATCAGGTTGAACGTGTAGGCGCCTGTGCGGGTCGAGGAGGTCAGCCTGCGCGACTTTCGCGGCTACGCTGCCGCGGAGGCTGCGTTCGGCGATGGGTTGACCGTTGTCTGTGGCCCGAATGGCGCCGGCAAGACGAATCTGCTCGAAGCCGTCTACTTCGGGTGCGCCGGCCGATCCTGCCGCACGAACAACGAGCGCGAGCTCGTGCGCTTCGGAGCTGGGGGCACCCGCGTCGTGGTGCGCGCGAGGGGCGAAGACGGCCCGCACGAGTTTTCGGTCGCCCTCGTCCCTGGGCACACGAAGCGAGCACGCGTAGACGGGGTGGACGTCGAGCGCATGCTGGACCTCGAAACGCGCCCGCTCGTCAGCGTGTTCCTGCCCGACCGGCTCGAGTTGATCAAGGGCGCGCCGTCATTGCGCCGCGCGCACCTCGATCACTTCGTCGCCGCCCTGTGGCCCGCTCGCGCGGTGGCCCGCCGCGCGTACGCCCAGACGCTCGCGCAGCGAAACGCGCTCATCGCCAGGATCAGGCACGAGGCCGCTTCGCCGGCTTCGCTGGGCGCCTGGAACGCCCAGCTCGCGCGGCATGGCGTCGCCTTGATGGAGTGTCGTCGCGCTGCGGTGGAGGCAATCCGCACCCCGTTCGCGGATCTGAGTTCGGCCCTGGGGTTGGGCGACGCGGTCGCGATCGAATACCGGCCCCGCTCGTCGGCATCTGAGCCGGCAGAGCTCGCCGCCGAGCTCGAGGTTCGCACCCCAGGCGACCTGGAACGCGGCTTCACCGGGCACGGACCTCATCGAGACGAGCTGCTGGCCCTGCGCGAGGGACGCGAGCTTCGAGCCTACGGCTCGCAAGGGCAGCAGCGCCTGACCTTGCTCGCGCTGCTGCTGGCCGAGCGGGAAACGATCGCCGCTGCACGGACGGCCGTGCCGCTGCTCCTGCTCGACGACGTGATGAGCGAGCTGGATCGGACACGCCGGGAGGCGCTGGTTGCCCTGCTGCGTGAAGGGCACGGTCAGTCGGTGATCACCACGACCGATCTCGAGCACGTCCCGAGCTCGCGAGCGAGTGGCGTTGAGCGGGTTGCGATCTCGGGTGGGCAAGTACTGCAGTCCGCGCCGGGACGCACGCGTGCCGCCGGCTCGACACATGCCTTGAGCGGGACGTGACCCGCTGGCGGCGCAGCCCGCGCTCGCTTGCGTTCGCCCTGGAGGCAGCGCGCGACGAGTGGGCTCCGCAGACACTGCTGAGTGAAGTTCAGCGCACGTGGCCGGCGGCGGTCGGGCCGGCGATCGCCGCCGAGGCGCGTCCCACGTCCGAACGCGCCGGCGTGTTAACGGTTTCCTGTTCGGCGGCGGTCTGGGCGCAAGAGCTCGATCTCATGGCGGGCGCGATCCTCCCCCGCCTCAACGAGCTCCTGCAGGCCGGGCAGGTGCAGCGGCTGCGATGTGTCGCTGTGCCAGCACGGGATTAGCGCCCCGTTGCCCGCGTGGCGGACCTCACCTGGTGCACGTACATCGTGCCGACAGGATGGCCGTCGAGCGCCAGCGCCTCTACCGCCGCGCGCACGCCGGGGTAATCGGGATGTAGGTAGTCATCGAACACGACCACGGCACCCGGTACGAGGGCAGGGCGCCAGGCAGCGAACTCGGCGATCGTTTCATCGCGAGCGTGGGAGCTGTCGATGTAGAGCAGCTCGACCTCTAGGCCGACCGGCGGCCCGCTGCTGCCCGCGGCGCCGATACAGGTGATCCGGGCACGGACATCCGGCGAGACGAGCTCGAGGTAAGCGCTCCGCTCGGGGTGCGGGAACGGGTCGTAGGTGATCACCTGGACCCCCGGGTCGGAGAGTGCCAGCGAAATAGCCGTCCAGCCTGTCGCGGTGCCGAGCTCGGCCACGGATCGGCGCTTGGCCGCGAGCTTGAGCAGACGCGACAAGTCCTCGGGACGGGTTGCCGAGGTGAGGCTGAAGGTGTCGTTTATGGCGCTGGCGCGGCGGAGGGCGCGCCACTGGAAGAGCGCCACGCGCGGCGGCAAGACGCGCATTCGAAGGAGCTGGAGCGCCTCGCGTCGAAACCGGCGAGGCAGCGTGCCCGGGAGAGCTGCGGCGAGGATCACAGCGTCGTTTTCGCGAGCCCCGCCAGCGCGCCATAAGCCGGCCCGCCGAACGCGTGAACGTCACTCATTTGTTGCAGATTTGCAGGTAATTCGCGTACTCATGAGGACCGTTTCCGGGGGGCCTCTGTGCTATCCTTTTGTTCACCAGCCTTCGACGCCTCGGCGCGCAAACCGGCGCGCGGACGGGGCGTCTTGACGTCATCGGAGGATCGTTGGCGAACGACGACGGCGCCTCGCGGCGCGACCAGGACAAAACAAGCTACGACGCGCAGGACATTACGGTGCTCGAAGGACTCGAGGCCGTGCGCAGGCGCCCCGGCATGTACATCGGATCGACCGGGCAGCGAGGTCTTCACCACCTCATCTACGAGGTTGTCGATAACTCTGTCGACGAGGCGCTGGCGGGTCACTGCGACTCCGTTGAGGTCACGATCCATCCGGACAACTCGGTCACGGTCAAAGACGACGGGCGCGGCATCCCGGTCGCGGTCATGGAGAAGGAGAAGCGCCCCGCGGTCGAGGTCGTGCTGACGGTTCTGCACGCAGGCGGGAAGTTCGGACAAGGCGGCGGCTACAAGGTCTCAGGCGGCCTTCACGGCGTCGGCGTATCGGTCGTAAACGCGCTGTCGGAGCGCCTGGACGTTGAGATCTGCCGCGACGGACATCGCTGGACTCAGTCCTACGAGCGGGGCAAGCCGCTGAGTGATCTGAAGCAGGGCGAGCCAACCGAGGAGACCGGGACGACGATTACGTTCCTGCCCGACGCAGACGTGTTCGAGTCGCTCGATATCGACTTCAACACGATCGAGGAGCGGATGCGCGACACGGCGTTCCTGACCCGAGGACTGCGGATCCTGCTGATCGACCGGCGCGGCACCGGTCACCGGGCCGAGTTCCGCTACGAGGGCGGGATTGTCGACTTCGTCGACTACCTGAACCGGAACAAGGAGCCAATCCACAAGAAGGTCGTCTCGTTTTCCGGCGAGAGCGACGAAGGCGCGGTCGAAGTGGCGATGCAGTGGAACTCCTCCTACCAGGAGTCGGTGTTCTCCTTCGCCAACAACATCAACACGATCGAGGGCGGTTCGCACTTGAGCGGCTTCCGCTCGGCGTTGACCGGGGCGCTGAACCGCTACGCACGCGAGAAGGGCGAGCTGAGGGAAAAGGACGAGAACCTCACCGGCGAGGATGTGCGGGAGGGGCTGACGGCCGTCATCTCGGCCAAGCTGACCGACCCCCAGTTCGAGGGCCAGACCAAGACCAAGCTCGGGAATCCCGGGATGCAGGGCTTCGTTCATTCGATCGTCTACGACCGCCTCTCGGAGTTTCTCGAGGAGAACCCGCGCGACGCACGCGCGGTGATCCGCAAGGCCGTTTCGGCCGCCCAGGCGCGAGCCGCTGCGCGCAAGGCGCGCGATCTGACGCGGCGCAAGTCGGCGCTCGAGAACTCGACCCTCCCGGGCAAGCTCGCCGACTGCTCGGTGAAGGATCCGGCGCTCGCGGAACTGTTCGTGGTCGAGGGCGATTCCGCCGGCGGGTCAGCCGTCAGCGCGCGTGACCGCAACACGCAGGCGGTTCTGCCGCTCCGCGGCAAGATCCTCAACGTCGAGAAGAGCCGCATCGACAAGGTCCTCCAGAACCAGGAGATCCAGGCGCTGATCACCGCAGTCGGGACCGGGGTGCGGGATGAATTTGATCTGGACCGGGCGCGGTATCACAAGGTCGTGTTGCTCACCGACGCCGATGTGGACGGCGCGCACATCCGCACGCTCGCGTTGACTCTGCTGTTCCGCGAGATGCAGCCGCTGATCGAGGCCGGCTACGTCTATATCGCCAAGCCGCCGCTGTACCGCCTCACGCGGGGTCAGAAGCACCGCTATCTCGAACGCGAGTCGGAGCTCGAGGAGATCCTGCTCGGCGACAAGTTCGAGAAGCTCGAGATCTACGACCGGTACAACAAGGCGTTCAAGCTGACCGAGTCGCGCTGGAAGCGCTTCACGCGCCTTCTGAAGCAGTACGACGGCTGGGGGTCAGCGCTGCGCGCTGCGCATGGACACGGCGTCGTTGCCTTCCTCCAGCAGGCCCGCCTGCTCGAGGCGCAGATCACCGACGTCGACGACCTTCTGCGCCACATTGCGAAGCACGGGCAGAACGGGGAGGCCTATTCGGCTCAGGTGCTCGCTCAGAACGATGAGGAGATCGTGGTCCGGACGGTCGAGGCTAAGACTGGTCTCGCCAGCACCCACCACGTGCGCCGCTCCGCGCTTGAAGCCAACGAGTACCAGCACCTGGCCGATCTGCACCGTGAGCTCGTCGCGCTGGCGGGTACGCCGCCGTTCCAGGTGCGCCTCGGGGAGGCGAAGCACGACGCCACTACGTTCGAGCAGCTGCGCGAGGCGATTCTCACGGTGTCACAGCGCGGCATCGACTATTACCGCTTCAAGGGGCTGGGCGAGATGGATGCCGAGGAACTGCGCGAGACGACGATGGACCCGGCTACGCGGACGCTCGTCCAGGTGACGATGGAGGATGCCGCCTCCGCCGATCTCGTCTTTTCGATGCTGATGGGCGATCAGGTCGAGCCGCGACGAGCGTTCATCGAAGAGAACGCGCGCCTCGTCAGCAACCTCGATATCTAGGGCGCCACGTAAGCGATGTCTGCGATCGACACCATCGGCGGCGGCAATATCGAGCCCCGCGGGCTCGAGGAGGAGATGCGCTCCGCGTATCTCGACTACGCCATGTCCGTCATCGTCGGGCGCGCCCTGCCCGACGTTCGCGACGGCTTGAAGCCGGTCCACCGGCGCGTGCTCCACGTGATGAACGAGCTCGGCCTGCAACCGAACCGCAAGCACGTCAAGTGCGCCCAGATCGTCGGCGAGGTCATGGGCAAGTACCACCCCCACGGCGACAGCCCGATCTACGACACGCTCGTCCGCCTCGCCCAGGACTTCTCGATGCGCTACCCGCTGGTCGACGGCCACGGGAACTTCGGGAACATCGACGGCTATAGCGCAGCCGCCATGAGATATACCGAGGCGCGGCTCGACCGGCTCGCCACCGAGATGCTGCGGGACATCGATTCCGAGACGGTCGACTTTGCGCCGACCTACGACGGCAGTCGTCAGGAGCCGGTCGTGCTCCCTGCGCGTTTTCCGAACCTGCTGGTCAACGGCGGCGCCGGCATCGCCGTGGGGATGGCAACGAACATCCCGCCGCACAACCTGCGCGAGGTCATTGCCGCCACGATCGCCTACATCGACGATCCGCTGATCGACGTCGATGGCCTGATGAAGCACATCAAGGGTCCCGATTTCCCCACCGCCGGGTCGATCCTCGGCCGCGACGGGATACGGGACGCCTACGCTACCGGCCGCGGGCGCGTCCGCGTGCAGGCCAAGGCGCATGTCGAGCCAATCGGCCAGGGCAAGGAGGCGATCATCGTCACCGAGCTGCCGTACCTCGTACGCAAGGGTGGCGACGGCGGAGTGATCCTGAAGATCCGCGACCTCGTGCTCGACAAGAAGCTGCCCGAGATCACCGATCTACGCGACGAGTCCGACCGCCACGGCATGCGGATCGTGATCGAGCTCAAGCGCGACGCCATCCCCAAGGTCGTCCTCAACAAGCTCTACAAGCACACGCCGCTGCAGACCACCTTCGGCGTGAACATGGTCGCGCTGGTCGACAACGTCCCGAGGACGCTGTCGCTGCGCGAGGTCCTCGGGCACTACGTGGACCACCAGCGCGAGGTCATCGTCCGGCGCACCAAGTACGAGCTGCGCAAGTCCGAGGAGCGCGCCCATGTCCTCGAGGGTTACCTGATCGCCCTTGACAACCTCGACGAGGTGATCGCGCTCATCCGGGCCTCGCGCGACACCGAGGCCGCCCGCACGGGGCTGGTCGAGCGGTTCGAG
>JAFAZV010000258.1 GCA_019239445.1 Solirubrobacterales bacterium
ACGAGCTCTCCTTACGGCGATTGAACGTGTCGCGGGCGTATACGCAGACCCTTCGGGTCCGGATCAAGTCCCCCTGGCGACGCGCAACAGCCGTGCACGCGGGCTCAGGTAATCGCCGGCGAGAGTCACCAATGGGCGGCAAGCCGGCCCGCGAACTAGTCAACCCAAGGCTGAGCGCTGCATGAACCTCAACGTTAGGCGCATCATCGTCGACGACGGCGCCGGCCCCGGAACCGGAACCCTGAGCCATCGTCAGCCGGCTCTGGCTCGGCTTCCGGACCTGCTGCTTGCCCGAGGCGTCCACGGCGCGATGCGGCATTGGCTCGCGCGCGTTTCAGGTCCTCCAGGGTCTTGACGTTTCGGCGGAACTGAAGCCACGCGGCACGGTATGGAGAACTGCCGCGGACGCCGCGAGCGGACGCGTACGCGTGAGCTGCGCGCGCTAGCTCCCGCTGCTCCAGTGCATCGTCGAAAGGTGAGCTCAATGATCACCTCCTCGTCGGAACTGACCCCTGCCCCGCACATTTTTACCCAAACACAGCCGAAGCATCAATGGCCTAAGCGGACATGGGCTCGCCGCGCTCGGGGTCCGAACCTCACACGATGTAGATCATTCGGTAACCTACAACCGAATGGTTGTAGCTCAACTGCCAGACGCAGAGATTGATGGTCTGTTCCACGCGCTGGCTGATGCCACGCGCCGAGACATCCTGCATCGCTGTGTCCGCGAGGAGCCGTCGGTCTCCCGCCTCGCCGGCGTCTACCCAATGAGCTTTGCCGCGGTGCAGAAGCACGTGGCGGTGCTCGAGCGCGCTGGCCTGGTCACCAAGCAGCGCCAGGGGCGAGAGCAGCTCGTACGCACCAACCGCGACGCGGTTGCACGCGCGCGCCGGGCCCTTGACGAGCTCGAGGCGGCCTGGCGCGTGCGTGTGGAGCGAATGTCAGATCTGCTCGCGGAGGTTCCCGAGCCTCCAAGGGACGCGTCGTCCGGAGGACCTCGAGGATGAGCGTCATCGGCGCAGCGAAGGACCCCGACAGCCTCAGCCTGCTCCTGGGTGGCTGAGTTCGACGCCCCGATCGAGCGGGTCTGGCAGTTGTGGGCCGACCCGCGCCAGCTGGAGCGCTGGTGGGGGCCGCCGACGCATCCGCCGACGATTGAGAAGCACGACCTCACAGTCGGCGGCGAGGTCAGCTATTTCATGCGTGGCCCCGGGGGCGAGGAGTCCCGCGGCTGGTGGCGCGTGTCGTCGGTCAACCCGCCGCAATGGCTCGAGTTCAGGGACGGACTCGCGCGCCAAGATGGGACGCCAAACGCTCAGATGCCGACCACGGACGTGCAGATGCGACTGCTCGAACATGGCAGCGGCACCCGAATGGAGCTCCGTTTCGTTTTCGCGTCTCGCGCACATGGAGCAGCTGGAGCGTTGGGTCGCGTTTGAGGTGTTCCCGCAGTCGGTGGGTCAGATGGACGCCCTCCTCTCGTGACCTGCAAAGCGACGGCGGCCAAGATGGGCGGCCAAGTCAACGGTGCCGATGCAACCCCGCGGCCGCTTTTCGAACCAACAGAACTAGCCACGGAGACCTACCAGTGCGCAAGATCAAGTCGAACTTCTTCATCTCCCTCGATGGCGTCGGTCGAGGCGCCGGACAAGTGGCACTTCCCGTACTTCGATGACGAAATGAGAGCCGCCGTCAGCGCCGGCTTCGCGACCGCGACGCCATGCTGACGGGCCGGGTCCTCTACAACGAGTGGGCCGCGTACTGGCCCGAGCATGCCGACGAGCCATTCGGGGACGTCATGAACTCAATGCAGAAGTACGTCCTCTCGAACAGCCTGCCTACAGCCAAGTGGCAGAACACGGAGCTCATCAGCGGTGATGTGGCTAGCAAGCTGACCATCAAGGCCGGAGATGGCGGCGATGTCGCCATGTCCGGAAGCCCGACGACCGTTCGCTGGCTGTTGCGGGAGGGACTTCTGGACGAACTCAACTTGCTCGTTCACCCGATCGTGGTCGGCGACGGCCTGGCGCGGCTGCTTGCGCCAGAAGAGCCAACGGTTCGACTCGAGCTAAAGAACGCGCAGACCTTCAACAGCGGCGTGCTGAACCTCAGCTACGTTCCCGTCAAGGACTGAGCGACGGAGCACCGCCTGAACTCGGCGTCGCGGCACGCGGCGGAGAGTGCTGGGGCGACGGACCCACTCCTCGCCGGCGGCTAGTCGATCTTCGTGCGTCAAGACCTTGAACCTCGATCAAGCATCCTGCCCGGTCGGGATCGGTCGGGAGGAAGGTCTTCAGCGTTCCCGCCGGATCCAGGCGCTCGAGCAGGCCAATGGTAAGGCCGCGATGAAGCGCGCATACCACCGAAGGATTCTCACGTACCGCCTCGCGATACGGGCAGCTGCCGAGCTTGAACACCGTAGTCGCGGCGTTGGCATGTTCTCGCTGAGGAGCGAAGCCGAGCACACTGAACACGCGGGCCAATGTCTCCTCAGCCGTGGCTGCGCTTCCTGCGCTTCCCATGAGCTGACGTCCGAGTTCTTGGCCTGAGCGCTCCACCTCCCGCAAGCGGGCTGGTCGCGGCGGGATGCTGGCCACCAGCAGGCGTGCCAGCTGTTGGTAGGCATCGGGTGGGTCGTGCCGGGGCACCCCGTCAGTTGCGATCTGCCAGCTGTCTCTGGGTCGTCCACGCGGCTGGGGCCGCCGCTCGCGGACGATCAGGCCCGCGGCGTGCAGGCGCTCGAGATGAACTCGCACCCCGCTGGGGTGAAGCCCAAGCTCGGCCGCTAGCTCGACCGTGCCGGATGGCCGGCCAAGGCGCGACAGGCGGGCGAACAGCCTAGCCCGCGTAGGCTGCGTCAAAACGCTTTGGGGATTCTCCGACGCAGCCGAAGTCACGGGTCAAGTTTCTCATGGCGCGGCTAGGAAAAATCGGCCGCACCTCGAGCCCGTGAGCGGCGGCAGGAGTGCCGCCGCTCCCGCTGGCTCCTAACGATCGTCGCTGACGTTCTCCGCTGCCCGGCTGGTCGCGCGGGCGTTGTTCTGGCCGGCGTTGACCAGCTCATGCAGGAGAGAGCGCTGCAGCTCGAAGCCCTGGACCGCCACATCGGCGGCGATGTCGATCACCTGACGCGGGTCGATCACAGTCTGGGGAATGAAGGCCTGGTAGCCGCGCGTCAAAGCGCGGACGTACTGCGCTAGCGCCTCGCGGCCGCTCTCGTTGGCGTGCTGAAGCTGCCGCTTGACTTCCTCAGCCTGCTCCTGAGCCTGCTCCTGGTAGCGGTCCTGAAGCTGGGCGAAGCGATCCTGATCCGCGCGGACCTGCTCGCGGGTTGCTTCGTCCTGCCGCTGACCGTTGCTCTCGCGAGGCTCCTGGATCCGATCGCGGGCCTGGCTCTCTCGCCCGACAGTCTCTGTGTTGGTTGGCACGGTTTGTCCTCCGGTGGTGGTGGTCACGTGCGACGAGCCGACCCGCAGCGGTCTCGCCACCTATGTTGTTTGCGTGCGACCGGCCGTGACACGGGCGGTGAGCGTGGACGCTAGTCTGGGCCTGACGGCCCGCTTGCCCCCAGCCCCGCATGGTCGGCCGATCGCATTTTGCGAGTCACTCTAGTTTTACTCCAGATAGGCCCTCGTCAAACATCGTTTGTCAGGCCCACCCATCCAGGGGGGTGAGCAGGACTCGGCGGGCGCCGCGGAGTCGGGGCCGGAAGGACTCGGCGGGCGCTGATGACTCCGGAGGTTCTCTCTCGCGCGTGCTAGCGCAGCGCGGCGCAGACCACGTCCTGTTCGATCCGCCGCAGGCGACGATAGGCGGCGAGCATCGGCTGGGGCGACATGTCGTTGATCTGACCGTTCAGCGAGACCACCACTGAGCGCCTGCCGTCGAGCGTCGAGGCCATGAACTGGGTGTACCCGAGCGTATTGCCGGTGTGCCCGTAGACGGTGCCGCAGCGGGTTCGATAGCGGAAGATCGCTCCGCCGGCGGAGTTCTGTCCAGGGCCGGGTGGCCCGGAGGCGCCGTGCACGAAGCGGAACTGCTGGCGCTGCACGGCGCGGCTGAACAGGCGCGCGCCGACGTAGGCTCTGATGAAGCGGTTCAGCTCGGCAGGCGTCGAGACGATCCCGCCTGACGCCCAGGCGTAAGCCGCGCTGACCACCGTGGTGACGTCGCTCGGCGCCTTGGGCGGATTGAGGTTGTAGCCATGGATGTACGGCTTGGGCATCCCGGGCCCCGCCGGAAGGCTCGTCCTCCTGAGCCCCAGCCTCGAGAAGACCAGCGAGGAGAGCAGCCTGTTGTAGCTGCGGTGCGTGGCGGCCTCGGCCATGAGCGCCACGACGATGTTGTCGGTGTTCGAGTAGCGGTAGCGCGTACCGGGCGTGAACCCGAGGCGCTGCTTGGCGACAAAGCGCAGCAGGAACACCGGCGGCGGCGTTGCCCGCGGATGCGCTTGCACGTACGCGCTGATTGCCTTGGTCTCGCTGAAGTCGGGAAGGCCGCTGGTGTGGCCCAGCGCCTGCCCGAGCGTGACGGAGCGCCACGCCCTCGGCAATTTTGGTAGCCATTTGCCGATCGTGTCCGACAACAAAAGCCAGTGCCGGTTGACCAACGCCAGCGAGACGGCCCCAGAAAAGGCCTTGGCGGCGCTGGCGATCCGCATGGACCAGTGCGGGTCCATCGCCGAGCCCGAGCGAATGTTGCTGACGCCGGCACGATAGACCGACGTCCTGTTCCCTCTCTGCACGAGAGCGATTGCGCCCGGTGGGCCGCCGCGCATTGCCACGAGCTGGGTGAGCTCGCTCCTGAGGTTGGGACCCGCCGCGATCGAAGGAGCCGGTCGATCGGCGAGGGCGCTCGCGCTCCACGCTGCTCCCAGAGCCACGGCCAGAGGGCAAGCCCCCGTCACGCGCCGAGGACGCCAACGGACGGATGCGGACGGCTTGGTCACGTTGTCACCTCTCTGTCTCAGCGGCGCTGCCCATCGTTTCCGGGACCCGATCCGTGTTTCCTACCCACGAACGCTCTTCCGGCTCGGTCCAGTGTCGCAGAGCTGACTTTGGCTGCTCCTCAATTAGCGCCTCGAGCCGGTTCAAAAGCCCGAGCCAGCCGACGAATAGGTCGGGCGGCGACAGACGGCCGGGCGCCGGGGCAAAGGCGAGCAGGTTGCGGGGTCTGACGCTGCAGCAAAGCCTAAGTTATGATCGGCGCGGGTCGGAACCGCGAAGCGCTGCGGAACCGGGGGAGGGATCGCAAGACGACAGCGGGTGACAGCTCCGATAGCGCGCGCTATTGGTTGAGCGCGCAGCTCGAGCTGCTGCTGGCCGAGGGCACGTTCGAGCGCTCGCTGACCGCCAGTGAGCTGCGGCTCGCGCGCCGTGCGGTTGCACGGACAAACAACCGCAAGATCGCTCAGGCGCTGTTCGTCACGCCGAAAACCGTCGAGATGCACCTCGGCAACGCCTCCCGCACGCTCGGGATCCGCTCGCGCCACCAGCTATCCGCCGCCTCGAAGATCGGGCAAATGCGTAGATCAATCGCTGCTTTGACCGGCCGCGCCGCTTGCTGAAGGTTCTCGTGCTGCGAGGTCCGCCGTGAGTGCCCCGACCGACGCTTCACCGCCGGCGGCTGAGGCAGCTCAGGCCTTGCGCGGGTTGGCCTTCGTACTGGCGGTTCCCCTGATTGCCGCCAACGGCGCGCTGGATGCCTACACGTTCCTGGCCCACGACCGGGTGTTCGCCAACGCGCAGACCGGAAACGTGGTGCTGTTCGCCATGGGTCTCATCCGCCCCGACATCGCCGCGCCACTACCGCATCTCTGGCCAGTCCTCGCTTTCATCGCCGGCGCCGCGCTGGCTCGGACGCTGCACAACCCTGCCGACGTTGCGCGCCCGCCCCGGCCACGACGCTGGGTCCTGATCGCAGAGGTCGTGGTCCTCGGGTTCATCGCCGCCGCGCCCTCAGCGCTTCCACTGAGCGTGATCGTCAGCCTCATCAGCTTCTTCTCCGCGCTGCAGCTGTCGCTGTTCCGCACCGTTGAGTCGCTGACCTTCGTTCCGATCGCCATGACTGGCAACCTCATGCGGGCGACCGAAGCGATCCAAGCCGCGGCGTCTGGCGCGCAACGCGCGCGGCGTACGGCGGTCGGACAACTCATCCTCATTGCCGTCTTCGTTGGCGGTGTAGCGCTCGGCACGGTCGCCACCACGCATCTCGGCGGCCGCGCCGCCGCAGTTCCCGCCGCGCTCTTCTCACTCGACCTGATCTGGATCTTCGCCCGCGGCAACCCGCCACTTCACACGAAATTCTGAGGCTGTTCTGGTTTTTCCCTCACGCTCGGCTCGCACGATCGGCGCTGTCCCTGACGTTCAAGCCAAGCAAGGAGGATCATGCGAAACCTCAGATCCGTGCTCGCCACCACCGCGGCCGTCGGCACCGCCGCGGTCGCAGGTGGCGCGATCGCAAGCGCCGCCACTACGTCGAGCTCGACGTCGAGTTCGAGCGCGCCGGCCGCCACCCAGACCCGTCCGTCGAACATGCCAGCGCACGGCACGGCCGCGCATGAGGATGCGGAGAAGCCGGTGAGCGGCGCGGCTGCGAGCAAGGCCGGGGCGGCGGCGCTCAAAGCCGCAGGCGGCGGAACCGCGGGCGCGGTCACCAGCGACTTCACCGGTCAAGGCTACGAAGTCACGGTCACGAAGTCCGACGGCAGCAGCGTCGAGATCCACCTCGACCGCTCGTTCAACGCCATGCCCGGTTTCGGCCACGGCCCTCCGGGCTCGGGCAGCTCCGGCGCCTGACGCCTACAGCGAGAGAGCCGGCGCCGGCGGTCCCGGCTCTCTCGCCCCTGGCCGCACCCTTCCCCGCCTTCCTCCGCCACCCGGGTTGGGCCAGAACGACGGGTAGATTGCTGCACCCGATGCGAGAGGAGCAGACATGGTGGATGGACGACTCGCCAGCAGCCGGGTAGGCGTGCTGGGCAGCGGTCAGGTCGGGCAACGCTTGGCGGCCGGGTTCCACAGCCGCGGCCACGAGGTGATGATCGGTTCCCGCGATCCGGCCAAGCCCGAGCTTGCGGAATGGCTGTCCGGAGATGGCGCCGGAGTCAAGGCCGGCACGTTCGCGGACACGGCCAAGCACGGCGAGTTGCTTGTGCTCGCGGTGCTCGGAGACGCGGCAGAGCAGGTGATCGCGGACGCCCATCCCGAGAACTTCGGCGGCAAGGTTGTCATCGACGCCATGAACCCCCTCGACTTCTCGAGCGGTTTCCCACCGAAGCTCTCGATTTCGGGGGAAGACTCACTTGGCGAGCGCGTCCAGCGCGCTCTTCCCGACGGAAGGGTTGTCAAGGCGTTCAACACGATCGGAAACCCCTTCTTCGTGGATCCTGGCTTCAGCGAAGGCAAGCCGACGATGCTGATCGCCGGCGACGACAAGCACGCTAAGCAGACCGTGAATGACGTGCTGGCGGATTTCGGCTGGTCTGACGTGTTCGACATCGGTGGGATCGAAGGCTCGCGTGAGCTCGAGGCCATCTGCATCGCGTGGGTGAAGATCGGGGGTGCGCGCGGCGCGTGGGACCACGCCTTCAAGCTGCTCGTCGGCTAGCGGCGCCGCGTTCTCGCATGCCACCGTGCGGTTCTCGGAGGTGGGTGGCAGCTCCGCCGATTAGGGTTAAGCTCGATCCGTGGGCGTGCCGGGACAGGCGCAGGACAGCTCGAGAAGGGAGGGCGTGAGCGCCCGCCAGGACGAATCTGCTCGGGCTTTCCTCCCGCGGCGGTCGAGGGTCGGAACTGGTCACCGGGGGACGGTTTCGCGCTGGCGCCGTAATTTCGTGCAACCGCGACTCCTCCTCGCCCTGCTGCTGATTGCGGGCGGGGCCATCTGGGCCTCGCTACGCGGTCTGCACTTCTACGGCGTAAGCCCTGCCGAGCTGGTGTATGACCTCGACCAACCGCCGCTGCTGCTGGCTTTCGTCGGCGCATGGGCCGCGTATCGAGGGCGCCGCCCATGATCCTGCCCCAGATCCAGATCGCGCGCGCTCACTGGCTGCTCGGTGCTTTGTTCTTGGCCATCATCCTCGAGGAGTACGTCCCGCTGCGAGACAAGGACGGCCGAACCCGTCGGTCGCGCTCGCCGCTCGTCGGGTGGGCACTGATCATCGGTGGCGTCGGCGCCTGGGCGACAACGGTCTTCGCTGACGTCGTTCACGACATGCTCGTGCACTCGTTGTGGGGGGACATCCTGTTCGCCGCCGGCGCCCTCGAGCTGGCGCGTCGTCGCGGCGTCCTCGAGCGGCCTTGGCTGGATTATGTGCTCCCGGTGGCGTTCCTGAGCTGCGGGGCGCTGTTCCTCATCCACGTTGCGATCCATCCTTCGAGTCAGGGGGCGAACTGGCACGTGGCGATGGGGACGCTGCTCATCCTCGGCGGCCTGCTCGAGCTCGTTCGCCTGCGACTCCGGCGCTCTCCGCCGGTCCCGCTGGCGCTGCTCCCACTCGCCGGCTTCGCGCTCGTGTTGATCGCGATTCCAGTCGCAGCGGCATCGTGATGCCGAGCACGTTGAAGTGGACGCCGCGGGTGAGGCTGTTGAGCGCTCTGTGCGTGCTCCTGTTCCTCGCCCTGCCTGCGCGTGCCCACGCTCACGCCGTCCTCGTGGGCGCAGATCCGGCCTGGGGCACCACCGCCTCGACCGCGCCACGAGCCATCCGGCTGGTGTTCGACGAGGATGTCGTACCAGGCCTCGCGCGCGTTTCGGTGATCTCCGCGCGCGGGCAGGATCTCGCGGGCGTAGCCCGCGTGACCGGACGGGTCGTGATGGTTCCCTTGCACGCGGTTACGAGCGGCAGCTATACGGTGCGCTGGCGGATGGTCGCAAGCACGGATGGCCATGCCACCGAGGGCGCCTATTCATTCGGGGTGGACGCAAAGGCGCTGGCGCCCGCCGCGGCGCGCGGTGTCGGCGTCCCGGTTGCGCCCGAACTGCTCGCGTGGCTTCAGTTCGCCGGCGTGGTGCTAGCCGGGGGCATGCTTGCGTTTCGAGCCCTCGTGATCGTGCCCGCCGCACGATCCGCCGGCGCGCGAACAGCACCCGGCGCCTCGGTCGCGACCGCCGTTGCCGCGGCAGGCGCAGTCGTCGCGCTTCACGCCGGAGTGCTCGGGTTTCTCGCCGGCGCCTATCCGATCGTCGGCGGAAGCCTCGGCGATCTCGTGAACACGCAGATCGAGCCGATCCGCGCCGGCACGCATCTTGGTCAAGCGTGGACGTTGATGACCTTTGCGTGGCTTGGCGTGCTCGCGCTCCTCGTGGCGGCTTGGGTCACGCCAGCCAAGCGCGAGCGCTTGCTCGCATACGCCGGCTTCTGCGCTCTCGGGACGGCGTTCGGCATCAGCTGGGCGAGCCATCCCGCGTCTCACGGCGCCCCCGCTCTGGCGGCCGACTACGTTCACCTCCTTGCCGGCGCCATCTGGGTCGGCGCGCTGGTGGCGCTCGTCCTCAGCGTCACCGCGGCACGAGCTCTGTCGAACCCGGAACGTGAGGCGATCGCGCGGGAGTGCTTCCTGCGTTTCTCGCGTGGCGCCGTGCTGATCGTCGTGGTGGTTGCCGGCGCCGGCGTGTTCCTGGCGCTGAGCGAGCTGCGCGCGCCCGGGCTCGTGCTGTCCTCGAGCTACGGGGTCACGCTTGCGCTCAAGAGTGCGTTCGTACTCCTCGCTCTAGGTCTCGGGGGCTACCACCGGCGCGTTGTCGTGCCGCGGCTCGCAACCGGCGCTCCGCTGTCCGCGATGCGGAGCACCCTCGTGCTCGAACTCGGCTTCCTCGCCCTCGTGCTCGTCTTCGCTGCCGGCCTCAGTCAAACCGCTCCGCCCCATTGAACTTCGTGACGAGCGTCGCTCGGCGCGCCGCGGCGCCCCGCGTTCCGGCATTAGCCTGCAACCAAATGGACGGCCGAGCTCGGTGGCCGTGCGAAGAGGCCTGGAAAGCCCGCCGGGCCGGCTGAGGTGCGCAGCCGTGGGCGGTGACCCAGCCCGACCACAAAGACGACGGTGACCGCGCCGTAAAGGACGCGCGACCAAGGATGCCGAGCGCCGGGCGCTGGCCAAGGCCCACGCGAGCCCTGATCGCTTCGCGCGGCCGGCAAGGCCAGGCTATGCCGTGCTGCACGTCGACGGCGGGGCGAGGGGAGCGCCCGGACCGGCGGCGATCGCGTGCGTCATCGAAGACGCGACGGGCCTCCGGCTCGCCGACCACGCCGAGGCGATCGGCTTGGCCACCGCGGCCGAGGCCGAGGACCGGGCGCTGCTGGCCGGCCTCACCCGCGCCCACGAGCTCGGCCTAGCTCGCGTAACCGCTCGCTCGGACTCGCGCCTGCTGATCGGGCACGTCAACGGTGAGCGGCACATCCGCAGCACGCGCCTGGTTGCGCTCGAAGCCGACATTGCCGACCCGGCGGATGCGTCTCGGCACCGTCTTCTTCGAGTGGATCCCGGCCAGCGCTAACGGACAGGCGCATCAGCTGGTCGTCCGCGCGCTCGCGTCCGGCTCCGGCTGAGCAGGGCGAGGGTGCCAGCCTCGATCGCGCTCGCGATCGACACCTCTGACAGGCAGCCCGGCGCGGCGACTTGGTCCCCGCAGAGGAATATGCCGTCGCCGCGATCGATCCTCGGGCGATCGCGCCAGCTCGTCCCAGGGAGGTCAAGTGCGCCGCTGCGGCCATCCATGACCTGCCGACGCCGCCAGGTGAGGCGCCCGCGCCAGTCTCCGAAGGACCTATCGAGCAGCGCTTCCAGGCGCGAGCCGGCGACGTCCTGGCCCTCCTCGGGCCGGATTGGCATCTGTGCCTGCACGAGCTCCTCGCCGGCCGGCGCGAGCCCCGGATCTTGGGCCGAGTAGCGCTCGATCCACCCGGCGGTGTCGAGATCGGAGACGATCCAAGGGTCGCCGCGGCGTTCGCTCAACCCGAGATCGAGGCACACGGTGCGGCCGCTCAGCCACCGCAGCGAATCGTCTTCGAGCAAGCGGCGGGCGTCGGACAGCTCGAGCGCCAGGATCACAGGTGGGTCGGGAAGCGAATCGACGCGCTCGCCGGTTTCGATTCGCACGCCGAGCGAGCGCGCGCGACGTTCCAGTGCGTCGACCAACATCGTCC
>JAFAZV010000289.1 GCA_019239445.1 Solirubrobacterales bacterium
GGCGTGCTGGTGGCGTCAGCGGCGGTGATCTTCATCGTCGTCTATCACGACAGCGGAAACCAGCTGCGAAGCCAGATCGAGCGCGACATCGCCAGCGACACCGCGCAGCTGGCGCAGGCGCTGCGGTCTCTACATGGGTCAACCGAGGCACAGATCGCCGATGCCAGCACCCGGTACGTCGACGCCCAGCCGTACACAGCCTCCTCGACGCTCCTCTTCGCACTGGTGGGCGATCACGCGACCGCGAGCAATCACCCGGAGGTGTTCGGTTCCTCCGCGCCCGAGCCCAGCGAGTCAGGAAGCGTTCGGACGCGCGAGGCGGACGCCGGCAGGCACCTCGCAGTTCCCCGCATTGGCTATTCGACGGTCGCGGTTCCCGACGTCGGCGAGATGCGCATCCACGAGCGTCCGGTCGCAGTCGGGCCGGTGCAGGTGATCGCCGGCGCGGGCGAGCCGCTCGCGACGGTGACGCGCGCCCAGCGGGGGGTGGCGCGCTCGTTCATCCTCGCCGGCGCGATCACGCTTGTGCTGGCGCTGATCCTGTCCTATCTCGCCGGCGCGCGAGTGTCGGCGCCGCTACGACGTATGGCGGGCGTGGCCACGCGCGTCGACGCAGGCGACCTCGAGCCGAGGATGGAGATCTCTCCCCGGCGCGATGAGGTTCGCGTTCTGGCGGAGGCGTTCAACCACATGCTCGACCGCTTGTCCGCCGCCTTCGAGGCGCAGCGCGAGTTCGTCGCCGATGCCTCCCACGAGCTGCGTACGCCGCTCACGGTGATCCGCGGGCAGCTCGAGGTGCTGGCCGCAGAGCAGCGGCCGTCGGGCGATGAGGTGCGGCGAGTGGAGCGGATGGTCGGAGCCGAGATCGCGCGGATCAACCGGCTCGTGGACGACTTGTTGCTGCTCGCGCAGGCTGAGCAGACGAACTTTCTCCGTGTGCAGGAGATCGACCTCGCCGAGTTCGTCCCGGAGTTGTGGGACGGCCTCAGCCTGACCGCACGCCGGCGATTCGAGCTCTCGCCTGTGCCCGCCGGCGAGCTGTGGGCAGATCCGGACCGGCTGGCGCAGGCGCTTCGCAATCTGGCGCGCAACGCGGTTGAACACACCCGCAACGATGGCGGCCTCGTACGGATGGAGGTTCAGCGGGTTGCGATGGACCAGGTTCGCTTCACGGTCATCGACAACGGACCCGGGATCCCGGCCGGCGAGCGGGAGCGTGTGTTCGAACGTTTCCATCGCACCGATCGCGGCCGCTCGCGGGCGGCGGGCGGCGCGGGCCTCGGGCTCGCGATCGTGCGGGCGATCGCGGAGGCCCATGGCGGCTACGTCCGCGCGGGCAATGGGGATCGCGTCAACGGCGCTCGCGTCGAGCTCGTGCTGCCCGGCTTCCGCGCCAGGTAGTCGGCTCCGCCGCCATGTCACGCGCCTCCTCGAGCAGCAGCGCGAGCGTGGGGCAGGCGTCGGCCGCTCTGCGCGCGATCGCAAGCAGCTCCGGCGGCACGTCGGGCTGGTCGATCAAGGGATAACCCCAGTCATCGAGTCGGATCAGCTCGGGCAGAAGCTCGGCGCAGAGTCCGTGTCCCTCACATGTGATCGGGTTCACGCGCAGGCGAACGCTCATCAGGCTGCCCTGCGCCGAGGGTCTCGCCCGAGACGAGCTCGACCCACCGGCAGACCCGCCGGCACCGCGTCACAACGCTCCCGTTGGTGTCGCTCGACGTCGTCCGCGAAGACTTCCAGGGCGCTGCGCACGAACCGGACGGCGCCGTCGGGATGGTGGCAGGCGCCGCGCCCGCGCACCTCCTCGCTCCAGCGCACGAGCCGGTCGCGCTCGCGCACGTGGGCGGCACCGTCGGCGAGAGCGCAGAAGAGATCGGAGATCGCGCGCAAACCATGCACGCACGGGCCGCACTGGCCGGCCGACTGCGAGGCCAGGTACTCGACCACGCGCACGCTCTCGTGAAGCCCACACGCGCTCTCTCCGAGCGCGATCAGAACGCCTGAGCCAAGCGAGCAGCCTGCCGAGCGCAGATCCTCGCGCGAGAGCCGGAGCCGCAGCGCCAGCGAGCCTTCCACCCACGTGCCGAAGTAGCCGCCGACGAGCAGGGCCTGAAGCGGCTCACGTGTTCCGCCCGCGGCGGCGAGCAGATCCCCGACCGGCGTTCCGAACGCGGTCTCATACACGCCCGGGGCGGCGACCGCGCCAGCGATCGTCACGAGCGTCGATCCCGGATCGGCCGTCGTCCCGAGCTCGCGAAACCAACGATCACCGAAGCGGGCCACGAGAGCGATCTGGGCGAGCGTCTCGGCGTTCTGGATGAGCGTCGGGCGCCCGCGAAAGCCGCGCTCAAACGGAAGTGGCGGGACGAAGCTCGGAACCGGCGGGCCGCCGTTGAGGTAGTTGATCACCGCGCTCTCCTCGCCCGCGACGTAACCCTCGGCCCCGGCGAAGAGCCGGGTCGGCACCGGATCGTCGCTGCGCAGCGCGAGCGCGCCCTCGAGCGCGGCGAGTGCGCGGGGCGAGCCTGGGCCGAGGTGGACGATCACCTCCGGTGCGCCGACCGCAGCAGCAGCCAGGACCGCCCCGTCGAGGACCAGATGCGGCAGCCGCGTCAGCAGCAACCGATCCTTGCCGCTCGCCGGCTCTGTCTCGCTGCCGTTGACCACTACCGCACTGACGCGCCGCCTGGCCGCTACCGCACGCAGCTTGCGAGCGGTCGGGAAGTCGGCTCCGCCGCGGCCGCGGAGGCCACTGCGCTCGATCACCTCTATCAGCTCGCCCGCCGTCCGGATTGGGATCGGGCCGTGAACCTGCTGGTGTTCGGTCAGCGTCATCGTTGCGCCGTGGGCATTCATCCCCGCCAGCAGGCGCGGCAACCCCGCGTGACCAGTTCCGATGATGCTCATGGGGCCCCTTGCGGCGTGCCTGACAGCGTCCCGAGCACGCCACCACCCCCGTCGATGCTCATGTTCGCGCGCAGCTCCACGCCGGCACGACCATGCTCGGAAACGCGCGCCACGAACCGCTGGCCCTGGAGCGCGACGATACGGCCTTCCAGGACCGACGGCGCGCCGGCCGGCGCGAGGTCGACCTGGCTGCCGGTCATCGACAAGCCGCCGCCGGGCAACGGTGCTCCCGCGAGCCGAACGCGCAGGCGCCCCTGCATCCCGCCGGTCATGCGGAGAGCGAGATCGAGGATCGCGCCGTTCGCGACCAAGTGCTGGGTGAGCGTTCCGGTCAGACGAGCGGAGAAGGAACGCTGCACGGGCGAGGTCGCAGCCGTGACGCCGCGCTGCTGGCCGGCGCTCGCGCGAGAGGCGCCCGCGGGCGAGGGACCTGCGGCCGTCGCGTGCGCGGCGAGCAAGGTCGTTGGTGTACCGGCGCGTCGAGCCCAACCGCGCTGCAGGGGGCCCAGGAGCGCGAAGGCGGCGAGCGCGATCAGGGCTGAGATCGACAGGACAAACGCGGCTGGTCGACCGCCCGCGATCTCCGGCTGCGCCTTGAAGATTCGAATCCAAACCGCGACCACCACGGCAGCGACGCACGCCGCAGTCAACGCGAGCATCCACCAGACCTTGACGTCGCTGCCAGTGCCGAGTCCGTGCAGCACCGCGACCGGCCAGCTGGCATACGCGAGCCAGTGGATCGCCCGCCAGGCGCCATAGCCGAGGCGGCGGCGAAGCAGGCTCGTGATCGTCAACGCGATCAGCAGGTCGAAGGACAACGCGCCTAGCCCGAGCCAGAGCGGGCGGTAGCGCGAATCGAACGGGATCACCGAGTCGAGGAGCTTGATCGGCGCGAAGCCGTCGAGGACGCTCGTCACGATGTGGATGACGAGGACCGCCAGCACCAACAGCGACGCGTCGCGATGGAGCGCGTCGATCGCGAACCTGGGCCAGCGAGGTGGCGCGGCGAAGCGCAGCGAGCCGAGCACGCCGAGGATCACGCTCAGCGTGAGCAGGATCAAGGCGACGGCGCCGGTGCCGCGCGCCAGATACCAGTAGGCGCTGGGTCCGAGCGAAGCGAACGCGGTAGGGCTCATGCCAAGTCGTCCCCCTCCGCCGGCCAACCTGCGACATGATGCGCGCGGCCGCTCACGCTTACTAGCCGGCTCGGCAAGCGATTTTCCGCCAGCCATCTAGGGGCTCGCCGGCTCCGGATGATCGCGGCGGTGCTCGCGATGTTGGCGTCCAGGCACGAAGCGGCGGCGACGCTGACGGTCCGCCACTCGCTGCTCGCGCTGCGACCGGTGGCCGGGTCGAGGAGATGATGCACGCGATCGCCGCCGGCGTTCCACGCGCGGACGACCGTGCTCGAGGTGGCGAGGCCGCCTGACCGCAGCGCAATCCACTGCCCCGGAGCATCGATCCCCGCACGATGGTCGTCGGCCACACGGATCCGCCACGGGCCTGCCGGTGGCGGACCGCCGGCGACGGCGATGTCGCCGCCCAACGAGACGAGCACGGGCCCACCCGTGGCGTCCGTCGCCGCGGCCGCAGCGTAGTCCGCCGCCAGCGCCTTCGCCGTGGCCCCCAGGTCGAGCGCGACATGGGGGGGGACGGCGACCGTTCTCGCCTGCCTGTCCACCCGGACAGCCTGCCAACCCCTCACCGCCGCGAGAGCCACCGGTGCCTTGCGCGCTGGTAGCTGCGCGAAATCTCGGTCGTACCCGAGCGCGATCAGTGCCGCCCCGATCGTGGGGTCGACGTCGCCGTCGGTGATTCGCGCCGCCCGTAACGCGGCGCTCACGGCGTCCAGCAACAGCGGAGTGACCTTACGTGGCTGGCCACCGGCCGCGTTCAAGCGCGAGAGCTCGGAGTCGGCACGAAAGCGCGAGCAGGCGTGATCGAAGTTCGCGACGATCCGTTCTACGGCGGCTCGCGCACGCGGCAGCACCCGCGGCTGTGTGACAAACACGAGCGCCGTGCTGCCAAAGGCTGCGAACTGCACGCTGATTGGGCCGTCCGGGTGCGCTTCGCTCATCGCCGGGCGGGCTGGAGCGAGGCTGCTCACGAGCCGCCTGAGACCGGCGCTCCGCCTCCGCTGCTCGAGCTCTCTGCCGGCGGTGAGGGCGGCGGTGGCGGCGGCGGCGAAGCCGCTTGCGGTGTGTCCGCCGGCGCCTGAAGGCCAAGCTCGCCGGGACTCGCCGGCGCCGGCATCCTCGGTGTGGACGATCCAGAGAGCGGCACGCTCGTAGCGCTAGTCGTGCTCTTGCTTCCGGCGTGCAGCGACCGTCCGGGCGCGACCGAAGACATGAGCGCAGCCAAGCCGGCCGTCAACGCCGCGGCGCCGGCGATTATCCACCGCCGCAGACGACCGATCCGGACGAGGGCGGCGTCGCGGCGGTCTGCCGCGAGCGAACGGCGGTCCCTCATCCGATGGCCTTCCACCATGGGTGACATTGTTCTCCGTCACCATCAGATTTCAGTAAGACGAGGATGAGAATTCGTCCACGCGGATGCCGCGGTGGCGCCGGTGCGTCGCCGCTCAGACGGTCGACGACTAGGGTTTTGCCTGACCCGCTGTGCCCGACCCGTTAGCGAAGCGACTTTCGCTGGCGTAGACGGTCACGCGCGTGGCGACCTCAACGGCAGCTCGCAGCTGGGGCTCCTCGGCCGGGAGCGCCGGGCTCGCAAGCCGCTCTCGCAGGTCAGCCACGAGTTCGGGCGCCCGCTGAGCTACGAGGTCTGAGCAGGTGCGCGCCGCCTCGCGCACGACGGTGGGTTCAACCGTCCAAATCGTCTCAAAGCGGCGTGCATCGTCCGGCTCGTGCGGACGCTCCCAGCCGGCCAGAAAGGCCGAGAGCTCCGGCGCGTCACAGACGATGACCCATTCCCGCATCACCGGGTCGCCGGCGCGGATCGGCACCTCGGCCGGCGCATGGCGCGGCTTGCGGACACGCACGAAATCGGCCAGCACGATTGCTCGCTCCGCACTCGCCGCGAGGTTCCGCCACCGGTACTCGACCTGCCGGTAGAAGCTCTCTCGCTGAAAGCAGGCGAACAGCAAAGGGCGCGGCGCTCGCGCGGCACACTCGTCCTCGATTGCGTGGCTGAGCCAAACGAGCGTGTGCTTCGGCAACAGCTGCGGATGCAGGTGCGTGAACCGCTCTCGGATGGCCCCGTAGATCGATGGCCGCGGTTCAGCCTCGAGCCGGCGAGCGCGATTGATCGCGGTCGGCAGGGACAGGCCTTCTCTGCGGCCGCGTAGAACCGCGTGCACGCGCTCGAGATCCTGCTCGGAGTAGCGCCGGTGGCCGCTCGGCAGCCGGCGCGGGGTCGGAAACCCGTATCGCGCCTCCCACATGCGCAGGGTGCCTTCTCCGACGCCGGCGCGGCTGGCGATGTCGCCGATGCTGAGGCCAGAGTCCTCGTCGGCTTCGCTCACGGCTTTATCACGGTCCTCCCCCCGAGCGCGAACGCCGAAGCAGCGCGGCGCGACGGCGTTTGCCCGGTCATGAGGCAAACCTACCGCACGGGCTCCCGAGCCGGAAACCTGCCCCATCTACCTGTGAGGGCACGGAGCGCGGGTTGTTTCGCAACCTCGTGAGGTTTTTCTCTACATCTTGTTCAGGTTCGTCCCGCTCCGGGTACGCCTAATTTGAGAACACCTATCAGGTCAACGAAAGGAGATGCCATGGCTTCCTCCGAACTGCAGGAGCAGCTGGTCAAGTACCTCACCGACGTTCATTCGCTCGAGCAGAATGCGCTCAGCATGCTCGCCACCGGCGCGGACCAGGTCGGCGACGAGCAGTTGGCTTCGGCCTTCCGCCAGCATCACGCCGAGACCGAGGAGCACGAGCGGCTGACGCGCGAGCGCCTCGAGGCACACGGCGAGAGCCCGTCTGCGCTCAAAGACGTCGCCCAGAAGGGTGGCGCGATGATGAGTGGCGTCGTGGCCAAGGCCGCGCCTGACACCACCGGCAAGCTCGCCATCCAGGCCTACGCCTTCGAACACATGGAGATCGCGAGCTACCGCATGCTTCGGGTCGTCGCTGAGCGCGCGGGCGACCAGGACACCGCGCGCGCTGCCTCGCAGATCCTCGAGCAGGAGCAGGCGGCAGCGCAGAAGCTCGACGGTCTGCTCGAGCAAGTCGCCAACTATGACCTCCAGGACATGGGGGTGGCGGCATGAGCAACGTCGCAGGCGCGTCTGTCGTCTGGCTTCCGGTCAGCGACATGGACCGAGCGCTCCAGTTCTACCGCGACCGGCTCGGGCTGAGCGAGCAGCAGAACGAAGGCGAATGGGCCGAACTCGACGCCGGCGGCCTGCGTATCGGGCTGAACGCGCGTGAGCAGACCGGAAACGGCGCCGGCGGGGCGGTGATCGCCTTCCAGCCGCAGGACGGGCTCGAGCAAGCGGTTTCGCGCCTGCGCGAGGAGGGCGTTCAGTTCGCCGGCGACATCAGCGAACATCCTTGGGGAAGGGTGGCGGCGTTCAAGGACCCGGATGGCAACGATCTCCAGTTCTACGAACCGCCTAAGTAGCGGGCGGCACGTCCACCTGGTGCCCGTCGCCGCACGCGGGCCGAACAGCTGAACCGCACGGAGGACGCGGGCCGCGGTGATCGCCGCGGTCCGCGGCGCCGTGTGTAATCGAGCACTCGAACGGGTATTCCCGTGATGATGAAGAAGCTGCTCGAAATCCTGCTCTGCATCCTGCACCCGGTCGCAGTAGTGCTCATCTGGATCAACCTCCTCGGCCGCTCGGATCTGAGCGGACTCGCAAAAATCACCTGGGCGATCGCGGCCATCGTCCCGATCGTGCCGTTCGTCTACGTGCTGACCGGCAACGACATCATCTGAGCCGGTAGGCTCGGCTGCTGGGACTGGGCGGCGCTCAGCCGCGCTGCGATTCGACGCCGATTCCGACGCGTGGGCTGTCCGCGAGGAGGCGGCGAGCGCGCAACAGGCTCGGAAACTTGGCCGCCACGGACGGGATCATGAAGCTGGCCGCCGCCGGCACCAGACGGATCACGGTCACCGCGGACGGCGGTGGTTGAGGTTGACCATCGATCTCTAGCCGGACTCGATCGTGGCCTGGCACGAGCTCCAGTGTGACCTCGGTCTCGCTTCCGAGCACCACGGGCGGGATGTTGCCGCCGTGCGCCGCAAGCGGCGTGATCACCAGCGCATCGAGATCGGGGTGCAGCAGCGGCCCCCCAGAGGCGAGCGTGTAAGCCGCCGAACCGCCGGCAGTGCTGACGACAATCCCGTCCCCTGCGATCGCGGCATAGTCCGCCCCGTCGATCTTGACCGACAACATGACCTGGCCGCTCGCGGCGCGCACGAGCACCAGGTCGTTGAGCGCCGCACGCTCGAAGCTGTCGCACGCGACCTCGAGCTTCGGGATCGTTCTGCCCCTCGCCTCACCGCGGTCGATCTCATCGAGCGCGGCGGCGAGATGCTCCACGCTCGCTAGGGTCAAGATCCCCAGGCTGCCGCAGGCGATGGGGAAAACCGGCGTACCGGTGTCAATCGACGCATGCAGTGCTGCCAGCGTCGTCCCGTCGCCGCCGATCGCGACAATCAGATCGCAGCCGCCCACGATCGCCGGGTCGTTCTCCTGCGGGTTAGAAGCCAGGCGCATGACTTCCACGTCGTGTCGGGAGCTCCAGGCGCGCAGCGCGTCCAGCGCCGGCGTTACGTCGCGCGTGGGATGAACGAGAATGGCGATCTTTCGCAGCCGTCCAGAGCCACGCCCTGTGCCGTCGCTCGTCTCCTGCATGCTCTTCGAGCCGGCGCCAATGGCGTTCATCTGCTCGCGCGTCTGCTGCTCGGTGCCCATCTCCCGCGCCTAGCCTACTCGCTCGCGCAGCGCCGCTGCTCATGCGCGCGTACTCACGCCAGCTGGCACAACTTGACCCCTGAGGTGCAGGCGCCGATCATTTGCGCCGGGTGGCGCCGCGCCTGGTAGTGCGTCCAAGTCCTCGATGCTCTCATCTGCTCAGCCTGATGTCGGTCGCGGGCGTCATACGACCGCCACGCTCGTGGCGGTGTCGCTCGTGCTGTTCTGCGTGCAGGTCGACTTCTTCGCGCTGAACCTCGCGCTCCCGAACCTGGCCAGAGGCTTCGGTGCGGACGCCGACAGCGCGCAGTGGACGATCAGCGCCTACATGCTGTCGGTCGGCTCGCTGCTCATCCTGGCCGGCCGCATGGGGGACATCTTCGGCCGGCGCCGAGCGCTGCTGGCGGGGGTGGGCCTATTCGCCGCGGCCTCGCTGGCCTGCGCCATCGCGCCGAGCCTCGGCTTCCTGGTCGCAGCGCGCGTCTTCCAGGGCGCCGGCGCGGCGGTGATCTTCCCCGTCGGCGTCGCGGTGATCAGCAACGCGTTCTCGGACGCCTCGCGCGCCCGCGCCCTTGGGCTGGCCTTCGGGATCGCGAACATCGGGACAGCCGCCGGTCCCTTCATCGGCGGTGGCTTGGCCGGCGGCCCAGGATGGCGGTGGGTGTTCTGGGTGCTCGTGCTGCTTTGCGCTCTTGCGTTTCTCGCTGCCTACTTCGCGGTCGCGGACTCGCGCGAGGCGGGTGCGCAGCGCCACCTCGATTGGCCTGGGGCCGCGCTGGTGATCGCAGGCGTCACGCTCCTCAGCGTGACCGTCGACCGCGCCGACGGCTGGGGCTGGGGGTCCGCGAGGACGCTCGCCGGCTTCGCACTCTCGGTGCTCCTACTCGTGGCGTTCTTGATCGTCGAGCGACGCGTGCAGGCGCCGCTGGTCGACTTGAAGCTGTTCCGCAACCTGCCGTACGTGCTCGTCACCGGAATGGGAGCGGTGGCGAACATCGTCTACGTCGTCACGGTCTGGGTCGTGACGCTGTATCTGCAACAGGTGCGCGGGCTCGCGCCCTTGACCGCCGGCGCCGTGTTTCTCGCGCCCTCGCTGATGGTCGCGTTGTCGGGACCACTCGGAGGATGGCTCGGCAAGCACTTCCGGCCCACCGCCGTGATGGCCGCAGCGGGCGTCGTGAGCGGTGTCGGTCTGTTCGCACTGACGTTGGCGCATGGGTGGGGCGCGTACGTCGCCTGGTTCGCTTTCACTGGTATCGGGTTCGGGCTCGGCTGGACCTTCGCCAGCGTCGGCACGCAGGATGTGGTCAGTCCGGAGCGTGCCGGCGAGGCCTCAGGCGTGCTTCTGACGATCCTCGTTACGGCCGGCGGAATGGGGGTCGCGATCACGGCCGCCGTGCTCGAGCTGCTCGAGCGTTCGGGAAGCTCCTCGCATGAGGCGATCAACGGGACGCTGCGTGTGCTCGCTCTGAGCATCGTCGTCGCTGCTGCGGCGGTCATGGCGATCCGGCACAGGCTCGTGCGCCGTGGCCTGATGGCGCCGTTGTCGATGAAGGCGCAGTGGACACCACCAGAGGCGCCGGAGGCGCCTGCGCAGAGCGTGCGCTAGGTGCTAGTCGCCTGCAGCGAGGAACTCGGAAACGGCGCTACGAAACGCTTCGGGCTGCTCGAGGTGCGGCACGTGCGCGCTCTGCTCGAACACGACCAGCGAAGAGTTGGTGACGCCGTCGCTGATCGCCTGCGCGCAATCAGGCACGATCTCGCCATAGCGTCCGCAGGTGACGAGCGTCGGAACGGAAATCCTCGCCAGCTGCGCCGAGCGGTCCCAGTTCATGAGGTTCCCGATCGGCGTGAGCTCGTTGGCGCCCCACATCTCCACGTAGACCGGGTTGCCCATCAT
>JAFAZV010000390.1 GCA_019239445.1 Solirubrobacterales bacterium
GGTCTACATCACCGGCATGAGCTTCGGCGCGCTCTCGCTGGAGGCGAAGATGGCGCTCGCCAAGGGCGCGTCGATGGCCGGCACGGCCACCTGCTCGGGCGAGGGCGGGATGATCCCCCCCGAGCGCGATCTCTCGACCAAGTGGTACTACCAGCTGATCCAGAGCCGGTACGGATTCAACCCGCACCATTTGATGCTCGCGGATGCCTGTGAATTTTTCATCGGTCAGGGCTGCAAGGTCGGCCTCGGCGGCCATCTCATGGGCCAGAAGGTGACCGAGCAGGTCGCCGAGATGCGCTCGCTGCCCGCTGGGATCGATCAGCGCTCGCCGGCCCGGCACCCGGACTGGCTGGGGCCAGACGATCTGTCGCTGAAGATCCAGGAGATCCGCGAGGCGACGAACTACGAGATCCCGATCCAGCTCAAGCTCGGCGCTGCCCGCGTGTACGACGACGTGCGCATGGCGGCGAAGTGCAGTCCGGACATCATCTACCTCGACGGCGCGGAGGGCGGCACCGGCGCCGGCCCGCACGTCGCAGCCGAGGAAACCGGAGTGCCGCTGATGGCGGCGATCCCCGAAGCGCGCCGAGCGCTCGAAGATGTCGGGCTCGCTGACGAGATCGACCTCGTGGTGGCTGGCGGCATCCGCAACGGCGGCGACGTGGCCAAGTGCCTCGCCCTCGGCGCCAAGGCGGTCGCGATCGGCCACTCGGCCCTGATCGCCCTCAACTGCAACAAGGAGATTCCCGGCGTCACCGACTACGAGGGCACCGTGGGCGTCCCCGCCGGCAAGTGCTACCACTGCCACACCGGTCGCTGTCCAGTGGGGATCACGACGCAGGACCCGGAGCTGCGCAAGCGCCTGGTCGTCGACGACGCGGCGAACCGCGTCTACAACTTCCTGCACACGCTGACGCTCGAGTGTCAGATGCTCGCCCGGGCCTGCGGCAAGACCGACGTGCACAACCTCGAGCCCGAGGATCTCGCCGCGCTGAGCACCGAAGCCGCGGCGATGGCTCGCGTCCCGCTGGCCGGGACGAACTACATTCCCGGTGTCTCCGAGGAGCGAACGCTGAGCGAGATCAAACGGCTGCTCGAGCGTCACATCGAGAACCCGGTCGACTACCTGACTCCGGAAACCGAGCCGAGCACGGCAGGTGAAGCGTGAGCGAAGAGCACGAGCACCATCTCCCCCGCGAGCCCGAGAAGATCGTCGGCATCGATGCGGAGTACCTCTCCGGTCGCCGCTTCCCGTATCAGGAGGACATCTCGCTGATCGAGGACGTCGACCTGCTCGCCGCCACCCCGGGCAAGGACATCAACTGGCTCGAGGACATCACCCTCCTCGAGGAGGAAGGCGCTCCGGCCGTGTTCGACCGCTACTCGAACTCGTTCATCAAGATCTACTTCCCGATCCCGGAGGGACGCGAGGACGAGGTCGCGCGCAAAGTGCTGATCAAGCACCTGCAGTCCGGCAACTCCTACGGAATCGCGCTCAAGGAGATCCACACCAAGTTCCCGCAACCTGAGCTCGGGCCCTGGGTCGAGGACACTCGCCGCGTCGGCACCGACTGGAAGCCGCCGGTGCTCGAAGGCTGGGAGCCGCCGGCGCATTGACGAAGACACGGGAGGAGATCGAGCCTGCGCTGCCGCGGTCGGTTCGGCACGGGCCGCGGATCACCTTGACGTGCGAGTGCGGCGAGCGCACCTACGTGCACTACGGCGAGCGCTGGACGTGCCCCAAGTGCAGACGCAGCTGGAACACGCGGCGGATACCGCTCGAGCAGTACGCCGCGATCCGGCGCACGCAGCTGCGCTACCGCCGGATTCCGATCGCCGTGAGCGTCCTCGCGCTCGTCTGCATCATCGCCTTCATCATCGTCGGCGAGCCCTTCTCCGGGTTGATCCTGGTCGCGTTCGCGATCACGGCCTGGAGCATGTTCGCGCGGCCGTTTCACCGCCGGCGCTACCGCGAGGCGCTGGCGAAGCTCCCCAGCTGGGAGATCGAACCCGATTAAGGACCAGCCGCGGGCGCTCCGCCGGGTGATCGTGATCGGCGCCGGCTTCGCCGGCCTGGCCGCGGCGGAGGCGCTGGCGCGCGGCGGCGTCGAGGTGGAGGTGCTCGAAGCCCGGGATCGCGTCGGGGGCCGCGTATGGTCGGTGCCGTTCGCGGGCGGCGTCGTTGAACGGGGCGCCGAGTTCGTGCTCCCTCACGACGAAACGGTGATCGCCACGGCCGACCGACTCGGCCTGACGCTCGCACGCAAGGGGACGCTCTACGGCTGGCGGGAGCCGCGCGGCGCCGGAGCGGTGACGATCGACCAGGTGGCCGAAGCGATGCCACGACTGAGCGCGGGGCTGGAAAGCGCCGGCAGGGCCGACGGGACCGTGGCGCGCGCCCTGGCTGGCTCAAGTCTGGACCCCCATATCGCGGTCGCGATCGCCGCCCGCACCGAAGTCAGCTGCGCCTACGGCGCCGAGGATCTCGACGCGAGCGTGCTCCGCGCCGGCGCGTCGGCGTTCGGGCGCTTTGACTCGTTCAGCTTCGCCGGTGGTAACGCCTGTCTGGCCGAGGCGCTGGCGAAGCGGCTGCCCCCCGTGCGCTTCGACGCCCCAGTCCGTCGCCTTAGCTGGTCAGCCGAAGCTGGCGTTCGAGCATCGACGGAGGTGGCTGAGCTGACCGCGGACGCGGCGGTGGTGGCGGTTCCGGCCAGCGTGCTCGAAGCGATCGAGTTCGACCCGCCACTGCCGGCGGACAAGTACACCGCCAACCGCGGCGTTCGCTACGGACAGGCGGCGAAGCTGTTCGTCGGCCTGCGCGCACCCGCGCCGCCGAGCCAGACGCTTTCGGTTCCCGACCGCTTCTGGTGCTACACGCAACTCGACCGCGGAGCTAGGCCGGCGCCGTTCTTGGCCGCGTTCGCGGGCTCGCTCGCCGCGCTCGAGCGTCTCGAGATCGGTCGCGGGCCACGGACCTGGCTGCACCGGCTCGCTTCGCTTCGCCCGGACCTGGCCCTCAACCAGCAGCAGCTGATGCTCTCGCGATGGGACGATGATCCTTGGGTTCGAGGCGCATACTCGGCGCGCTCGTCGCGCTCGCCGATGGATACTGCCGCGCTGGTTCGCGCGCTCGGCCCGCTCGCGTTCGCGGGTGAGCACACCGCGGGCGAATGGCACGGTCTGATGGAGGGGGCGCTACGAAGCGGCGAACGCGCCGCGCGCGATCTCCTTGCCGCGTACTAGCTAGTGCACGATCAGGACGTCGCAGCGCGCGCGATGAGCTACCGAGTCGCTGACGCTTTGCCCCAGGAGTCGCTGGATTGTGTTCACGTGGCGACTACCGACGACGATCATGCCGGCACCGCGGCTGCTTGCCAGCTCGACGATCGCCTCCGCCGGCTCACCGATCGCGGCTTGATAGTGCGCGTTCACGCCCCGGGCTTCGAGCGTCGTTCGCGCCCGCCTCAGCTCTTCGACGTGCTTCTCGGGCGGGTCGACCGGATCGATGCCCCCGGCCCCTCTTCCCGACGCGGGCTCGAGGATCGGCGCCACGCTCGTCACCACCAGCTCGGCTCCGAACGCCTGTGCGAGCTCAACCGCACGGTCGAGCGCGCGTTTCGAGATGTCTGACTCGTCGTAAGCGACGATGATCGCGTTCATCTTCGTCCTCCCTTAGCTCGCCGGGGGTTCTCTCCGCGGACGCTATCCGGCGGCGACCGGGGCGGTGCCGCCCATGCCCGTGCCGGATGGCACTCCGAGCTGGGCTGCCTCCTCGCCCTCGGGCACGCTCGGCGTCTGTTCCTTCCAGTGGATCCGCTCGCCGTCCTGAACGATGCGGCGGAAGAAGAAGAGCAGCAGCGAGGCGACCAACACGCCGACCCCGATCGCGAAGTCGGTCCAGGTGCCGTACCCGTTGAGCTTCGGCGCCAGCGCTCCGACGATCAGGAAGACCGCGTTCAGCACGCACAGAGCCGCAACCACCGGGAGCCAGCCGCTGGCGACCTTGATCGGGCGCGGCCAGTTCGGCCGGTCGCGGCGCAGCAGCAGGAACGCGCTCAGCGCGAACACGTGGCAGAGCACGTAGCCGATGTTGCTCAGGTACAGGATCGCCAGGTTCGAGCTGATGAACACCACGAGCAGGATGTTGACCACCATGTCGACCGTCATCGCGCGACCGGGCACGTGGTAACGGTTCAGCGCACCGAGGCCCTTGATCGTCATCCCGGCCCGGGAGATCCCGTACAGCGCGCGGCTGGCGTCAGCGGTGGAAGAGGTCATCGACAAGAGCAGGCTGGCGATGATGCAGACCGTGAAGAAGCTGGCGGCGCCGTGGCCGACGATCGTCTGCATCGCCTGGGTGTAGAACTGGCCCTCGGCCACGTCGCTCGGCACCGCGCCGGTGACCCCGCCCAGGCCGAGCGGCACGAGCAGGCAGACGAGCAGCATGAACATCGCGCCGCTGCGCAGCGCGCGATGCGTGTCGCGCTGGGTGTCTCGGTATTCGGGGGCAAAGGTGGCAGCCGCCTCCGTGCCGTAGGTAGACCACGCAAGGATGAACATGTAGACCAGCGCGAGCTTCACGCCGCCCCAGGGCCCGGTGAAGGTGGCGTGGACGTTGTGCGAGTGCCAGTCCCCGGAGATGTAGGGCCCGAAGATGAACAGCGCCAGCGGAATCATCAGCAGCACCGCGCACACGTAGCTGAACCACACCGCCGGCCGCAGGCCGAAGATGTTGAACGCCCACACGGCGATGATCGCGCCGATGGCGATGAAATGCGGCAAGCCGAGGTGATTGGAGCCGATCGTCACGGTCCAGGACGACTTCGGCCACCACTGCGCGGTGGCCAAGTCTCCGACGATCTTGCCGAAGATCGAGAGGACGACCGACCAGCCGATCCAGTAGCCGAACGCTGCCAGCGGCCCGACCAGCGTCGAGTAGCGGCGCCAGCCCTCGTGGGCATAGAGCGAGATTCCCCCGCTGCGGTGGCCGAACATCGTCGCCGGCTCCGAGTAGATCCAGGCCTGAAGCATGCCGATGATGGCCGAGCAGCCCCACAGGATCATCGACCCCGCGGCGCCGAAGATGCCCAGCGTGAAGCCGAGGCTGCCGAGCAGGAAGCCCGGGTTGCAGAGGGCGATCACGAAGCCGTCCCACCAGCGCAGTGTCTTCAGAAGCTGTCGTTCCTCGACCGCGGCTGTCGCCATGCCACCACCCCTCGTTGTACCGATTTGTCCGGAAAGGTCCGGGTGCGGCGTGCCTTATACCAATTTATACAAAGGTGGTCAAATCGTAGACTTCGCTAAATGGCGCCTGTCCTGCATCGAGTCGACGGCGTCCTCGCGCGAGCTAGCGACAGTCCGCCGCGAGCTCCGACGATCATGCTGGCCACGCTCTCGGTGCGGGTGGCGCCCGAGGCGGAGCGCGTCGCGATCGACGCCGCACTCGAGTCGCGAGCGTCGCTGATCGTCGCCAACATGCTCGCGCTGCCGCCGTATCCGATGACCATGGTGCTGGCGCGAGAGCACGCGACGCTGCCCCACGAGGAGGACCTCGAGGCCGTGCGCGCGACCGCGGCCCGCGCCGCCGCGGCCGGGATCGAGACCCAGCTGCTGCGCGTCTCGACTCGCCGGCCAGTCAGGGCGATGCTCGAGCTTGCGCGCGAGCGCGAGGTGGGGCTGCTCGTGTTCGGCCCCGACACTGCGCTTCTCCCCCGCTGGCGCCGCTGGGCCGCCGCTCGCACCATCCGGCGGGAGGCAACCTGCCTGGTGTGGATCGCGCCGGACGCGTAGAGCAGCCCGGCTCCATGCCGTCGCACCCGGTCGCCAAAACGCGAGATCGCGCCCGCTGAATCCGCCGCTTGCATCCGTTTTGATCGATATCTCGCCCGTTCGCAAGGAAACGGCGCCAGTGCGGCGTGAATGCATGCGAAATGGTCGCTCCGGAACGGCGCCGAAGCGCGGTAAGGGATCTCCGATCGCCGCAGCGTTCATCAGCGCCTACGAGGATCGTCGCTTTCGAACGCTGCGTCGCGGTATTCGCCCTAACGTGCGCGAGCGCCGTAAACGCCCGGCGCGCGCGAACGCTGCGGCGAAACGCGGCTCAGGACTGCTCGTCCAGATCGCGTACGGTCCCGAAGCGCCCGGTGTAGAAGAGCAGCGGTTCCCCGTCGCGCTGATGCACGTGCTCGACCTCGCCGATCCACAGCTCGTGATCGCCGGCCGCGTGCACGTCGATGACCTTGCAGACGAGATGTGCGAGCGCGCCCTCGAGCAGTGGCAGCCCCTCGTGCCAGACGAATGCCGGCTCGACCGGCGAGGTCTGCTGGGCGGCGAAGTGGGCGGCGAAGTCGCCCTGGTCGTGCGCGAGGACGCTGACGCCGTAGCGCTTGGTGTGCGGAAGCATCTCCCCCATCCGGCAGCGCCCGAGCGAGACGAGCACCAGCGGCGGGCGCAGCGACACGGACAGGAACGCGTTCGCCGTCATTCCGTGGATCGTGTCGCGGTGAAGCGTCGTGATCACGGTGACGCCGGTGGCGAACCGACCCATCACCTGGCGCAGCGAACGCGCCGCCTCCTCAACGGCGGCCGCCTTCGGAGTCAGCTTGGCTACGCCGGTGTGCGGCTGAAGTCCGCGTCGGGCATAGCTCGTCCGAGGCGTGCCGGCCGGGCGCACCGGCGACATCAATCCCGAGCTTGAGGTCGGCTGCGCCACGCGCGTCAGCCGCGCAACCCCCTCTCGCTCACTCATGACCGTGGCCGCGTCTTCTCCGGGTCATAGAAGGGGAAGCGTACGACGCGCGCCGGGAGGCGTTTCTGGAGTCCGTCAAGCTTGCCGACTTCGACCTCCGTCCCGATCTCGGCGTACTGCACCGACATCCGGCACAAAGCGATCGTGCGCCGCAGCGTGGGGCTGCGCACGCCGCTGGTGACGACGCCCACGCGCCGCCGGCCGACGTAGACCTCGTCGCCGTGGCCCGCGAGCTCGTTGCCCTCGAGCTCGAGCCCGACGAGCCGGCGCTGCGGGTGCTCTTTGCGTTCGAGCAGCGCCTCGCGCCCGATGAAATCCTCCTCGTTGGCCAACGCGACAGTGAAGGCGATGCCCGCCTCGAACGGGTCGACTTGATCGTCGAACTCATAGCCGGCGAAGATCAGCCCGGACTCCACGCGCAGGATGTCGAGCGCCTCGAGGCCGAGCGGCTTCAGCCCCAGTGGGGTGCCTGCCGCCCAGACGGCGTCCCAGACCGCCTCCCCATCGGACGGGTGGCACCAGATCTCGTAGCCGAGCTCGCCCGTGTAACCAGTGCGTGAGACGATGATCGGCACCCCGTCGTAGCCCCCGATCCTCCCGATCAGGAAGCGGAACCACTTCAGCTCGGTCAGGCTCGGCTGGGTCGGCGGCGTCCATACGAATGACGCCAGCGCCTCGCGGCTCTTCGGGCCCTGGACCGCAAGGTTGTGGAGCTGATCGGTCGCTGGCTTGACGTTCACGTGCAAGCCTTCGCGGTCGGCCACCTCGCGCAGCCATACACCGTCGTACTCGTCACCGCCCACGAACCGGAAGTTGTCCTGGCCGAGGCGGAAGACGGTCGCGTCGTCGATCATCCCGCCGGTTTCATTGCACAGCGCCGTGTAAACGACCTGGCCGACCGAGAGCTTGCGGATATCGCGCGTGACGGTCTTCTGCATGAGCGCCTCGGCGTCAGGACCGAGGATCTCCCACTTGCGCAGAGGCGAGAGGTCCATCACGGCGAGCTTCTCCCGACACGCCCAGTACTCGGCGATCGCGCCCTCGTTGTTGAAGCAATGGGGAAGCCAGTAGCCGCGGTACTCGACGAAGCTCTCGGTCAGCGCGGAGGTGCGGGAGTGAAAGGCAGTCTCCTGGGTCAGGACCGCCGGAGCGTCGGCAGTCACTCGCCGAGCGACCGCCATCGAGAAGCGGTTCTCGGGCGGGTAGACGCGAACGTGGACATCAGTTATCTCCCAACCGTTGGACGGATCGATGTCATCGGGGCAGGCTGAAGAGGCGCAGACGAGCTCGGTGCTGGCGCGCATCAGCACGTAGTCACCCGGCCGCGACCACGGCTCGTCGGAGAACATCAGCTGGCCCGAGTCGAACGCCGTGTTGTAGAAGAAGTTGAGCGCGGCCCAGCCCTTACGAGGGGCGATCTCGAAGCCACGCAGCGCACCGTTGAAGTTGTCGGTGCAGTTGATGTGGCCGGGGTAGCCGAGATCCTCGTAGTACTTGGCCTGGCAGGCCAGCGCGAACGAGTCGTGGCGGCCGACCGTGTCCTGCACAACCTCGCACAGCGGATCCATGTCGAGGTCGAAGAACTTCCGATACAGACCCGGCTGTGGGTAGGCGTTGCCCATCAGCGTCCGCGTGACGGTGGCGTCGAGACCGCGCTCCGATCCGCTTTCGAGCTTCTGGCGGTTGAAGGCGAGGAAGTCCGAGCACTGACGTCCCTTGACGTCAATGACCTGGATGTACTCGCCCTCGCGTACCTCGTAGCTCTGTGCCGTGGCCGCGTCGACGCGGAAGTCGAGCCGCGGCTCGGCGAGCGGCGGCGGCAGCTCGAGCTCCTCCCGCCGCCGCGGTACCGCACGGCGGACCTCGATCCACAGCTCCGTCGCCGGGACCTCACCATCGATCAGCCGGCCGCCCGGCGCCGCCACGACGAGCTGCGTGTCGCGCTCGGCGACCAACGAGACCGAATTACCCGCGGGTCCGTCGCCGTCGAGCAGCCGCGCGACACGACTGGCGCCCGGATACACAGTCGCGGGAGCGTCGGCGCGGAGACCCAGCGCCTCGGGCTCCTCCCCGCCATCGGGGCCGAGCGCCGTAACCTCGGCCACCTGGCCACCGTGGCGGTCGACGATCCGGATCCGGTCGTCGCCGCTGAGCCTCAGGACCGTGCTCCCACCCGGCGCAACCCGGTAGGTCTCGACCGCGGGGTCGGGGACGAGCAGCCCGCGAACAAGCAGCGGCGGCTCGGGAGTCAGCGTGGCCATCGGCGCCTTCAGATGTTAGGAGGCGGGCGCCGAAGCTGAGGCCTTTTCGACTTCGGCCAGTAGCTCCTCGGCGAGCTTCCGCTTGCCGTCGGCATCGAGCTTCTTCAGCTCGTTCTCGACCGCACGGCGGTTGTAGTGCTGGTTCCAGTAGTCGAGGCTCTCGAACCCGAGCAGCACCGCCTTGCCGACGAATTGGCGCAGCACCTCGTTCGTCGGCCCCATCACCCATCCGGCTTTGGCGTCGCGCAGGTAGCGCTCGAGCTCCATGTCGCGCTTGTAGCCGGTGCCGCCGCAGGCGTGCAACATCTTGTCGACCACGTGGGCGGTGTTCTTGGCCGCGTTGAACTTGATCTGCCACGCCCAGTGCAGGAAGTTGGCCCGCGCAAACTCTCCAGGAGGCGGCTGGACGGTGTTGTGGTGGGTCGCGGTGTCCATCGCCTGCGCCACCGAGTAGACGAACAGGCGGGCGGCGTTGGTGTCCATCACCGCCTCGCCGATGTAGTCCTGAATCGTCGGGTAGTCGGCTACCCGCAGCCCGACATCGACGTGGCGCTTGCGCGTCGTCTGGCGCTTGCCGATGTCGATCGCACCCATGGCCAGGCCGTTCCACACCGACGAGGAGCCGATCAGGAACCACGGATCGACCGACTCGTCGTTGGAGGCGGCGCCGTCGCCCTCGGGTCCGACGATCTGCGATCCGGGGATCTCGACGTTGTCGACCTGGATCGGCCCGGACTGGTTACCGCGCAGGCCGAGCGCGTCCCACGAGGAGGGCTGAGATTTGATGTTCTCCCCGTCGATCACGAACACCGACAGGTCGTCGTAGCCGCCGAACTCCGGGCTGGTGGTTTGCACGACGTAGAAATCCGCGAACCCGCCCGAGGTCGTCCACGACGCCTTCTTGCGGACGCGGTAGCCGCCGTTGGCGCGCTCGGCGCCGGAGGAGATCGGATACCAGAAATGCGAGCCGGTTTCCGGATCCGAATAGGAAAGCGTGCCGATCTTGCCGCTGTTCAGCGGCCGGATGTAGCGCTCGATCAACTCCTCGGTCGGCCGCAGCATGATCGTGTTGACAGCCCCGATGTGCATCACGTAGCACATCGCGGTGGAGGCACAGCCATAACGTGCGATCGTCTCGCAGGTCATCGCGTAGGCGACGTGGTCCTCGCCGAGCCCGCCGTACTCCGTGGGAACGGTGAGGGC
>JAFAZV010000079.1 GCA_019239445.1 Solirubrobacterales bacterium
TGGTACATGTTGAACTTGGGCATCGCGATGAAGTCCTTGAACCGCCCGGGCAGCGGCTTCCACAGCGAGTGGATCACGCCGACCGCGCCATAGCAGTCCTTGACCGAGCCGACGATCACGCGCATCGCGGTGAGGTCGTAGATCTCGTTGAACTCGCGGCCCTTCTTGGTCATCTTCGAGTAGATCGAGTAGAAGTGCTTGGCGCGTCCTGAGATCTCGGCCTCGATGCCAAGCTCGTCGAGCTCCTTGGCGAGGTACGCGCCGGCTTGGTTGACGTAGCGCTCGCGCTCGGCCCGCTGCTGGGCGACGAGACCCTTGATCTCGTTGTACTTGCGCGGGTGCAGCGTCTGGAAGGCGAGGTCTTCGAGCTCCCACTTGATCGCGTGGATTCCGAGGCGGTGAGCGATCGGGGCATAGATGTCGAGCGTCTCGCGCGCCTTTTCGATCTGCTTCTGCTTCGGCATCGCGCTGATCGTGCGCATGTTGTGCAGCCGGTCGGCGAGCTTGATCAGGATGACCCGGATGTCCGTGGCCATCGCCACCATCATCTTGCGGTAGTTCTCGGCCTGTGCCTCATCGCGGGACTGGAAGGTGAGGCCGGTCAATTTCGTCACACCATCGACCAGGCCGGCGATCTCCTCGCCGAAGGCCTCGCGGACCTCCTCGAGCGAGGCCGAGGTGTCCTCGACCGTGTCGTGGAGCAGCGCGGCACACAGCGTCTCGGTGTCGAGGCGCATGCCGGCGCAGATCTTGGCTACGCCGACCGGATGGATGATGAAGTCCTCGCCCGACTTGCGGCGCTGGTCGGCGTGGTGGACGCAGGCGTAGACGAACGCCTCCTCGACGCGGTCGCGGTCGATCGGGATCGCGGCTTGATCCGCGTGCTCCTCGACGATCGCAAACAGGTCGCCGAGCAGCCGGCGCTCGGATGGCGTCAGCTCGGCCCGCTCAACCGCGGCGGGAGCTCGCGGATCCTCGACCTTGCCAACCGCGGGACGCGAGCGCGGGATCAATGCCGCGCTGCCGCCGGCGCGCTTGCCAGCCCCGCCCGCCGGGGACTCGGCGGAGCGCGCTTTCGCAGCCGGGGCGGCCTCGCCCGCGCTGGCCTGGACCGACTGACGGTCACTCAGGCGCTCGGGCGGAGATTGTGGCTGCTCAGGAATCGTCGTCCATCCTCGTATCGCTGTGCGTAGACCCTGTACGCCGGTGAGCGCTCCAGCGCAGTTTGCGCCTCGCTCACGAGCTCCAGAGCCGGCAGATCCCGGTCGAGGCTGACGAGCCCAAGCTCCACGAGAACCTTGATCAACCTCCCCGCCAGACGCGCCGGGCGGGGCTGCGGACCGTCGCCGCGGAGCAGGTGCTCGAGCTCCTCACCGGCCACCCTCCTCCGGAGCCGAAGGCTCCGGTAGAACGGGACGAGCGAAGCGCGGAGTCCGTACTCCAGCTCGTGCATCTGCTCTGCAAAGCGTAGCTCAGCGCGGCCCCAGGCTAAGTGGGTGAAACCGGTTCCGAGCTCGAGCGCCGCGGCCTGAGCGGCGCCGGCCGGCGGATCTAGCGCCACCAGCTGCCGGTAGGAGCTGGCGAGCGACGGCGTCTGCTCGAGGCTGTGGTAGCTGACGAGGGCAAAGCCGCCGGCACGGGGTCGAAGACCGGGCAGGCGGCGCTCGACGTCCGCGCACACCCCAAGCACGTCGCCTTCGGCGGCGACCGCGTCGGCGAGGACCGCGAGCGGGCTCTCGCCGCGGCGGTCGAGGACGATGCGGTGCGCGCGAGGAGCGGAGTCCGCGGGCAGCCCCCGAGGATTGGGTGCCTGGGCCGACGCCGACGCCGGCGCAAGCTCGGCCGGTGCGGACGCCGGCGCAAGCTCCGCCGGCGCGGACGCCGGCGCAGGCTCGGCCGACGGTGCGCCTGCCTGCGCCAGAACCTCGTGCAGATAGTCGCCGCGCTCGCCGACGACCTCTATCGGCGGCGGCTGGCAGGGCTGAGAGTGCCGCAGGACGAGACGCGCCTCGAGCGCCCCGTTCCAGGTGTTGCGCTCGAGACGGAAGCTCGCGTCGAGCGGCGTCGCCCCATCGCCGGCGAGCCCCGCCTCGCAGCCGAAGGCCACGGCCCGCGCCGTGGCGCCACCCGAGGCGACCGCGAACCGCGCATGGCGACCGTCCTCCCCCATCGGCCGCAGGTCGCCGAAGCGCGCACCCGGTACGAGCAGGCGACAGCTCGGATTGCCGATCCCGCACGGCTCGAGCAACGCCAGCTCCTCGGCCAAGTCGAGCCCCAGCTCCGAGCCGGACACGATCGCGTCGACGCGTTCGAGCGGACGGCGCAGCTCCGGCGTCAGCAGCTCATCAGCGTGCGCATCGACCGCCTCGCGGAAGCCGTCGATCCTGTCTGCGTCGATAGTCAGGCCGGCGGCGGCGCGGTGACCTCCGTAGCGGGTGAGCCACCCGGAGGCGGCGTGCAGCGCGCCGAGGAGATCGAACCCCGGCACGCTGCGTCCCGAGCCGGTCCCCGAGGTGCCTTCGAGCGCGACCATGATCGTCGGGCGGTA
>JAFAZV010000148.1 GCA_019239445.1 Solirubrobacterales bacterium
GCGGGCGTCACGTGCCACCTCCAAAGGGTTGCCGCCATCGACCATGACGTTTCCCTCCGGATGGCGTATGAAGAAGAATGGGATGGGCACTTGCCGCCCCGCGAGCCTCATCGTGCCGCTATCGAACAGGTAGAGCTCGAGATTCGCGGTCGCCGCCGTCATATCTCCTCGCTGGCGTGCTAGCCGAAGGACTGTGTGAGCCGAAACCTGTTGATCACCTTAGCCGTGCGGCGGATACGGACGCAAGGCCGGGGGTGTCACCGGACGTGAGCGGGACGACAGACGGCCAAACGGGGACGAGTCGAGCTCCTATGCCGAGCTCAAACATCTGGCGGTGGGCGCGCCGACCAGGCAGCGGTCTGGATGAGCACGGATCCCTAGAAGTTCTCAGCCGAACGCGTTGATCCCGGTCAGTTCGGCTGACAAGGTCCAAAGTCGCGCGGCCTGGACCGGGTCGATGGCATACTCGCGCACCCCGCTCGACGTACTCTCGTCCGCCGGCACGACCTCGGCGATGTCACAGTCCTCGCAGTACACCCCGCCCATTCCCTCAAGCTGCGGGGAGGTGGCCGCCCACACCTGCGTCGCGGCGCCCTGTTCGGGCGTCTTGAACGACAGATCAATCACGTTGCCCTGCTCATCGATCCAGCCGGCGGCGACCATCTCCTCCGTCGTCAGGTGGCGTTGCAGCGGCGTGCGGATCCCCCCGGGGTGCACCGCGAAGGTCCGCACGCCGGCATTCTCGCCGAGTGCGTCGAGCTCGACGGCGAACAGGGCGTTCGCCGTCTTCGCCTGACCGTAGGCCGCCCACTTGTCATAGCCGCGTTCGAACATCACATCGTCCCAACGGATGGGCGAGCGGCGATGACCTGCCGAGGACACCGAAACCACGCGCGTTCCGTCATGCGCGATCGCCGGCCAGAGCAGGTTCACGAGGGCGTAGTGACCGAGGTGATTGGTCGCGAACTGCGCCTCCCATCCGGACCCGACCCGTGTCTCGGGACAGGCGAAGATCCCGGCGTTGTTGATTACGATCTCGACGCTCCGACGCGATGCGAGGAAGCGCTCGACAAACGCGCGCACACTCGCCAGGTCGGCCAGATCGAGCTCGTCGACCTCGACGCCGTCTACGCCGGCGAGCGCATGCTCGGCGATCGCCCGACGTCGGGCGGGAACGACGACCCGGGCGCCGGCGCCGGCCAGCGCTCGCGTGGTCTCGAGCCCGAGACCGGAGTAACCCCCGGTCACGATCGCGAGCTTCCCCGTCAGGTCAATTCCCTGCAGCGCCTCCCGCGCGGTGCTCCGCGCTCCGAATCCCGATCCGATGTTGTTTTGAGGGGTAGTGGTTGGCACAGCCCCAGCGTACGACGCCGTGCGGAGTTGTCCATCAAGCTTCGCGCGGGCTTCGTCGCGCCCGGAATGCGGGCGCTGGACCCTGACCGGCGGGACGACCGCTCTCATCTCCGACCGGCCGGACAGCATACGATCGCCTTGGCGACAAAGGCTCCGTGAGTCGACGTCATCGACTGGACGGGTGGAGCTGACGCAAAGCAGGGGCGGTTTGCTGATTGGTCGGCCCCTCGCTAGTGAGCCATCTACGTGCCCCGCGGAGCGGCGGCGTCGCCACGGACCTGCGGGACGCCTGCCGCCGCGTATCTCCCCTTTGCCAGCACGGCGTGCCGAATCACGCATCGGCAATTAGTTGCGCGCGACGGTAGATCTCTACCTCCATGCGCATTAGAAAAGTGATTCTCAAATGGTCATGTCCCTCGACGGTTTGGCCACCAGCCCGACGGAACCCATGAATGGATGTTCGACTAGTTCGGCGAGGACTCCATGAAGCGGAACCTCGGTGCGCTCGAGAAGGCCAGCGTGCACGCGATGGGCCGCCGTAGCTACGAGATCATGGGCCCACAGTGAGCCGCGTCCGGGGGGCCGATCGCTACCGCAATGAACGAGAAGCCGAAGGCTGTCTTCTCCCGGCCGAGTGTAAGGCCTTCGGTGCCGCTGAACGCGGGCGGCGGCGGCTGAGCAGCCAGCGACAGCTGCGTGAGCAGACGCAACGACGGCGTGCGTGGGGACGCGCGAGGCGTGCAGCGCTCACCTTCAGGGATGCTGCGCGTTGGAGGTCATATGGCCGTCGTCACTGCTGACCCGGGCCCGGCTGTTGCTGGTCGATCTCGCGGCGCACGAGTTTGATCTTGCCGGCGATTGGGTGGCGTGTGAGGTGTGAGACGAGCAGGGTTTGTGGTTGTGTATCGCAGCCGTAGCGTTCGAGAGTGGCCGCTGCGTGCTGGCGGACGCGCCCGACCACCGCGTCCGAGTCGGTGCTGGAGCGTGGTACGACGGCGATCTGGAGTTGTCGCCCGCGTTGGACGACCTCGAGTTCGGCGACGCCGTCTAGCGTGAACAGCGGCGCGAACACCGTCGGGTGTAGGTGGACCGTGGTGCCGGCTCTCCCGGGAAGTTCGAGGATGTCGTCGTGGCGCCCCTCGATCGGTTCGAGGCGTCGGAAAGCGAGTCCGCAGCTGCACGTCCCGGGGTGGTAGGCGGTCATGTCGCTCAGCCGGTAGCGGATGTATGGCTGGGTGCGGCAGAAGAGATTCGTGATCAGCAGGTGGTGGCCACGATTACCGTCGGGGACGGGTCGATCGTCAGCGTCGACGACCTCCACGATTGTGGTGTCTTCGTATACGTGGCGGCCGTCGTGGGCCTGGCAGTCAAGCGCGAGCCCGCCGCCGGTTTCGGTGACGGCGTAGAGGTCGAACGGTTCTGAGCCCCATGCGGTGCGGATCCGATTGGTGATCTCGGCGCTGCGCGGCTCGCCGTCGGTGAGCACGCCGCTCGGCGCGATCTTGAGCTGGCCGTCGATCTGCTGCGCGGCGAGCAGCGCGATCACAGATGCGTAGCCGACCAGGGCGGTCGGCTGGAATTCATTCAGGGTTGCGACCAGCTCGTCGGTTGGCTGTGTGGCGGCCAGCCGTTGGGAGCGGTGGATTCCGAGCTCCAACGTGCGGCTGACGCGGTCGGCCATGTGCTGGGCACCGGGCGCGTGAATGAACGCGACGCGTCGGCGTGGTAGCCGCGGGGTGAATCCGCACCAGCGGGAGGCGCGCAGCGCAATCGCGGACACGACGTCCCACTCGTTCGGGTCGAACACGAACACGCCCGGACGGCGCGATGAGCCGCCCGAGGAGGCGACGACGAATTTGTCGCCAAGCAGCCCCTGGCTGGCGCTCGACAGATGGTGCTGGGCGCGTGCGAGCGTCACCCTCGGGTCGGTTACCCAGTCATCAAAGCGCTCCATCAAATCTGACTTATCGACCGGCGGCAGAGCGTGAAGTGGGGTCTGTTCATCGACCCCGTGGGCGGCGTACAGGTCGCGGTAGAAGGGAGAGCGAGCTCGTGCGTGCGCGACGATTCTCGCCAGCGCCCGCCGTTGGTGCTCGTCCAGGCGCGCTCGGTCAAACCGTTCGTGGCGGTGAAGCTCGCGCTCGTGGCGGACGGCGCGAGCGAAGCCGGGAAGTGCAGAGATCCGGGCCACCGAGGGCAACGATGACGACCGGCGTCCGGGCGCGCAACGGGGATGCTCCCGGATCCGCGGTGCCGCGTTTTCAGGGACGCTCCCCGATGCGAAGCACACCAGCAAGGGTCGACGATTGGCCTCGTCTTGCAGTCGAGGTCAGGAGCCAGGATGTCGCGTACAGAGCGGTGGTGGGTTTGGGCGTGCTGGGGGATGAGCTGTCTGGGCGGGATGTTGTTGCCACCCCCTGACGGGTGGGCGCGCTGGGGGGAAGAGCCTCCCCGGCGGGTTGATGTTGCCAGCGCCCGACCGCGCGGATGAGCAGTTTTGAAGATGTTGACGGGGCCGCCGATCCGGAGCGGCTCGCCCGGCACCTGCGGGCTCTGAGCGAGATCGGCCCGATTGCCGCAGGCAGGCGGGAGCGCGCCGAGCTGCTCGGTTTGCGCCCTGGGGGACGGGCGATCGATGTCGGTTGCGGGCTTGGCGATGACGCTCGCGCGATCGCGCGGATCGTTGGTCCCAGCGGTCACGTCGTCGGCGTGGACGCCAGCACCGCGCTGCTGGATCGGGCTCGCACCCGGTCGGTCGCGGACGATCAACGGGTCGAGTTCGTGCTGGGCGACGCGCATCGGCTCCAGTTTGACGATGGCACGTTCGACGCCGCCCGGACCGAGCGCACGCTTCAGCATCTCGCCGATCCGGCCCGGGCGGTGGGCGAGCTGGCGCGAGTCACGCGCGCTGGCGGGGTGGTGATGGCGAGCGAGCCCGACTGGGGCACGGTCGCCCTCTTCGGCGCGCCGAGTGAGCTCGTGCGTGTGCTGCTATCGGCGGCCGAGGAGCGGATCCGCAACGCGTGGGTCGGGCGCGAGCTGGCAGCGCTGTTCTTCGACGCCGGCATCATCGAAATGACCGTCCTTGCTCACGCCGTGGTGGTACGCGAGTTCGAGCTGCTGCGAGCGGTGATTGACCTGCCGGCCTTGAGCGCCGAGATTCGCGAACGGAACGATTCCGATATCGATGAGCTACTCGCGCGTATCGAGCACGACTTCCTCATCGGTCGTGCAGTCGCCGCGATCACGCTGTTCACGGTCGCCGGCCGGGTGGCGTAGCATCGCTACCGGCAGCGATGAGCAATATCGATCTCGTCGAACGCGCCGACGAGCTCGCGGCGATCGGCGTCGCGCTCGAGCGGTCGCTTTGTGGCGAGGGCCGGCTGGTGTTGGTGGAGGGGCCGGCGGGGGTGGGCAAGAGCGCGTTGCTCGCGGCGGCGGCCGCGCGCGCACGCGACCTGGGGGTCGAGACAATGTTCGCGCGCGCGGGCGAATACGAGCGGGGGCTTCCGTTTGAGGTCGTAAGGCAACTATTTGAGCGCTCGCTCGCGCGTGCGCGCGACCGGCGCCGGCGCGCGTTCTCGGGAGCCGCAGCGCCGGCGGCTGCGCTGTTGGGCGGCGTCGCCGCCGAATCGACGCAGACGGCACCGATCGAGGCTCGGCACGCGCTCTACTGGCTGGTCGCGAACCTGGCCGCGGAGAAGCCGCTCGCGCTGATCATCGACGATCTGCAATGGGCGGATCCCTCCTCGCAAGAATGGCTGCTGTACCTGACCAGGCGATTGGGGGACATCTCGGTCGCGGTGCTCGCCAGCTGGCGGACCAAGGCGGCGACGACCTCAACGGATCTGATCGACCGGATGCGCGACGAGCCGGTCACCGTGCGGCTCATCCCACGAGCTCTGACCGCAGAGGCCGTCGCGGCGATCGTGCACGCGGCGGTCTGCCCAGAGCCGGACGCGGCGCTGTGCGAGGCCGCGTACCGCCTCAGCGCGGGCAACCCGTTCCTGTTGCAGGAGTTGCTCCGGGCGCTGCCGGCGGACGGCCCCCGAACGGCCACTGAGATTGAGCGAGCACGACCACAGTCGGTGGCGCGCGGCATCAACCGCCGCATGGCCGGCCTCAGCGATGCCGCGCGCGCGCTCGGCGACGCCGTCGCGATCCTCGGCGACGGCAGCGAGCTTCGGCACGGCGCCGCGCTCGCCGGGCTCGACGAGCGTGAGGCGATCGCCGCGGCCGACGAGCTCACGGCTGCTGGGGTGCTGTCCGCCGGTCGCCCGCTGCGCGTCGAACATCCGCTGGTGCGCTCGGCGCTGCATGACGCCCAGCCTCTCCAAGCCCGGGACCGGGCCCACCTCGACGCCGCACGGCTCCTCGCCGCCGAGGGCGTGGCGACCGAAAGGGTCGCCTCGCACCTGCTGCTCGCGCCCGAGCGTGCGGACCCGTGGGTGGCGGAGCAGCTCGAGAGCGCCGGGGTGCGGGCGCTGCGCCATGGCGCGCCCGCCGAGGCCGCCGACCTGCTCGAGCGGGCACTCGCCGAGCCGCCCCCTGCGCAACGCCGCGGCGGATTGCTGGCCGCGCTCGGCCGCGCCGAGCATCACCTCCTACGCCGCTCCGCGCGCGTACACCTCGAGGAGGCGATCAGCATCGCAGTGGATCCGACGGCGGCGGCGGTGGCAGCGCGGACGCTGGCGGCGGAGCTCCTTGCCGAACGCGATTTCCTGGCCTCCGAACAGGTTCTGATCGACGCTGCGGCCCGCGTCGAGCACGAGGACCGCGAGCAGTACCTTCGCCTGCTGGCCCAGCTGGGCGCGGGCCTGTCGATCGGCTTCAGCGACAACGAACAGACCCGCCGGGCGCTTGACCGCAGTTCCCCCGATCTGACGGGCTCAACCCACGGCGAGCGGCTGCTGCTCGCGGTGACCGCGTTTCGTCACCTGATCTTGGACGCCACTGCCGAGCAGGCGATCGGACTCGCGGAGCGCGCAGTGGGAGACGGCGAGCTGTTCAGCGTCGGTGAGGTTGACTGGCCGATCGTGCAGGCGCTGATGGTGCTGATCGCCTGCGACCAACTGAGCAGCGCGCGTGCCGCGATCGACGCGGGGTTGGCACAGGCCGACCGGATCGGCTCGCTGGTGGCGCGAGTGCCGTTCTGTTATCTGCGCTGTGGCGCCGGCTGGCTCGCCGGAGACCTCGCCGAATCCGAGGCCGACGGACGGATCGCGCTGGCGCTCGCGCGCGACACGCCGGGGCTGCTGCCGACCGCAAGCGCTTACCTCGCCCGCACGCTTGTCGACCGCGGCCTCACCGACGAGGCCGAGAGCGTGCTCAGCCAAGGTGGACCCGGCCCACCGGGCGGCAACCTCTACTGGTCGGTGCTGGCTCGCGTGCGCGAAGCGCAAGGGCAATACGCCGCTGCTGCCGCCGCCGCGCTCGAGCTTGCCGACCTCCCGATCGCGCAGCGCGGGATGTCGTGCACGATCCCCTGGCGCCTACAGGCCGCCGTAGCACTGTCCGCCACCGGCGACCGGGCCAACGCACGCGAGCTGCTCGCCGAGCAACGCCCGCTCACGGCACGGTGGGGCCTCCCGCGCGCGCTCGCGGCCTTCCAACGCGCGGAGGGACTTGTAGAGGAGAGCACCGACCAGCTCGAGCGCGCCGTCGCGACGCTCGACGGCACGCCCGCGCGACTCGAGTGCGCGCGAACCCTGATCGACCTCGGCGCGATGCGCCGCCGCCACAAGCAGCGCGCCGCCGGTCGCCAACAGCTGCGAGCCGGCCTGGACCTCGCGCACCGCTGCGCCGCCGAGGGCCTCGTGACCCGCGCGGCCGAAGAGCTCGCCGCATGTGGAGCCCGCCCTCGCAACCTCCTGCTGACAGGCGTCGACTCGCTTACCGCCACCGAGCGGCGCATCGCGCGCCTCGCCGCCGACGGCAACAGCAATCCCGAGATCGCGCAACGGCTCTACGTGTCGCGCAAGACCGTCGAATCCCACCTCGGCTCGATTTACCGCAAGCTCGACATCGGCTCGCGCGAACAACTCGAACAGGCGCTAGTGAGGTCAAACACCGTCGCCGGGTCAACGGACTGAGCCCGCACAACGCGCCCAGACCAGCAAGCCACGCGCTCCCAGGCGAACCTTCCCCGATCCGCAACGCTGAACCCCCGACTGCAGCAACGAACCAGCCATCGTCGCGAGACCCCTTTCCGTCACCCGCCTGACGCTCCACCCGCGCTGGTTCGCGCCCTCCATCGCCGGCAACCCAGGGTGTCAACGGCCATCTGTTTCTCCCCGTCCGCGGCCATCTTTTCTCCCCACTGGTGGCCATGATTTTTCCCCGCTGGCGGCCATCGGAATGCCCCGCCTGGTGGGTTGGCGCTAGTGGTCGGGTCAGGGGCTTGACCCCCTTGCCGGCGGTGGCTTGGGCGAGTCGGTAGCTGTCTTGCCCGTCGGTGACCACGAAGGGAACGCAACCCTGAACTACCGCAGCGTTCTCGCGCGGGAGCTGACCGTGGAGGACGCCGAGCTGTACCGCAGGCCGGGGCATCGCAGGCGTCTGCGGCGGGTGGGAGCGGCTGGCCAAGGCTCCGAAAGTGTCTAGCAAAGACCGCCGCATGGTCCAGGGGTTTGCGCCGCAGCTCGTTCGTCTTGGGCTATGTGTAAGCTATGCGCGGCGATTATTGATGAACGGACCCGGCGGATCACTGCGAGCGGCGGTCATGGCTGGACAGCAGCCAGCGCGGGGCAGGTGAGCCTTGATGGCGGCCTCGGGGCGTTATCGGGCTCTGGAGCAAGCCGGGCTACTGCATTCCGCACCGGAGGCGGTGGTGGGCGAGCCGTTTCGCTCGCACCCGGAGTTCTTCGCCTCGTTCGACAAGGTGCAGGTGAAGTACGAGATGCTGCGGGCGCATGTGGTCGACGGGGAGAGTGCGACCGCCGCGGCCGGCTCGCACGGGTATTCGCGCGCGTCGTTCTATCTGGTCCAGGCGGCGTTCGAGCGCTCCGGGATGGTCGGGTTGTTGGACGAGCGGCCGGGGCGGCGCGGCCCGGTGAAGCTCTCGGCGGGGGTGCTGGCGTTCCTGCAGGCGCGCCACCGGGAGCGGCCGGGCGCGTCGGGGGCCGAGCTGGCCTCGGAGCTGGAGGCGGCGTTGGGGGTGAGGCTTCACCGGCGCACGGTCGAGAAGGCGCTCGGAGGGCGCGGGTGAGTGGGCGGTTCTGGCCGATCGCCGAGCCGGCGCAGGCGGACTACGAACGGCTGCGCGAGCTCGTGCTCACGGGCGGAGTTGGGCGAGCTGCTGGCGGCACGCCGGTTTGAGCGTCGCGGCCTAGCCGGGCTGATCTTATGGCCTGCGGCCGAGCCCGCGTACCTGGGCGCGGTGATCGGAGCACCGCGGCCGCCGTGGTGCGGTGAGCAGGATCCGCGCGAGGTGTGCCTGTGTGACACATATGGGTTCCTGCTCGATTGTGATAGTGAGAAGCAGCGGCTTCGGGTGGTGGGGCAGTGAAGGTAGCGCTCTACGCGCGCGTGTCGACCGAGCGCCAGCAGGAGCGCGGCACGATCAGCTCGCAGCTTGATGCGTTGCGGGCCGCGGCCGACGCGGACGGGCACGAGGCGATCGAGGAGTTCATCGACGACGGCTACCCCGGCGCGCGGCTGGACCGCCCGGCGCTTGACCGTCTGCGGGACGCGGCGGAGGCCGGTGTGCTCGACGGGGTTCTCTGCCTGTCCGCCGACCGGCTCGCGCGCGTCTACGCCTACCAGGTGCTGATCATCGAGGAGCTTCAGCGGTTCGGCGTCAACGTGCGGTTCCTCGAGGGCCCCTCGCACGGCGAGGATCCGCAGGCGACGCTGCTGGTGCAGGTGCAGGGCGTGATCGCTGAGTATGAGAGGGCGAAGATCGCCGAGCGCTACCGGCGCGGCAAGCTCTACCGCGCCCGCCAAGGCGAGATCCCGTTCTAGAAGACCTCATACGGCCACCGCCGCGTCGTGCCGGCCAATGGCGACCCGGCGCGGATCGAGGTCTTCGAGCCCGAAGCCGAGATCGTGCGCTTCATCTTCGACGCCTACGTGGAGAAGGGACGGTCGATCCGGCAGATCGCATTTGATCTGCTCGAGCGCGGGATCCCGTCGCCGACGGGCAAGCCGATTTGGGGCACGTCTACGATCACGCGGCTGTTGAACAATGAGGCGTATATCGGCACCGTCTACTACAACCGTCGCGAGCACTTCGATGGCGCCGGTCCGCGCGGCGCGCGAAACCGCAAGACCCGCCATCGCGAGCGCCCGCGTGAGGAATGGATCCCGATCCCGGTGCCCGCGATCGTCGACCTTGACACCTTCGCTCGTGTCGGGCAGGTCAGTCGTGATAACTCGAAGTGGAACCCGCGCGGCGCTGAGTGGGGCGTGTGGCTGTTGCGCGGCCTGATCGAGTGCGGTCACTGTCACCTCGGCTGCAACTGTCACCGCATGCGCGGCCGCAACGGTACCTGGCACCGCTACTACTACTGCCGCGGCCACGACCCGCTGCGCACCAGCGCAGGCAAAGGTCGCTGCCCGGAGCGCAACATCCGCGCCGACGAGCTCGACGAATACGTCTTTCAGCAGGTGCGCCGGGCGCTGCTTGACCCCAAGCAGCTGATCGCTGCCGAGCGTGCCGTGATCGCCGGCCCGCCAGCCGACGAGAACGAGCTCGTTACCGCTCAGCTCAAGCGGCTCCAAAGCGCTCTTCAGAGAAACGAGCGCGAACGTGCCAGGCTGATCGACGCCTACCAAGCCGGGCTGCTCGAACTCGACGAGCTCACCCGTCGCACAGCAACCATCACGGCCCGCCGCGACCAGCTCACCCAGGAGAAGAACACCCTCGCTCGCCGCAGCGCCGAGCTCACCACCGAGAACCGGCTGCGCCGCCGGCTCGCCGGCTTCGCCGAACGCATCGCCGCCTCGCTCGACGACCTCGACACCGAAGGCCGCCGACGTCTGCTGCGACTCGTCGTCGAGAAAGTCCGCGTCACCGGCTGGCGCGTCGAAATACACCTCAAGCTCCCGCTCCCCGAAGATCCACCCGACGACGAGAAGCCGCCCGGACCCGGCCCCCGACCCGAACCAGGCCCAGGACCGTCAAGCGATATGCGCCTGCGTTCCCTTCGTGCAGATCGACGGCGACAGCTACCGCATGCGCGGCCATCGCGCCAAGCTGGCGCAACTCCGCGCCGGCCTCAGCGCCGGTGAACGCAACGCCAAGGACGACCCAGCCACGTCAGCCTAGTCGCCCTGCTCGACACGCCAGCGCACAACGGCCCTCGCCGCAGCTGACGCCTCGTCCTCTCCGCGTCCATATCTCGGCAGCACAGCACCGCTATCGCCGCGGGTCAGGTCAGCCCACACGAAGCCGTCACCGTCGCTGAAGCTGATCGCGAAGCCACGCGCCTCGAAGTACTCCTCAGGCGTCGTCTCCGAACTCATTACCGGACGATCTCACGATCCACGACCTGGGGAATCCTGATGATCGCCGCTGAGGAATTTCCGTGATCGTTGACACCTGTGCCCTCAGGCTGCGCGAAGCAGGTGCATCGCCGGCCTCGGCGCCGTGCGCGTCCGGGAACCAAAGCAGGTGTCCGAGACAATCGCCTTGAGACCATGCCGCTCGTTTCAGGTGACTGTGCAGGCAGACGACGTCTTACAGGTTGGAGCGCCGCCGCATCCTGTCGAACTAGGTTCGCGCCGGCTGCTTCTCCGTTGCTCTGACGAGCTGGAGACGGACGAGCTCTTTGTCAATGGCCTGGCTTATCGGAGTCGCGGCTCCCACGGTACGGCAGCGCTGGGCGGTCTCGGGGTCGAGCGAATCGCGCACCGACCGCACGGTCCGGCGGTAGACGAGCACCTCCACCGGCGTGCGGAACGGAAATGGCGCCGTCTGGCGCACGGTCGCCAGGTGACGTGACGCTCTCTGGTGATCTCCGGCGGCCGCTGCCACCGAGGCGAAACCGATCAGGCAGGAGACCTCGCCCAGAGGAATCGCGTACTCGCGAACCATGGTCACCAACGCCTGAAGGTGCTCCGACGCGACCCCGAGCTCGTGGTCAGCCAGGGCGGTGATGACCGCGACAAGCTCCCGCTGGAACCGGTTGATTGGGGTCCGTGCAGGGACCCTGGAAATCAGCCCCGACGCGCGACGCGTGTCGCCGAGCGCGGCGAAGATGCCCAAGACGACGAATGCAGGGCCCGGCGGTGTCTCCGGAATCGCCTCATACAGAGTCTCGAGCAGCTCGCGAACCCCGAGCTCCTCGTCCTGGGCGGCGTCTCCAGTCAGCAGGTTGGCTGCCTGCATCATGGCCGTCCGCTCGAACTCCGCAACCCCTGCTGCGTTAGCACTTGCGCGTCCCTCCTCGATACTCCGCCTTCCGCGCTCAGGATCCCCATAGGTCCAATACAGGGCTTGGATCGCCCACGCGTAAGCGGCCGCCCAGCTGCCTGGCGCCGCGACCGCCAGCAGCTCGGAGCTGAGCTCCTGCATTGCTTCGAAGTCGCCGGTGGCGGTCACATATTGAATCCCCACCACGAGCGCGAGGGGTCGTGCTGCGGGAGGCAGCTCCGTCAGACGTTCGCGCAAGACGCGCCACCAGGTTCCCATCTCGCCGACGTGGACGTACGCCCACCAGAATCCGACCATGCGAGATGCGGCCCTGGCGACGAGGTCGAGTCGCTTCTCCTCGAGCGACCAATCGAGCGCGGCAGTCACATTGTCGGCCTCGGGTTCGACCTCATAGACGCGATCTCCGCTGCCAATTCCGACGAGCTGACCGATGGGGATCGCCTCAAGCCAGCTCAGGAACCAGTCACGATGCGCCGAACGAAGACACTCGGCCTCACCCGATGCCACCAGGCGATCTTCCGCGTAGAGCCGAACCGTCTCGAGAAGCCGATATCGAGGCGCCGCCTGCGCCGGGACTATGTTCACCAGCGACTTCTCTACTAACGAGCCGAGCTGGTCAAGCGCCTCGCGGTTGCATATCCCCTCGACGGCCAGTAGCGAGAACGAGCCGCGGAATACAGCCAGCTGGCCAAACAGTCTCCTTTCGGCATCGCTGAGCAAGCCGTGACTCCACTCGATTGCAGCCGACAGCGTCTGCTGGCGCTGCACGCGACGACGTCCTCCGGTCAGCAGTCGGAAGCGATCGGAGAGGCGCTCGAGGATCTGGCTCGGGGCTAGGTGGGTTGTCCGTGCGGCGGCGAGCTCAATCGCCAGTGGGATGCCGTCAAGCCGCCGACAGATCTCAGCGACCACCTCCTCGTCCTCTCGGTCGAACCCCTGGCCGCCCACCGCCCGGGCGCGGTCGACAAACAGCCGCACAGCGTCGGTGTCCGCACGCAGTGACGGCACTCGAAACACCTCCTCGCCATCGACTCCCAGTGCCTCACGGCTCGTCGCCAGGACATATAGAGCAGGACATCGGCCCAACAGTCGGTCGGTCAGCTCGGCGCAGGCGTCCAACACATGCTCGCAGTTATCGAGCAAGACAAGAACCCGACGACCCGCGAGATAAGCCGCGAGGGTCCCGCTGCTCGTATCGACCAGGTGCAGATCGAGCGCGGACGCCAGCGCTTGACCGACCAAATCGGAGTCAGAAACGACAGCCAGGTCGACGAAGAACACACCGTTTGGGAAGCGCTCAGCAAGTCGCGCCGCAGCCTCGAGAGCCAGGCGTGTCTTACCAGATCCGCCGATCCCGGTCAGTGTCACGAGCTGTCCGCGGCCAATCCGTTCGCAGAGCTCGATCAACTCGACATCGCGGCCGATGAACGAGGATCGCAGGACGGGAAGGTTATGGCGGACGACGTCTAGTGAGTTGAGGCGCGGGAACTCCTCGGCAAGCCCGGGTGCCACGACTTGAAAGATGTGCTCTGGATCGCCCAGGTCGCGCAGACGCTGCTCGCCGAGGTCTCGTACCTCAATTCCCTCCTGCGGGTGGTCAAGCGCCGGCGCGGAGCTCGCCGACAGCAGCACCTGTCCTCCGTGTCCGACCTCCATCAATCTCGCGCAGCGACTCAGAGCAATCCCGAAGAAATCATCATCCCCGCGGATCGCCTCCCCGGTATGGACCGCCATCCGGACCGGTAGCTCAAGCTTGCGCTGACCCTCAACCGCTGCCAAGACCGCGTCACTGGCCGACCCGAACACAGCACAGATCCCATCGCCCGTGTGCTTGAACACCCTCCCTGTATGGCCCTCCACCGCATCCCTCAACACACGATCATGAGCAGCCAGCATCGCCGGCATTCCGTCAGGGTCCGCCGTCCAGCGACGCGTGCTCCCCTCGACGTCGGTGAACAGAAACGTATAAGTGGCTAGTTCGCCAGCGCTGACCCCAGTAGGTCCACCAGGACCCATGCGACCGAGCATAGTTCCTGCGCCTCGTATCCGCGAGTACCGGGAACAAACAATGCGGGTGCCATACCGACGTCACCCTTCGGCTCTCTTCCTCGCCACCTGCAGGGCGGCCACGAGCGCCCGACGACCGGCCGGAACGACCGCCCTGCTGACCGCGCGAGGCGGGAGTCGGCCGTTTCGAGAGTCGAGTGTGTCGACGGCCAAAGCAGATCCGCCTGATAACGAGGTGCCTGCAGTTCCTTCAACTGACTTGGCGCATCAGGGTGGCTGTGTCTGAGCAGATCCATTCCTCGGCGATGAAACCCTCGACGACTCGGTAGAACTCGTGGCTGACGTACTGGATCCTGCGGCCGGTGGCCGGGATGCCCAGGAACTCACCGGCGTGGGTGCCGCGGAAGGTCAAGCGGACAGCGACACGGTCCGCGGCCGCGAAGATGTCCCGGATGTCGGCCTCGAGGTCGGGGAAGGCGCGCCTCATCATCTCCGCGGCTTGCCGCCAGGCCTCACGGCCGTGCATTGGTTCGGGCAGCTCGGCCAGGTTGATCACGAAGTCCGGGGCCAGACGGGCCACGCAGGCATCGAGATCGCCGGCGTTGAACTCACCGAAGCTGGCCCGTATCAGTTCGATGTTCGCGTTGGGGACAGTGGTGCGCTGGGTCAAAAGTCGGTCTCCAATCTCGGGAGCTGGACCAGGTCGTGTGCGGGGCCAGGAA
>JAFAZV010000170.1 GCA_019239445.1 Solirubrobacterales bacterium
ATCGCCCTCGTCCAGGCGCAGCAGCGCGAGCCCCGGTTGCGGGTCGAAGCCGAGCGCCAACGCCTGCTCGAACGCCTCGCGGGCACCTTCTGCGTCGCCTCGCCGCCGGCGGACCTCGCCCAGCTCCTGGCAAGCCCAGCCGGCGTAGCGCGGTGCCCACGCCAGCAGTTCGTCACAAGCCGCTTGTGCCTCGCGCTCGGCCTCCTCGAGGACTCCTCGCACACGGATGATCTCGGCCCGATGTAAGCGGCAGAGTCCCGGAAATCCGCTGACCGAATGACGGCGGCACCAACGCAGGGCTTCGTCCGTCCACTCGGCAGCGCGCTGCCAGTCGCCGACGTTGCGATAAGCGAAGATCGTCGAGCAGTACACGGTCCCAGTCGTCGTGAGATCGCTGGCCGCGGTCATCGCCAGGGCGGCCGCCTGGTCGAGGATCGGCAGGCCCTCGGGTGCGCGTTCGGCGATGATCAGCGCGTGGCCCTGCTCGAGTAACCCGAGCGCCTCCAGGTCGGGGTCACGCAATCGCCGCGCCAGCACGAGCAGCTGTGTCGCGCGTTCCAGGATGTGCTCCATGTCGCTCGCCATGAGCAGCGAGCCATGAACTTTCGCCCACAGCAGCAATCCGGTCTCGCGGGATTCTGGTTCACCGGCGAGCAGGTTCTCCGCTCGGCCGAGCCACCCGGCCATCACGGCCTCGTTGCAGCGCTGGAAATGCTCGCGTGCAAGCGCCAGCGCCGCTCGGGCCGCTCCGCGTCGATTTCCGTCGCGCTCATAGACGGCTTCGGCGCGCTCGAGCAATTCGATCATCGCGTCGTAGCGACGCGTCCAACACGCCGCTTGAGCCAGCTGCTCGAGGTCCTCGGCGCCCAGCGGATGTCCGCGATCCGCCCCACTCAGTAGCTCCCATGCCCGCTCCCAATGGCGCTGTGCGAACGCCGCGCGGCCGGCGGCCACCGGGTCCTGCGCCACCGCGCACATTGGCGCAGCGTAGCGCCGCATGCGCTCACGCGTCTTGAGTCTGCTTTGCTTACCTGCTTCGGCGAGCAAGCAGAGGAGAGGAACGTGCTTGATGGCTTGGGAGCTGCCGGCGGGCGGCAAGCGCGTCGTGCGCGACGGGCGGCGTCGGCGCGAAGGGGGACCTCGGTTCTCGTCGGAGCAGTCGCGATGTTCGCAGCCGTGGGGACCGCCGCGCCTACCTTGGCCGCCGCGGCTTCAGCGCCACCGCTCGCGCCGGGCGCGCGGTATCTCGCGCTCGGCGACTCAGTCACGTTCGGCTACCAGGAGGCGAACGTGGTTCCTCCGCCGAACTATCGCCGTGCCTCGAGCTTCCTCGGTTACCCGGAGCAGCTCGGCGCCCAGCTGCGGTTGAACGTCGCCAACGCCGCGTGTCCGGGAGAGACGAGCTCCAGCCTGATCAACCCGGCTGCGCCGAGCAATGGCTGCGAGAACACGGGCGGCCACGGGATCGGATACCGAGCTCTGTTTCCTCTCCACGTCCGCTACCGCGGCTCCCAGCTGTCATACGCGGTGTCGTACCTGCGCAGCCAGCGCAACGTCCGGCTGGTGTCGCTGATGATCGGCGCCAACGACCTGTTCCTCTGTGCGAAGACGACGAAAGACGGCTGCCTCTCGGAGCTGGCCGCCCTGCTGCGGCGCATCGCGCGCAACGTCGGCACGATCCTCCGCTCCATCCGCGACCAGGCCCACTACAGCGGGCAGCTGGCGATCGTCAACTACTACTCCCTCACCTACGCCTTGCCCGCAGCCGCGGCACAAGTCGCGAGCCTCAACCGGGCGGTCGACGAGGCGGCGCGGCCCTACCACGTGACGATCGCCGACGGCTTCGGCCAGTTCAAGCGCGCGGCTGCGCACTCGGGCGCCGACAGCTGCCGCGCCGGGTTGCTGACGCAGCTCGGCACGCCGACCAGTTGCGGGGTCCACCCCAGCTACGCCGGCCAGGCGCTGCTGGCGGGAGCGCTCCTGAGGGCCGTGCGGCTGGCGCCCGGCACCACGCCCGCGCCGCCCAAGCCGCCGCCGCCCCAGCCGCCGCCCGGTCGCGGATAGTCCTGCGGGACTACTGTTCCTGACTCAGCTCGACGACCATCAGCCTGTTTCCGTCGGGATCGCGGAACCAGAACATCGGCGGAACTGGGTCGCCCATGCGCGCGACCTCGGCGTCGACGTCGACACCCAGCGACTTCATCTGCGCGTGCGAAGCGTCAGCGTCATCGGTGTTCAGCGCGATGCCGGTCTCGACCCCCACCGAGTCCTGCTCGCGCGGGGGCGCCAGCGCGATCCCGGCTGTTCCGCTCGGAGGGTAAACCTCGACCCACCGATAGTTGCCGCCGAACGGGATGTCGGTGCGCTTCTCGAAGCCAAGCGACTCGTAGAACTGGATCGACCGATCCTGGTCGGTCGACGGCACGATGACCAGACCGATCTGCCGGATTCGCGTCTTGGTGGTGCTCATCTCGCTCCTCCTGGTGCGGGTGATTTCGTTGCCGATATGACCCGTCACGCGCCGCGAACTCATCGCAGCAAGACGTGAACTGCCTGAGCCGCTACGCGGCTGCCGGGGCGTGCTCGAGGTCGAAGCGCAGCCGGAGCTCGGTACCCCCCGACGCGCAGCCAACCACGGAGAAGCCGTCGCTCAGCACCGAGATCAAAGCCAAGCCGAGCCCGAGCCCATCGCTCTTCGCGCCGGCGTGAAGGCCGCAGCCGTTGTCGCTGATCAGCACCCAGATCTCGCCCGCCGCCAGCCACGCGGTGACGTGCACGTGCCCAGGGCGAGCCGGATAGGCGAATGTCACGGCGTTGGTCATCGCCTCGGACGTGACCAGGCGGATCGCGTCGACCTGCGCGTCGCTGGCGCCCGCAGCAGAGGCAAACTCTGCTACGGCGCCGCGTGCTTCTGCGACCGAGCTGGCGACCGCGGGATAGGAGCACTTCAGCGAAGGGCTCCGCTCCCGGCTGCTGAGGGGGGAGTCACCCCGTCGCCGTGATGCGATGATGCTCATCCCGATTCTTGGCCGCGGTACCCGGTTGAGATACGGCGAAAACATACTCGCTGCCGTTTCGAGATGTCGGCGCCCTCATCCCGGCGGCCGAACCGGGGCGTTGCTGATGTCAGTCAGGCTGTAGCCGCCGGCTCGATCGCCACCACCGTGAACGGCAGCTCGGGCGCGCTGTTCATCTTGTCGAGTTGTGCGTTGACCACGAGCAGCTCATCGCCCCGGCGCGCCACCGCAGTGGGAAACGCGAACGCGTCGCTGCGGAGGATCGTGCGTAGCGCCGCCGTGGCGCCGGTGTCGCGCACCTCGAGCACCGCGACCTGCTGACCGGCGTTGATCGCGACGTAGAGCAAGGACCCGTCCCGGGCGAGGCCATCGGCGTGCTCGAACGGACCGCCCTGCACCTCGACCTCCTCGACCCGGCCTGAGTCAAGTGAGATCCTCCACAAGCGCCCGGTGTTCGTCTGGCAACTGATGAGATGCCGGCCGTCGCCGGTGAGGACGATTCCGTTCAGATTGAGGCCATCGGGCCAAGGGACACCCTCGGCCTTCAGGTCAACCCAGCGCTCCACGGCTAGAGAGTCCGCGTCCACGCGAAACAAGTACGGCACGAACGAGTCGGTGACGAATCCACGGCCGCCAGGGCCGAAGGCGATGTCGTTGACGCAAGTCGGAGGCTCGGCGAGTTCCAATCGACCGAGCAGCTCGCGCCGTTTCAGGTCGTATATCCACAGCGTCCCGTCGTAGCCGCCGGCCGCCCACAGCCGCCCACTTGGGTCGATCTTCACGCCGGCAACGGACCCGCGCCCGTCGGCGCCCCCGGGCGAGAAGATCTCGGCTGTGAGCCTGTCGCGGCGAAGTCGGTAGAGCGTCCCGTCGCCGAGGCTTCCGACGTAGGCATCCCCCGCCTCGGCGTCGACGCCAATGCTCTCCGGGAACACGGCGTTTCCGGGCAGTTCGTACGTCTGCCGCACCTGCGTGATCGACGCGCCGGCCATCCGGGACATGATCCTGGTTGCGGGGTTCCGCGTCCAAGACCAAGGCGAGCGCGATCAATAGGCTGTGACTATGGAAGGCTTGGAGCTGCGAGCGCTCGAGTACTTCCTCGTCGTCGCCGAGGAGCTGCATTTCGGCCGCGCCGCAGCGCGACTTCACATCGCGCAGCCGTCTCTGAGCCAGCAGATCCGCAAGCTCGAAGACCAGCTGGGGACGACGCTGTTTGACCGCAGCAGCCGCCGAGTCGAGTTGACGGCCGCCGGCGAGGCGCTCGTGCGCGAAGGAGGCAAGACGCTTCGTCAGGCCAAGGCCGCCGTGCGGGCGGCGCGTCGAGCCGCGACCGATCAGCTCACGGTCGGCTTTTTCGGCTCGGCCGGCGAGCGCCTTCCGGAAGTCCTCAAGACCTACGCGGAGCGCCGTCCGAACGTCGAGGTCACCGTGCGAGAACTTCTGCTCGGCAGCGTCCAGGACATCGTCGAAGGCACCGTCGACGTCGCGTTCACACGGCTGCGACCGGGTCAAGCCGAGCTCGAGATCCAAGTCATCGCCAGCCAGCCCCGGGTGGCCGCGCTCGCGATGGACCATCCGCTCGCCAAGAGCGAGGAGCTGGCCTTTGCCGATCTGCGCGAGCTCAGCTTCATCACCAACCGCGCCCTGTCCGAAGAGAGCGTTCCGCTGCGCTGGCTCGCCGAACAGCGGCGGCACGGCTTGCCGGGACGAGTGGCGGCCGACGCGGCCAGTATTCAGGAGATCCTCACACTGGTGGCGGCGGGACGAGGCGTCTGCCTGGTTCCGGCGCCGGTCGCGCAGCAGTATCCGCGCCGTGATGTTGCCTATGTGCCCGTTGCGGACGCCGAGCCCGCCGTCGTCTCGCTCGCCTGGCGAGGCGATGACGCTCGTCCTGCCCTACGCGCGTTCCTCGACGTCGCGCGCGAGCTCGCTGGGCGCGCTGGTGGTTAGCGTTTCGGCTGCCAGAACGCGACCTCGCCCCCGGCCTCGGTCCTGACCACGCTGCGCCAGCCGGCGGGTCCTTCGCGCGGCTCGAGCAGCAATGTAGCCCCCACCCGCCGGGCTGCCTCGGTGGTTTCGCGCACGTCGTCCACCTGCACGTAGGGCAGCCACAGCGGACGCTGGACGCGACACTCGACGATCCCGCCGCCGATCCGCGCACCGAGCTCGAGGGCCAGGTAGGAGCCATAGGCGGTTTCGACCTGCTCGCGGCGCCAGCCGCACAAGCCTGAGTAGAGGGCGTGCGCCCCCTCGAGATCAGCCGTATGGAGTTCGAGGTGCACCACTGGTCTGCGCGGTGTGCCCATGGCGTTCTGCCGCTTAGACCCCCGCCACCAGACATATTCATCGCAGCCGATGAATATCTGGCGCTCGCGCTGTCTAAGCTCCCGCGAGATGACCCAGGGCATCGCGAGCCAGTCGCCCGCGCAGCAGGCGCTGATCGACGCCGCCGGCGGCGGCGATGAGGGCGCGTTCGCGCGACTCGTGCAGCCACATCGCGGCGAACTGCACGCCCACTGCTACCGGATGCTGGGATCGGTGCACGACGCCGAGGACGCGCTCCAGGAGACGCTGCTGCGGGCTTGGCGGGCGATCGGGCGCTTCGAGGGCCGAAGCACGCTGCGCTCGTGGCTGTACACGATCGCGACCAACGTGTCGTTGAACCTGATCGCCAAGCGCCCCAAGCGCGTTCTCCCGATCGACTACGGCCCGCGGACCGATCCTCACGAGGGCCCTGGCGACCCTGTGGTGGAGTCGGTGTGGATCGAGCCCTATCCAGACGAGCGCCTCGGGCTGGAAGACGAGCTGGCCGGCCCTGAGGCGCGTTACGAACTACGCGAGAGCGTGGAGCTGGCGTTCGTGGCCGCGCTGCAGCATCTGCCCCCCAACCAGCGGGCGGTGCTGATCCTCCGCGAGGTGCTTGGATTCTCCGCCGCCGAAGTCGCAGACACGCTTGGAACCACGGTGGCTTCGGTCAACAGCGCCCTGCAGCGTGCGCGCAAGACGGCCGAGGAGCGTCTGCCCGAGCGCAGCCAGCAGGAGACGCTGGGGGCGATCGGCGACGAGCGACTGAGCGAGATCGTCGACGGCTATGTCGACGCCTGGCTGCGGGGCGACGTGGGCACGGTCGCCGCCATGCTCACCGAGGACGCAACGTTCGCGATGCCGCCGCTCCGGAGCTGGTTCGGTGGCCGGGCAGAAATCGAGCAGTTCCTCGCTCGTTATCCGATGTCCGGTCGGTGGCGCTGGCGCGTCGTGCGCACACAGGCCAACGGGCAGCCGGCCCTCGGCTTCTACACGTGGGACGAGGAGCGACACGCCCACCTGCCGTTCGCGCTGAACGTCCTGAGCTTCCGCCGCGAGCAGATCAGCGATGTCGTGGCCTTCGTTTCGCGCTCGACCGCGCCGACCGAGCGCAGCGACTACGTGCGCTGGCCCGACTACCCGGCCGACGCGAAGCGGCTCGACGCCACCTTCGGGCAGTTCAACCTACCGGCTGAGCTGAACTAGTCGGCTTGGGGTGAGGGATCACACGGCGGCCTTCTCGAGCAGCCGTGCCCGCTGTCGCGCCGCCGACACCGCGGCCGTGAGCGTGTCGATGTCGTAGGCGCCCTGGTGGCGCCGGCCGTTGATGAAGAAGCTGGGCGTACCGGACACGCCGCTGGCGTCGGCGCTCGTCACGTCCTCGGCCACTCTCGGCGCGTGCTCGTGGCGGCGCAGCTCCTCCCAGAAGCGGTCGACGTCGAGCTCGAGATCGTGGGCGTAGCGGCCGATCTGCTGCGGGGTGTGGGCGTCGCGATGGGAGAGCAACACGTCGTAGAGCTCCCAGAACTTTCCCTGCGCGGCCGCCGCCTCAGCCGCTTCGGCGGCGAGCTGGGCGTTCGGGTGCACGTCATTCAGCGGCAGGTGGCGCCATACGTAGCGCAGGTCGTCGCCGAAGGAGGACAGCAGCTCGCGGATGACGGGTTCGGCCTGTCCGCAGTACGGGCACTCGAAGTCGCCGTACTCGACCAGCGTCACCCGCGCCTCCTCCGAACCGCGAATGTGGTCGCGGTCAGGATCGACGTCCTCAGCCAGGTCGAGGATCTCCTGCGCGGTACCCGAGATCTGGCGCGCCCTCACGGGAGCCGGAAGCCGGCTGGTGAGTCGGAACACGACCCAGGCCACGGCCGGTGCCAGCACGACCGTCACGAGCACACCAAGCTTGGCCTCGTCGAGTCGGCGGCCACTGAAGGCAAGGTTGGCGATCAGCAGTGACACCGTGAAGCCGATGCCGGCCACGGCCGCGCCGCCCATCAGGATCGGCCAGCTGACGGCCGGCCGCGGCCCGCGCAGGCTCGGACGCGACGCCAGCCACGACGCAGTCAGGATCCCGACGGGCTTGCCCACGACGTAGCCGGCGACGATCCCGATCGTGATCGGGGACTTGACCGCGTCGGCGAACAGGCCGCCCGATAGGTGGATGCCGGCGTTGGCGAGCGCGAACAGCGGCACGATCACGTAGCTCGTCCACGGGTGCAGGTCGTACTGCAGCCGCTCGTTCGGCGAGATGGCCGACAACACGCTCAGCTGCGCCGAGCGCGCCAGCTCCGGAGTGGGTTGCTCGCGGAATGACCGCGTCAATTCCGTCACGCGCTCGAGATCCTGGCGCGAGGGCGGATAAGCGCTCGTCACCAACCCGACCGCCAGCCCGGTGATGACCGGATCGATCCCGGATTTGAACATCGCCACCCACATGGCGACGCCAACGACGATCGATGCGGCCCTGCGCCACGCCGGCGCGTAGCGCAGCGCGATCAGGACGGCGAACAACCCGATTGCTGCGCCCAGGGCGACGAACGAGACGTGAGTTGTGTACGCGGTGGAGATCACGACGAGCGCGCCGAGATCGTCGAACACCGCCACCGTGAGCAGGAACACGCGCAGCCGCGTGGCCACCCGCGGCGTCAACAGCCCGAGCGCGCCGAGCGCGAAGGCGGTGTCCGTCGACATCGCGGCGCCCCAGCCGTGCGCACTCGAGCGCCCAGCGTTGACGGCGAGGTAGATCGCGACGGGAAGGATCATTCCGCCGATCGCGGCCACCATCGGAATCGTGAGCCGCTGACGTTGACGCAGCTCGCCTACGTCTAACTCACGCTTGGCTTCAAGCCCCACGACCAGGAAGAAGAACGTCATCAGGCCCTCGTTGACCCACTGGCGCAGAGTCGCCGAAACCTCGCCCCCGCCGAGCCGGATCGACAGGACCGTGTTCCACACCGAGCCGTAGGTGTCGCGCCACGGCGAGTTCGCCCACAGCAGCGCGAGCACGGTGGCCACGAGCAAGGTGCTTGCGCTACCCGTCTCCGTGCTCAGAAAGGCTCTGACCGGAGCGGCCAGGTTGCGCGCCCAGGCCGTCCGGCCGCTGTACTCGGTTGTCTCCTCGCCGGCCACTTCAGCTCGATTATCACCGCGCTGCCGCTCCGTCCGATTCGTGGCCGATCTCGCCCGGCGATGCGCTGATATGTGCACTCGTCGCGTGATCGCCCGGCGGCCGGGGTAGATAACGCTTCAGCGAGACCTCGAATCGAGGGAGGACACCGTGTACAGACAGGTTCTCGATCCGGTTTCCCATTCCCTGGGACTGACCTCGATCTTCGCGATCTTGCCTCTGGCGGTGCTGTTCGTGCTGCTGGGGATCGTGAGGATGAAGGCTCACTGGGCTGCGCTGATCACGCTCGGCGTCGCCATCATCGTTGCGTTAGCCGTCTACTCGATGCCAATCGGGCAAGCCGCCAACTCCGCGGCCGAAGGAGCCGTGTTCGGACTCTGGCCGATCATGTGGATCGTCGTCAACGCATTGTGGATCTTCAACATGACCGACGCCACGGGGTACTTCGGCGTCCTCCGGCGCTCGTTTGCGGCGATCTCCGATGACATGAGGGTCCAGGTCGTGGTGATCGCGTTCTGCTTCGGCGCCCTGCTCGAGGCGCTGGCGGGCTTCGGCACGCCGGTCGCAATCTGCGGGGTCATGCTCGTCGGTCTCGGCGTGCATCCGGTCAAGGCGGCCGCTGTGTCGCTCGTGGCCGATACGGCGCCGGTGGCGTTCGGCGCCATCGGGATTCCGATCACGACGCTGGCCCAGGTGACCGGATTGCCGACGCACCACTTGAGCCAGATGGTCGGCCGTCAGACGCCGTTCCTGGCCCTGATCATCCCGTTCGTCCTCGTGTTCATGGTCGACGGGCGCCGCGGACTGCGGGAGACCTGGCCCGTTGCGTTCGCCGCCGGGGCCGCGTTCGCGATCACCCAGTTCGCGATCTCGAACTACGTCTCGATGGAGCTGACCGACATCATTGCGTCGCTCGTCTCCGCCGGCGCCGTCGTTTCGCTGCTGCGCGTCTGGCACCCGAGTGCCCCCGGCACTCCCGCCGCCACGGTGGGCCGCCGGCCCGCCATCGCCGGCGGCTCGACCGGTGACGCGGCGTTCGAGCGTCGGGTCGGCACCGAGCCGGACAAACCCCGGACACCCGAGGTGCTGAAGGCGTTTGCGCCCTACGCCATCATCGTCGTCGTACTCGGCCTGACCAGCCTCCATCCGGTCCAGAACCAGCTCGAGAAGGCAACCTCGGTCTTCAACTGGCCGGGCCTGCACGTGCTCAACACCAAGGGCAAGGCCCCCACTAGCGAGGAGTTCAAGTTCACCTGGTTGACCGCCGCCGGGACGTGGCTGCTCGTTTCAGGAATGCTGACTGCGCTCGTCCTGCGCGTTCGCCCGCGCGAGGCGCTGCGGATCTACCTGCGCACGCTCGACCGGATCAAGTGGGCCTTGCTGACGGTTTGCGCCGTGCTGGCTGTCGCGTACGTGATGAACCTGTCGGGGCAGACCACGACGCTCGGGACCTGGGCGGCGGGCGCTGGTAGTTTCTTCGCCTTCCTCTCGCCGCTGATTGGCTGGTTCGGCACCGCGGTGACGGGCTCGGACACGTCGACCAACTCGCTGTTCGGCGCCCTTCAGGTCACCGCCGCGCATAAGGCGGGGCTGTCGCCGACCTTGCTCGCCGCTGCCAATAGCTCCGGCGGCGTGATGGCGAAGATGGTCTCGCCTCAAAATCTGGCCATCGGCGCCGCCGCCGTCGGCCTGGCCGGCTGCGAAGGCGACATTCTCCGTCGGGTGCTCGGCTGGAGCGTGGTGCTGGTGCTGCTGATCGCGCTGCTCGTGCTGCTTCAGTCGGGGGCTTTGTCGTGGATGGTCCCGTAAATGGGTAGCTAGAAAAAAGGTTCGTTCAGTCTTTAACAGCAGGAGGCAGCGATGGGCGACCGCACCCAGCGGGTCAAAGGCAAAGCCGAAGAGCTCAAGGGAAAGGCCAAGAAGGAGGCCGGTAAGGACACGCTGCGGCCAGGCACCGAAGCCCGCGGCACCGGCGAGGAGCTGAAGGGCAAAGCCAGGAACAAGGCCGGCCGCGCCAGCAGCGCGATCAAGAAGGCGACCCGCTAGAGCATTCCCGGGCTGGCCTCCGGCGCATCCCGAGGCCGGCCCCGGGATCAGCTCGCGCGTAGCGGCGCGTCAGTCAGTCGAGGTACGCGTACGCTGGGAGCGTCAGGAACTCGAATAGTTCCTCGGACAGCGCTACCCGCTCGAAGATCTCGCGCGTCTCGGCCGGGCGCCCGGCGCACCAAGTCTCTTCCCCGACGGCGGAACGAATCTTCTCCGTCTCCTCGTCGAGAACCTCGCGCACGAGCTCGCGGGTGACCGTGCGGCCATCCTCGAGTTGCGCCCCGTGGCGTATCCACTGCCAGATCTGTGAGCGCGAGATCTCGGCCGTGGCGGCGTCCTCCATCAACGAGTTGATCGCAGCAGCGCCACGGCCTCCCAACCAGAACGAGATGTACTGAAAACCGACGCTGACGTCCGTACGAAGTCCCTGCTCGGTGATCTCGCCCGGCGTGGCGGCCAGATCGAGCAGCTCGTCGGCGCGAACATGGACCTCGTCGCGTTGGCGCTCGAGCTGGTTGGGCCTACCGCCCAGGCCGCGCTCGAAGACCTCGCGCGCCACCGGCACCAGGTCCGGGTGAGCGACCCAGGTTCCGTCGTATCCCTGCGATACCTCGCGTTCCTTGTCTGCGCGCACGCCGTCGAGGGCCTTGGCGTTCGCCTCCTCGTCCCGGCGGGATGGGATCAGTGCCGCCATCCCACCCATCGCGTGTGCACCCCGCTTGTGGCAGGTGGCAGCCAGCAGCTCGGTGTAGGCCCGCATGAATGGAACCGTCATGGTCACGTCACCGCGATCGGGCAACACCATGTCCGGCCGATCGGGAAAACACTTGATGGCGGAGAAGATGTAGTCCCAGCGGCCGGCGTTCAGACCGGCCGAATGCTCGCGAAGCTCGTACAGGATCTCGTCCATCTCGAACGCCGCCGGCAGAGTCTCGATCAGCACTGTGGCTTTGATTGTGCCTCGGTGCACGCCCAGCGCCTCCTCGGCGAACGAGAACACCTCGTTCCACAAGCGCGCCTCGCGGTGCGACTCGAGCTTGGGCACGTAGAAGTAGGGCCCCGAGCCACGTCGCAGAAGCCGGGGCGCGCAGTGGAAGAAGTAAAGGCCGAAGTCGAACAGCGCGCCGGACACGGGTTCTGAGTCGATCAGCAGGTGCCGCTCGGGCAGGTGCCACCCGCGCGGGCGAACGAGCAACGTCGCGGGTGTCTCGCCCACCTCGTAATGACGACCATCCGAGCCGTCGTAGGTAATCGTGCCCTCGATTGCATCACGCAGGTTGATGTGCCCCTCGACCATGTTCTTCCATGTCGGTGCGTTGGCGTCTTCGAAATCGGCCATGAAGCCATCTGCGCCGGAGTTGAGCGCGTTGATCGTCATCTTGCGCTCGGTCGGACCAGTGATCTCGACCCATCGCTGCTGCATGTCCGCCGGTACCGGCTCCACCTTCCAGTCGCCCTCGCGGACGTCCCGGGTCTCCGGCAGGAAGTCGAGGCTGTCTCCGCGCGCGAGCCGCTCGCGCCTTCGCTCCCGAGCGATCAGAAGATCGCGGCGGGTGGGTCCGAACTCGCGCTGCAGCTCTGCGATGAACTCGAGCGCGTCGGGCGTGAGGACCTCTTCGTAGCCGGAATCAATTGCTCCGCGAAGCTCCAATCCGGCCTGAGTCGTCATCTCGATGCTCCTCTCCCCTGCTCATCGCGGTGTGAAACGCCAACGCCCGCGTCCGTCGCCCTAGGCCGCGGGAGGACGTCCGACTCTGCCGTGCACAGTCCCGCGAGCAGCGCCGTTGCGATCGCTGCCAGGGTCCAGCCTGACAGTCCTGGGCCGAGCGCGTATAGCAGGATCAGCAAGACCGCCACGATCAGCTTCTCGTACCCGACCGTGCCGGCGATGCGCAGCCGAAAGGCGACATGCCCGAGCAGATACAGCGCCAGGCCGCCGCACAGGCAAAGCCGCGCCCCGTCGGGCAGCGACCGGTCGGACTCGAGCGCCAGGAAGTGGACACCGACGGCAAAAACGATGATTCCGGCGACGATCACCAGGTGCAGGTAGCTGTACGCATCCGCGGCCACGAGCACCGGATCCGGGTGCTCGCGTAGCCGCTCCTCGGCCACTTCGGCGAAGCGGTCGAAGTACGTCCACCACAATGCGACTGTGATCAGCAGGCCCAGCGATACGGCGGCGACGAGCGCGGCACTGATCGGCTCACCGCGAGAACTGACGCCGATCGCGACGATCGATTCACCGAGGCAGATGATCACGAACAGTCCGTAGCGCTCGGCGAAGTGCGCCACCGCTACCCGCTGCAGCCCGCGCAAGCGCTCGCGCGTCAGCCACGCCGGCCCGGCGTAATCGATCGCCACCGCCGCCAGCCACAGCAGATCGCGTGCGACACCGTCGAGAAACGATCCTCCGATCAGCAGCGCCATTCCGATCGCCACGGTGACGGCGAAACCTGCGATCGCCGACCACGACGCGTTGCCCTTGCGCGACGCGTCCGCGTACAGCGCCAGGTGCAGCCCGCGCACGACTGCGTAGGAGACGGCGAACAGCGTGGCTTGGTCGCCGAAGGCGCGTGGAAGCGCAAGTCCGGTGATGAAGATGAACACCGTCGCCACGAGCAGGCACACGCGGAGGCTGCGCGCCGTCGTCGTCTGCGCGTTCGTCGCCCAGACGAACGCCGACCATGCCCACCAGATCAGCGCGAGCGCCAGCATCGCACGGCCAAACCCTCGCGGCGTCAGGTTGTTCGATAGCAGCGAGGTGACCTGGGTGACCGCGAACACGAACACGAGGTCCCAGAGCAGCTCGAGCGGAGATGTTCGACGCTCCTCCCCCGAGCGCACGTCGCGCTTGCCCGCCGGCGCATCGGGCCCGGCCGCCGCCGCATCGGGCCCGGCCGCCGGCGCATCGCGCTCGGCCGCCGGCGCAGGCCGCCCGCCCGCCGGCGCCAGATCCCTACCGGCTGCCGCCGTCTCTCTCACAGAGAGAGTTTGGCAGCGGGCCGTTTTGCGCACTCACGTAGGGTTCTGCGTCCGATGAAGCTCGGACTTCACATCGGCTACCTCGGCCTCGGGCAACGGCCGCACGAGCAGCTGCGGGTGGTCCAGGAGGCCGAACGCGTCGGGTTCGACTCGGTGTGGACGGCCGAGGCCTGGGGTGCCGACGCCGCCACGGTCCTGGCCTGGCTCGCTGCAGGTACGAAAACGATCAAGCTTGGCTCGGCGGTCTTCCAGATGCCCGGCCGTAGTCCGGCGATGACCGCCATGACCGCGGCCACGATCGATCAGCTCTCGGATGGCCGGATGCTGCTCGGGATCGGCAGCTCGGGACCGCAGGTCGCCGAGGGCTGGCACGGGCAGCGCTTCGCCGGTCAGCTCGAACGGACCCGCGACTACGTCCGACTCGTGCGCATGGCGCTGGACCGACAGCGTGTCGAGTATCGCGGCCGTGCGCTCGAGCTGCCGCTCCCGGACGGCCCGGGCAAGTCCCTCAAGCTGATGATCGCGCCGCGCCAGGAACGGATCCCGATCTACGTCGCGGCGATCGGCCCGAAGAACACCGCGCTCGCCGGCGAGATCGCCGACGGGTGGATCCCCACCTTCTTCTCGGCCGAGTACGTCTCGGACTTCCGGCTCTTGCTCGAGGAGGGCGCCTCGCGCTCCCGCCGAACGCTGAACGGCTTCGACGTCGCTCCTACGGTCAACTTCCATATCTCCGAGGATCGCGAGCACGCGCGCGATCTGATGCGACCGATGCTGGCGCTGTACATCGGCGGCATGGGTTCGCGACAGCAGAACTTCTACAACAACCTGGTTCGGCGCTACGGCTTCGAAGCCGCCGCGAAGGAGATCCAGGACCTCTACCTGGACGGCAGGACCAGCGAGGCTGGGCAGGCC
>JAFAZV010000354.1 GCA_019239445.1 Solirubrobacterales bacterium
CTCAGCCTCGAGGAGGCATGGGACGTCGCGGAGGTCAGCGCGATGTACAACTTCACCAACCGGATGGCGATGGCGACGAACATGCTCCCGAACTCCGAGTACAGCGGTCAGGCGCGGCCGGCTTGAGCGCATGCCGGCGCTCGCGGACACGCTCACTTCATCCCGCAAGCGCCACGCGCTCGAGCTGTTCGCCGGCCTGCCCCGCGAGTATGACCGGATGGGCGCGATCCTCAGCTTCGGGCAGGATCCGCGTTGGCGTCGCGCGCTCATCGACGCCGTGGCGCCTGCTTCCGGGGCGCGAATACTGGACGTCGCGTGTGGCACCGGGCTCGTCTCGTTCGCGCTCGCCTGCCGTGCGCAGTGTCACGTGCTCGGGCTCGACCAGAGCGAGCAGATGCTCACCCGGGCGCGCACCCAGCTGGCAAACTCCCCACAGCTCGCCGGCCGGGTGCAGTTCATCCGCGGCGAGGCCGAGCGCCTCGCGTTCGCTGACGCCACGTTCGACGCGCTGACGTTCACTTACCTGCTGCGCTACGTCGATGACCCTTTGCTGACGATGCGGGAGCTCGCCCGCGTGCTGCGGCCGGGTGGGCGCATCGCGATGGTCGAGTTTGGTGTGCCGCCGGTGGCGCCGCTACGCGCCCTCTGGCGTGCTTACACGCGCGTCGGGCTACCTCTGCTGGGCCGGCTCGTGTCGCCGGCGTGGCGCGAGGTCGGGAGCTTTCTCGGGCCGAACATCGAGGGCTTCCATCGACGCCAACCTGACCTTCCCGCGCTCTGGCGGGCGGCCGGGCTCCGCGACGTCCGCATGCGCCGGCTCAGCTTTGGCGCTGGGCTCGTGTTGTCGGGGGTGAGGGACGGCGCCGGCGCTGCGTGAGCTCGATCGCCCGGCGTTCTACGCGCTGCGCTCCGGCGGCTGGCGAGACCTCGTCACGCTCCTGCATCCGCCCTATACGGCCTGGCACCTGAGCTACGTCGCGCTCGGCGCCGCCGCCGCCCCTTCGGTCTACGCCGATCGCGTGCTCGCCGCGCTCGGCGCGTTCTTCCTCGCCGTGGGAGTGAGCGCTCACGCCCTCGACGAGCTCAGCGGCCGGCCGCTCAGGACCACGCTGAGCCGCGGCACACTGATCGGCCTCGGCGCGGTCGGCCTCGCGGGCGCGGTTGCGATCGGCATCGTCGGGATGTTCGTCGTCTCGCCCTTGCTGGCCCCGCTGGTCGCCGCGGGTGCGTTCCTCATCCTGGCCTACAACCTCGAGCTCGCAGGCGGCCGCTTCCACAACGACGCCTGGTTCGCGCTCGCCTGGGGCGGCTTTCCCGCCTTCACGGGCTACTTCGTGAACGCGCTCGAGGTCCGGCCGGCTGGCGTGCTGGTCGCCGCGGCGTGCTGTCTGCTGAGCGCGGCGCAGCGGCGACTGAGTACGCCGGCGCGTGAGCTCCGGCGACACACGGCAGAGGTCGTGGGGGAGCAGCGGCGCACGGACGGAAGCGTGCGCGAGCTCAACGCGGCGCGCTTGTCGGAGCCACTCGAGCGGGCCCTGTCGGCGCTCTGGCTGGCCTTGGTGCTGCTCGCGTTCGGGTTACTCGCGGCCCGCCTCTGACGCTGCGCGCCGAGCGTCTGACCGGACGAGAAGTCACGCCTCGACTTCGTGCCCGTCCTCGCCCCACACGACGTGGAACGTTCCCGCGCGATCCACGCGCTTGTAGGTGTGGGCGCCGAACAGGTCGCGCAGGCCCTGGATCAGGCTCGCGGGCCCATGCGCTCGCCGGTAGCCGTCGTAGTAGGCCAGCGAGGAGGAGAACGCGGGCGTCGGGATGCCGAGCTCGGCCGCGCGCGCGACCACTCGCCGCCACGGGTCCTGAGCTTCCTCGAGCGCCTGTGCGAAGAACTCGGCCAACATCAGGTTGGGCAACGCAGGGTCCTGCTCGTAGGCCTCGCGGATGCGGTCGAGGAAGCGTGCGCGGATGATGCAGCCGCCGCGCCAGATCGTGGCCATCGACCCGAGGTCGATGTTCCAATCCTCTTCGTGCGCCGCGGCCGCCATCTGGGCGAAGCCCTGGGCGTAGGAGACGATCTTCGACGCGTACAGCGCATGCTCGAGATCGCCGGCCAGGGTCTCATCGCCATTTCCGTCGGGCGAGGGGCCCCGAAGTACGCCCGATGCCCGCTCGCGCTCGGACTTCAGCGCGCTCAGCGCGCGCGCGAAGACCGCCTCGGTGATCCCGGTCAGCGGCACGCCCAGCTCGAGCGCGTTCTGCGCCGTCCAGCGCCCCGTCCCCTTCTGCTCGGCGGCATCGAGGATCACGTCGACGAGCGGCTGTCCCGTGGCATCGTCCGTCTTGGCGAGGACGCGGGCGGCGATCTCGATCAGGAACGATTCCAGCTCGGACCCGTTCCAGGTCCGGAAGCGCTCGGCGATCTCGGGCACGTCAAGACCAACGCCGTGGCGGAGCAAGTCGTAGCTCTCGGCGATCAGCTGCATGTCGGCGTACTCGATGCCGTTGTGGACCATCTTCACGTAGTGGCCGGCGCCGTCGGCTCCCACGTAGGTGCAACACGGCGCGCCGTCCACCTGAGCGGCGATGGCCTCGAAGATCTCCCGCACGGCCGCGTCGTAGGGCTCGCGGTCGCCGCCGGGCATGATGCTCGGGCCGTTCAGCGCGCCCTCCTCGCCCCCCGAGACTCCGACGCCGAGGAAGTGCACGCCGCGTTCAGCGAGCGTGGCGTGGCGGCGCTGCGTGTCACGGAAGTTGGCATTGCCGCCGTCGATGAGGATGTCGCCGCGGTCGATGTGAGGCGAGATCTCCTCGATCACCGCGTCCGTGGCCGGGCCTGCCTGAACCATGCTCATCAGGACGCGCGGCCGGGCCAACGCGCCCACCCATTCCTCGACCGACTCCTGTCCGCTGATCGGTCCCTCGGAGCCGTGCTCGGCCAGGAACCTCTCCATTCGGCTGACTGTGCGGTTGTGGACGACGACTGGTATTTCGTGATGGGCGACATTGCGGGCCAGGTTGGCGCCCATCGTCGCCAAGCCCGTGAGGCCGAAGTGCGATTCCGAGGCGGAGTTCATGCCGAGACGTTAGCGTCCGCTGCGGTACTGGCGCGCGCAGTCGATGGCGCGGTGGCAAGCTGGGTGCATGCCGATTGAGCTGGCATTGCTGGGCTGCACGCACCCGCACCTGCCCGACCTGCTCGGGGTGATCGCGTCGGAGCCTGATCTCCGACTGGCCGCGGCCTGGGACGCCGACCGCGCGGCCGTGCCCGGGCAGATCGCCACCCACGCCGTGCGCGACCTCGACACCGCGATCCGGCGCGCCGACGCGGTGGTCGTGTGCGTGCCCACCGACCAGCGACCGGACGTCTGTGCACGCGCGGCGCGAGCCGGCCGCCCGATCCTCGTCGAGAGCCCACTGGCACGCACCGCCGCCGAAGCGCGCGGGTTGGCGCGCGAAATCAGACGCAGCCGTACGCCTGCCTACACCGTCCTCTTCCTACGCGAGCTGCCCGCCCTCGCCCGTTTACGCGGCGTGCTGCGGGCGAACCTGCTCGGGCGCCTGTCCGCCGTCAGCGCGAGCTACCTGCAGGACGGGGCGGTGCGCGGGACATTCGCGGGCTCGGCGGCGTGGATGCAGGATCCCCGGCGAGCCGGAGTCGGCGGCCTCGCGCAGCTCGGTATCCACCTCGTCGACGCACTGGCCTTGCTGAGTGCCTTACCCCGGATCAGTGCCGTCAGCCTCGATCGCGGAGCCGCAGGCCGCGTCGATCTCGGAGGCGCCGCAGTCGGAACCTGGATCGGCGTTCCGCTCACGCTTCGCACGAGCTGGATCGCGCGTCCCCGTGGAGTGGAGTTGACGATCAACGGCGCCCGCGCGAGCGCGATTCTGCGTGACGGCGCACTCGAGCTGGTCGCCGACAACGGAACGCCGGAACGGTGGGTCGGGCCGCCCCCGGACGCCGGCGAGTCGCTGCGTGCCTTTGCCGGCCGCCTGCGCACGCGCCGGCTCGATCTGCGCGGCCTGGAACGGGCGATCGGCGCTCAGGAGGTGATCGAGCAGGCCGTGATCGTCGACTGAAAATAGTGCTCCGCGACTCCCAACTTGGGCACAAATGGGACGTTTGTCTCTCACGCGGGACGGGTATGAGCGAAACGTCACAAGCGTCCTGGAGGGGAGACAAATGGCGGTTCACGCAGAAGCACCCAAGCTGAGGACGATCACCACACAGATCCCGGCGCGGATGGATCGGCTGCCGTGGTCGCGTTGGCACTGGATGATCATTTGCGGTCTGGGGACAGTGTGGATCCTCGACGGTCTCGCCGTCACGATCGTCGGCGCTATCGGCGGCCGGCTGAGCGAGAAGGGCAGCGGCCTCGAGCTGACGGCAACACAGGTTGGCTCTGCGGGGTCGGCGTATATCGTCGGTGCCTGCGTCGGCGCTCTGTACTTTGGGCGTCTCGCCGACAAGATCGGGCGCAAGCGCCTGTTCATGCTCACGCTCGGGATCTTCCTCGCCGGCAGTGTGCTCACGGCGTTCTCGATGAACTTCGCCTGGTTCATTGTCTGCCGCGTCATCACGGGCGCCGGCGTCGGCGGAGAGTACTCGGCAATCCACTCCGCAGTGGACGAGCTGATTCCGGCGCGCGTGCGCGGCAACGTCGACCTCGTGATCGGCGGCTCCTACTGGATCGGGACGATCCTCGGCTCGCTCGCGTCGCTGGTGCTGCTCGACACCTCGCTGTTCGCGATCAATATCGGCTGGCGGTTGGCCTTCGGCCTCGCGGCCCTGATGGGTTTCGCGATCCTCCTCGTTCGCCGCAACGTCCCCGAAAGCCCACGCTGGCTGTTCCTGCACGGCTACGACGCCGAGGCCGAGCGCGTAACCGCCGACATCGAACAACAAGTCGTGGCAAAAACCGGACAGGAGTTGATGGAACCCCGGCGTTCGATTCGCGTCAAGCAGCGTGGGCCGATGGGGATCGGCGAGATCGCAGGCGTCGTGTTCAAGATGTACCCGAAGCGGACGTTCGTCGGGCTCTCGCTGTTCACCGGCCAGGCGTTCCTGTACAACGCGATCTTCTTCACCTACGCGCTGGTGCTGACGAAGATCTACCACGTGAGCGCCTCCAGCGTGGGCCTGTACCTGCTGCCGTTCGCCGTCGGCAACTTCTGCGGTCCGCTGTTCCTCGGGCGCCTGTTCGACACGGTCGGACGTAAGCCGATGATCGCCGGGACCTACATCCTCTCGGGGATCTTGCTGGTCATCACTGGGTTCCTGTTCAAGAACGGGACCCTGAACGCGACGACCCAGACCGTCGCCTGGTGCATCATCTTCTTCTTCGCTTCGGCGGGCGCGAGCGCGGCCTACTTGACCGTGAGCGAGATCTTCCCGATGGAGACGCGGGCGATGGCGATCGCGTTCTTCTACGCCACCGGCACGATCATCGGCGGCTTCGGCGGCCCGCTGCTGTTCGGCGCGCTGATCCAGTCCGGCAGCCGGAGCGACATCCTCATCGGCTACCTGATCGGTGCTGCGGTGATGATCGTCGGCGGCGTCATCCAAGCATCCATGGGGGTTGAGGCAGCGGGGCGCGACCTCGAGGACATCGCACCTCCGCTGTCCGCCACCGGCGCCCCACTCGACGAGGGCGGCGAGCTCGAGGATCCGTACACGCTCTCGCACGAGGAGGGGCGCAAGACCACGCCGGCGGGCGCTTCGCCACCGGCTGACGGCGAACGTGCACCCAACGCTGAGCAACCGGCCACGAGCCAGGACCCGCTTTCCCGGAGGTAACGAGCCATGAGTCCAGAGAACACGCAACGCAGACGTCACCCGCACGGCCAGAGCATCGCCGGCTGGGCACCGACCACTGCGCGCTCCGCGTATGACGCTGACGAAATGGAGTTCTGGCTCGACCGCGAGGTCTCGCTGATCGAAAACCTCCTGCGCGACCGCGGCGAGCTTCCTCGCCAGGAGATCGGCAATGAGCTGGGTTGCAAATACTGGGGCCCGATGCGCTTCCGCCAGGCGTTGAAGGAGGGCGTCGAGCGCGGGTCCTTCAAGAAGGTGGGGCGCGGGCGCTACGCGCCGGCCTGAGCGCCGGCGCGTAGCGCGACCGACCTCCCGGGCGCGTCCTGGTTGTTCTGGCCGCTCGCACGCGCTGGGGCGCGCCCGGGTGGAAAATCTGCGGCGATGCGAGCTCGCCGCCTGGAGGCTGTTCCCGCGCCTGATCCGCGCCAGCTCGCGAGTCGCGCCAGGCACCGGGTTCTCGACTCGTTCTGGGCTGCAGCGCAGGCGTCCCTCGCCGCCGCCTTCGCCTGGTGGATAGCGCACACCGTTCTCGGCCATCCCCAGCCGTTCTTCGCTCCGATAGCAGCCGGCATCGCGATGAGCACGAGCTATTTCGGTCGTAGCCGGCGCGCGCTACAGATGGTCGGTGGGGTCCTGCTCGGTATCGCGACAGCGGAGCTGCTGGTTGCGGCTCTCGGGACAAGCACGGTGGCCCTGGGCGCAACCGTGCTATTGACCATGGTGGTCGCGCTGCTGGTGGGTGGCGGCTTCGTCGGCGAGGGGATGATGTTCGTAAACCAGGCCGCGGCGTCAGCGATCCTCGTTGTCACGCTGCATCGCCACGGCACCGGAGCTGAGCGCGCGGTCGACGCGCTCGTAGGCTGCGGGTCGGCGCTGCTCGTCGGCGTGCTCCTGTTCCCGGCGGCTCCGCTACCGCGACTCTGGGCTGCCGAGCGCGCGCTGCTCGAGCGGCTGGCAACCACGCTCGAGCGCGTCGCCGACCTGCTCCCGACTGGCGAACCGCCGGATTCGGCTTGGCTGCTCGCCACCGGCTATGAAATCCACGATCGCCTGGCCGCGCTGGCGCAGGCTCGGGCGCGCGCTAAGGCGAACGTGCGCATCGCACCGCGCCGCTGGCCCATGCGCGCAGAGGTCGCCGCCGAGGATCGGCGCATCGCCCGGCTCGACCTCTTGGCCAATGCCGTACTCAGCCTGATGCGCGCGACGACAGCCGGGCTTCAAGCCGGAGAGGCACTGCCCGACTGGCTGAAGGAGCAGATCGGGGCGCTCGCGATCGCGCTGCGACGTCTCGCCGACACCGCGCAGCCGTGGCCGAGCGCACTCCTGAACGACGTCACCGCGATCGCACGGAGCATCGCCGAGGAGGGACCATCCTTCCATGTCGATCGCGTGCCGACGGTCAGCGCGATCCTCGGTGCCACCGCGCGCGACCTCCTCAGCGTCACGCGAGGCGACGAGCGCTCGCCGCCGGCTCGGCCCGACGTCACGGCGGCGCGGCCAGGTGCGCCGGTCTCACGCGAGCAGCTCTGAAGCGTGGGCGCGGAAGATGGCGGCGTAGTCGCCGGCTCCAGGCGCGTGAAGGGCCTGCACGAGCGCGCGGATCCTCGGCGTCATGACGAGCAGGTACCGCGCAGGCCGGCGCTTGTTGGCGTTGCCGTAGGCGTGGGGCGTGCCCTTGGGCACGAGCACGGCACCGCCGGCGCCAGTCTCGAAGGTATCCTCGCCCACGCGGAATCGCAGCGCACCTTCGAGCACGTACCACGCCTCGTCATCGTGATGATGAACGTGCAGCGGGGCGATCCATTCCCACTCCCCTTCGCCCGCGTCGCGCCACTCCACGATCACGAAGTCGCTGCTCTCACCGCCGAGTTCGCCGTCGATCAACGAGCGAACGAAGATGTCACTCGACATAGCTCGAGCATCGTAGTCGGCCCGGCCAGCACGTCCTCCGCGGCGCACGTCTCCGTCGCAGGATCTCGACCAGCAGCACCCAGGCGTTCAACGAGGCGCCCAAGATCGTGAAAACGATCCCGGCCACGACCCATTAGAGGCCTCCGCCACCGCCGAAGAGGAAGTGCGGTACGACCCGCGGTACGACCCTGACCCGGGATCAGACCCGTCAGCGACGCGAGCAGGACAGTCAGCAGCAACACGACCGTCTCTACGCCTCGGTCCGGAAGTCCCGCGAACTTGAGGATCCGCTCGACCTTGATCGAGACCGCCACGAACACCAAGCCGGTGAGTGCCGCTAGCTGGCGATTGCCGGCAGCCCGACGCCGATCACCTTCAGCCGGCGTGACAGGGCGGTGAACGCAAATTCGTTCATCTGATGGTTCGAATATCCGAGGTACTCGTAGTCGTCACCGAGGCGGTAGCCGGGCGGGACGAGTACGCCGGCGGCCGCGGGCAGCGTTTCCATCAGCTTGTCCTGAATACGCCGGGCGAGCTCCGGATCTTTCGCCTTCTGCTGCAAGAACCAGGTGCCGTAGGCGACGTGTCGGTGCTCATCGCGCGAGATCAAGTTGAACGCATGAAGGTGACCGGGCAGGATCCCGCGCCGGTCGAGGTTGTCGGTTTGGAAGTACTGGCCGGTGAGGGCCAGCGTTCCCTCGATCACCATGTGGTAGACGGTGACGAAATCGACCTTCGCGCCAACATCGGAGGGATCGGCGAGCAGCGCGTCATGCGCGTCGATTGTCTTCGGCTGCGAGCACTAGCGCCGAGAACTGGTTCGTCACCCGCTCCTCGCCGACGAAGAACGCTGACAACCCCCATGCCATCTCGTCGCGCAGCTCCGCGTCCATCGTTTCCCAGTCGACGCGGTCCTCGGTTAGGTCGATCTGATGCGATGCCCAGTTCTGACGCTCCCACAGCCGGTAGAGCTGCAGAGGCGTCATCAGCTTCACTTGCGGCAGCTTCGTCTCGTCGGTGATGGTCGCGACGTCGCCTTGAACGGTCAGGTCAAGCAAGCTGGACATG